>DAIDIQ010000102.1 GCA_027459285.1 Acetobacteraceae bacterium
GTGATGGGTGCCTGCACCGCGCCGGTGAAATAGGCGACCATGCCAAGCAGCACGACGGCGCCGGATGGGGCCGGCACCAGATGCGACAGATATTGGCCGAGCCCGGCCCCGACCGCGAGTGAGGGGGCAAAAATGCCGCCCGGCACGCCCGAGATATAACTGACGACGTTGGCACAGAATTTCAGCACCGCGTAACTGAGCGGGACAGTGGTGTGGCCTTCGACCAGGCTGCGGGCCTGGGCATAGCCGGTGCCATAGCTGGACCCGCTGGAGGCCAGTCCGAACAGGGCGATGAGCAGCCCGCACGTGGCGGCGAAGGCCAATGGCCGCTGCCGCATGAAGCGGCCGAGCATGCCGGGCATGCCCTTGCCGGCGCGCACCAGCAGGGCGGCGAAGGCACCGCCGGCCAGACCACCGACCACGCCACACAGCAGCACCGCCCACCAGCCGGCATTGAAGCCGAGCACGGCGTTGCTGACGCCGAAGTAGGTATAATTGCCTTGAAGCGCCAGGCTGACGATGCCGCCGACGATGACCGCGGTAAGGGTAAGGCCGGAGGTGCGCGATTCGAAGGAATGGCTGAGTTCCTCGATCGCGAAGACGACACCGGCGAGAGGCGTGTTGAAGGCGGCGGCGATGCCGGCGGCGCCACCGGCGAGCACCAGGGCGTTCAGCATGTCGGTGCGGGGCAGGCGCAGAATGCGGCCCATATTATACATCAGGGTGGCGGAGATTTGCACGGTCGGGCCCTCGCGGCCGATGGAGGCGCCGGCGAGAAGGCCGACCAGGGTGAGGGCGAGTTTGCCGACCGCGGTGCGGATCTTCAGCATGGCGTTCATGTGGCCGACATCACCGCTGTGAATGGCGGCGATGACCTGCGGAATGCCGCTGCCTTCCGCCCCGGGAAAGAAGCGCTGGGTGAGGAAGCAGACGAGCATGATGCCGAGCGGCGAAACGATGAGCGGCAGCAGGGGCGAGACGTGCAGCAGGCGCTGAAACAGATCACCCGCGCCGTCGGCCAACTTGGCGAACATCCAGGCAATGACCGCGACCACGACGGCGCCGATCCAGAAGGCGATGCGGCGCATCCACAGCCGGGGTGAAAATAGTGGCAGGCGGCGGATGCGCCGGAGCTTAAGCGTGGGCCTTTTCACGGTGTGTTGACACCTTTCAGTGACGATACGGTGGGGGGACGCGGCACGATCGACGCTATTCCTTATCTGTTCACGCTTGAATTAATGAATCGTTCTTTTTCTGTTCTTGACCTTTGAGCCGTTCTTTCGCATGCTGCGCGCCTTGGCGCGGGGTTTAAGCCATGCGTGATGCGGCGGATACCAATCATGGGCAGACCGGTCATGCCGTGCGCGGGCGCGGCGGACAAGCCGGGGTGGGCCGCATGACACAGCCCGCTGTGGCTGAGACGTCACAGGCGGATTGGCTGCAAAAGCCCGGCGGGGCGCGGGGCCGGGGGGCCGTGGCAAGCCCGGCGCCGCGATTCGACCGGCTGAGCGCGGAGCCATTCGATGATGGCTGGGGCAGCCTCGCGGAATTGGCCGGTTTGCCCCGGCTGCAAACCACGCTCACCAAGGATGCGGCGAAAAGCGCGATCAGTTACAATGACAGCCCTGATCTGGGCTTCGACCGGTCGGTGAATGCGTATCGTGGCTGCGAGCATGGGTGTGTTTATTGCTTTGCGCGGCCAACGCACGCCTATCTCGGCTTGTCGCCCGGGTTGGATTTCGAGACTAGGCTGAGCTTCAAGCCCGACATTGCCGCGCTGCTGGCACGGGAATTGCGCAAGCCCGGCTATGTATGCCGGCCGATTGCGTTGGGAACCAACACCGACCCATACCAACCGGTGGAACGTGTGCTGCGACTGACGCGGGCGGTGCTGGAGGTGCTGGAGCGCTTCAACCATCCATGCACGATCGTTACCAAATCGGCCGGTATGCTGCGCGATCTCGATATTTTGCGCGCCATGGCGGCGCGGCGGCTGGTGCGGGTCCACGTCTCGGTGACCACGCTCGACCCCAATCTGGCCCGGCGCATGGAGCCGAGGGCGGCGACCCCGGGGCGGCGGCTGGAGGCAATACGGGTGTTGGATGCGGCCGGGATACCGGCGAACGTGCTGGCAGCGCCAATGATTCCCGGCCTGAACGATGCCGAGCTGGAGGCGATTCTGGCGGCGGCCCGGCGGGCGGGCGCGAGCGCTGCCGGCTATGTGCTATTGCGCCTGCCGCACGAGCTGCGCGAGATGTTCGAGGCATGGCTCGCGACCCACTACCCGGAGCGGGCGCGGCATGTGCTGAGCCTGATACGCGAGACGCGGGCGGGCCGGCTGAACGAACCCGCGTTTCATGCGCGCTTTGTCGGCCAGGGGGCCTATGCGCAGCTGCTGCGGCAGCGCTTTGCGGTCGCGACGCGAAAACTGGGGTTCCTGCCGCCGGCGCCGCTCGACACCGGGGCCTTTCAGGTGCCAGAGGCGGCATCACCGGGGCTTGCGCAGGCGCAGATGACACTGGCCCTGTAGCCGGCAGGGTGGCCGTGGTGTTAACCGGCGTGCATGCCGGATTTGAGCTGGGAGCGGGCGGCGGGCGGGCTGGTGGCCGGGGTCGATGAAGCCGGGCGCGGGCCATTGGCCGGACCGGTCGTGGCGGGCGCGGTAATGTTTCTGCGGCCACCATCGGCGCAGCTGGCGGCTAGCCTTGATGATTCGAAGCGCCTGAGTTCCGCCGCGCGCGTGGCGGCCGCGCGCGCGCTCCGCGACGATCCGTCGGTGCTGATCGGCCTCGGCGCGGCATCGGTGCGGGAGATCGGGCATCTGAATATTCTGCGCGCGAGCCTGCTCGCGATGCGGCGCGCGGTGATGCGCCTGCCCGTTCCGCCGGATCTGGTCCTGGTCGATGGCAACGCGCTGCCGACGCTGCCATGCCCCGGCCAATGCCTGATTGGCGGTGACGGGCTGAGCGTGTCGATCGCCGCCGCCTCGATCCTCGCAAAGGTGACGCGGGACCGGGCAATGACCCGGCTGCACGCACGCTATCCGGCATATGGCTTTGCCGAACATGCCGGATACGCAACCAGGCAACACCGCGCCGCCTTGCTAGCGCATGGGCCTTGCGTGCATCATCGACGCGGGTTCGGCACGGTACGACACGTGCTTGCCGCGGTGGCGCCATGATCTGGTTATAGCGCGATGAGATCATGTCGGCACCGGCCCGATGCGAACGCATCGCGATCTATAGGGTGACGAATGGGTGATGACCGACGGGGTTCGGCCGACCGCGGGACGAGGATTTTCCGGCCGCGACACCGGCTTTCGTTGCTCGCGCCCGACGATGGCGCGTGACCGGATTTCTTGTTCGAGAGAGAAACTGCCTTTTCTTGTCTGGCTTTGTATGGGAATTGAATGATGCGGCGACGAGCCATGCTGGCGCTGACGGGACTGACGATGCTGGTGAGCCGCGCGGGCTTTGCCGCTTCAGCCGGCGATGCAACGATGATCGATGCGATCCAAGCCTATCTGAACACCATCCATACATTGAAGGCGCGCTTCACCCAGGTTGCGCCGGACGGCACGATATCGAACGGCACGGCCTGGCTATGGCGCCCCGGGCGAATGCGCTTTCAGTATGACAAGCCAAGCCCGTTATTGCTGGTGGCAGGAGGCGGCAAGGTGATTTTCCGCGACAATTCCCTGGATCAGACCAGCAGCATGCCGGTGCGTAAATCACCCCTGGGCATTCTGCTGGCGGATCGGATTGACCTCGGCCCTTCGGGTGGGGTGAAGGTTCTGGCGTTGCAGCGTGGTCCGGGCGAGGTGAAGATTACGCTTGCGCGCGCCGGCGAGGAGGCGGCGGGCAAACTGACGCTCGATTTTTCCACCAATCCGCTGAGTTTGAAGTCCTGGGTGGTTGATGACGCGCAGGGCAACCTGACCAAGGTGAGCCTGTATGATATCGACACCGGCAATGCCGGGTTCGACCCGGCTTTGTTTGTCTACAAGGATCCAAATCTGCCGCCGAACCGAGGCGGACCCGGATGATTGAAGCGGTTCCAGTCTGGGGGCCACGCATTGGCGAAGACCGAGGGGGCAATGGCGATAAAACGAACAGGCGCCGCCGCCGGCGCGGCGGGATTGCGGATTGCCACCTGGAACATCAATTCACTGCGGCTGCGTGGCGGCTTGCTGAATGCATTGGTAAAGGAACTACGCCCGGATATACTATGCCTGCAGGAAACAAAGGTTCCGGACGATTTATTCCCACTCGAGGCAGTGCAGGCGGCGGGTTTTCCGCACATGCTGTTCCGCGGGATGAAGGCCTATAACGGGGTTGCCATCCTGTCTCGCCTGCCGATCACGCCGGTCGATGATACGCCGGACTGGTGCGCGCGGGGTGATTGCCGGCATCTGGCGGTGCGGGTGGCCGTGCCGAGCGGGGCGTTGACGGTGCATAATTTCTATGTCCCGGCGGGTGGCGATGTGCCGGACCCGAAATTGAATGATAAATTCGCCCATAAGCTCCAGTTTATCCGCGAGATGACGGAATTTTTTGGCCGCGAGCCACCGCGACGCAGTGTCTTGTTGGGCGACTTGAACATAGCACCGCTTGAGCATGATGTCTGGAGCCATCGGCAATTGCTTGATGTCGTGAGCCATACGCCGGTCGAAACCGAGGCGCTGCTGACGCTGCAAAAAGGCGGGTTTCATGACGCCGTGCGACACTTCGTGGCCGAGGGGGAAAAACTCTATACCTGGTGGTCGTACCGGAACCGGGACTGGCGCGCGTCGGACCGTGGGCGGCGGCTCGACCATGCCTGGGTCAGCGATGATCTGGCCTCCTCCCTGTTGCGGCACGCAATCTTGAAGGACGCGCGGGATTGGCAACCGGCCTCGGACCATGTGCCCGTCTGTGTGGAGATTTCGGTCTGACCACCGGATGGAGGTCGATCGATCTGCTTGACGGGCAGAGGGCGGGCACGGGTCCGGTTCAGAGAAGGAGTAATTCCTTACACATTGAAGCGAAACAGCAATACATCGCCGTCCTTGACGATATAATCCTTGCCCTCGATGCGGTTGCGGCCGGCTTCCCTGGCGCCGGCCTCGCCGCGCAGCGCGACGTAATCGGCATAGGCGATGGTCTCGCAGGCAATGAAGCCGCGTTCGAAATCCCCGTGAATGACGCCGGCGGCGGCCGGCGCGCGGGTGCCGGCGGGAATGGTCCAGGCCCGGGTTTCCTTTGGGCCGACGGTGAAATAGGTGATCAGCCCGAGCAACCCGTAGCCGGCACGGATGACACGGTCGAGCCCGGAATCGGCAAGGCCAAGGCCGGCAAGAAATTCCCCACGCTCGGATGACGGCAACTGGGCAAGCTCGGCCTCGATGGCCGCCGAGACGATGACGGTGGCCGCACCCTCGGCGGCGGCCTTGGCGGTGACAGCGGCCGACAGGGCATTGCCGGTGGCGGCATGATCCTCATCGACGTTGCAGACATAGAGAACGGGTTTGCTGGTAAGAAGCTGCAGGCGGCGGATGGCGGCGCGGTTTTCCGGCGTGACCAGGCTGCGCACCGGGCGGCCTTGTTGAAGCGCGGGAAGGATTTGTTCGACCAGGGCAAGCTCGGCGACGCTGTCGCGGTCATTGCCGCGGGCGCGCTTCTGCAACGCGGGCAGGCGGCGTTCAAGCCCATCGAGATCGGCGAGCATCAGCTCGGTCTCGATGATCTCGGCATCCCGCACCGGGTCGATGCTGGTCTCGACATGGGTGATGTCGGTATTCTCGAAGCAGCGCAGAACGTGCAGGATGGCATCGACCTCGCGGATATTGGCGAGGAACTGGTTGCCGAGCCCCTCGCCCGAGGCGGCACCGCGGACGAGCCCGGCGATGTCGACGCAATCGAGCGAGGTGGGCACGATGCGGGCCGATTTGCCGATATCGGCAAGGATGGCAAGGCGCGGGTCGGGCACCGCGACGCGGCCGATATTCGGCTCGATGGTGCAAAACGGGTAATTCGCCGCCTGCGCCGCGATGGTGGCGGTAAGCGCGTTGAACAGGGTGGATTTGCCGACATTCGGCAGGCCGACGATGCCGCAACTGAAGCCCATTATGTCTCCCCCTGGGTCAGAGCCGCGACCCTGGTCATGAAGTCTTCCGCCCGATGGTCGGTGAGCAGGAAGGCGGCGTCGGCGATCGCGCCGAGTGTCGCGGCAAGCCAGGCCTGATCCGCCTTGGCGAAATTCCCGAGCACGTAGCCGAGCACCCGATCTCGGTGGCCCGGATGGCCGATGCCGATGCGGACGCGGTAATAATCCGGCGTGCCCAGGCGTTGGTCGATGGCGCGAAGCCCGTTATGCCCGGCGGCACCGCCGCCGCGTTTGACCTTGACCCGGCCAGGCGCCAGGTCGAGATCGTCGTGAAAGACGAAAATATCCTGTGGCGGGATTTTATAGAAGGCGGCGGCAGGCTGCACGGCGGCGCCGGAATCGTTCATATAGGTTTGCGGCTTGAGCGCGATGACGCGGGCCGTGCCGACCTGGCCTTCGGTGATGAAACTGTTGAAGCGCGCGCGGGCCGGCCCGAAGCGATGGCTGGCGATGATCGCATCGATCGCCATGAAGCCGACATTGTGGCGCTGCATGGCGTGTTCGGTGCCGGGATTGCCAAGGCCGACGAAAAGCAGCACGGAAACGCCTCGGAACGGGGAGCGGGGTGGGGTCACGCCGACCCCACCCGCGCGCTCTTATTTCTTTTTCGCCGGCGCCGCTGCCTTGGCCGGCGCCGCCGCCGCCTTGGCCGGTGCCTTGGCCTTTGCCGCCGCGTCGGCCGCTTCGGCCGGGGTTTCGGTCATCTTGGCGCCGGGTGCCACGGTTGCGACGACAAAATCCCGGTGCACGGTGGCGGTGCAGTTCTCCGTGCCGGTCAGGTTGTGCCACCGTATGTTGTCGTTGATCTCGAGGCCGGTGAGATCGGCGTCGAAATGCGCGGGCACCTGCTCGGGGTCGCACAGCACTTCGATCGTGTGGCGAACCACGTTGAGCACGCCGCCACGCTTCAGGCCGGGGCTTGCCGCATCGTTGTGGAAGCGCACCGCGACCGCGACGCGGATCTGCTCACCGGGGGCGAGGCGCTGGAAATCGACATGTTCGGGCGCGTCGGTGACAGGATGGAACTGCACGTCACGAATCAGGGCGCGCTCGGTGAGATTACCGTGCTTGACCTCGAACAGGCGGGACCGCCAGCCGGATTTGTGTAACTCGCGCAGGACCGCTTTGGGGTCGAGCGCGATCAGCGCGGGCTTTTGCCGGGCGCCGTAGAGAACCGCGGGAATCTTGCCCGCTCGCCGAGTTGCACGCGCCGCCCCCTTACCGGATCGCGCACGCGCCTCGGCCTCGATCGTCACGAAATTGGCCATTGCATGCTCCTTGGATAACGCAGCGCCGGCCTCCAGGGGTGCCGGCGAGCGGCGGCCTATAGGCCATTCGCGAGGATTGGACAAGGAAGGGGTGCCGGAAACATCGCGGCGCGTTCACCGCGGCTTAACGTTCGTCTCATAAAACTTGCTTCACCTCACTAATTGAGCAGGAGAGACGAAATGCGAGACGGCTTCCGGCGTGTGCTTTGCAGCGGCGTGGCAATGGCGGGACTGATGGTGGCACCTGGTCTGGCCCAGGCGGCAAGCTCGGGTCAGGTGGCGGCGATCAAGCCATATCTGGCGGGCTTGATCTCGATGGGTGACGATCATTGCGTGGCGCAGGCGAGCAATGCCTGCCAGCCCGACAACAGCATGAGCGATGCGTTCGGCGAGCCGGGCATGATGCAGGGCTATGTCATCAACGTGACCTGGGCCCAGTTGCAGCCGACCAACTCGGCGTCGTTCAATCCGGCTCCGATCGATCAGGCTCTGTCGACGCTCGAAAAATATAACGCCGAATATCCGGCAACGCCCATGCGTGCGCTGCTGCGCGTTGCCGCCGGGTCGGTCGCGCCGACCTGGGTGAAGGAATTGGCGGGCGGACCGGTGTCGATACATCTGCGCTCGAACGGAACCTTGGTGACGGTGGGCCGCTTCTGGACGGGCACGTATCAGACCGCCTGGCGGACCCTACAGGGCATGCTGGCAGCGCGCTATGACGCGAACCCGCTGATCGCCGAAGTCTCCAATACATCGTGCAGCCATCAATCAGCCGAGCCATATGTCAACCCGCCCGACTCGACGTCTATCGTCAACCTGTTCGCAGCGGGCTATTCGAACCAGGCGGATCAGGCATGCCTGACAGGGTCGATTCATGATTATGACGCCTGGACGACCACGCCGATCGATTTCGACACGACAAGATTCGAGAATTTGAGTGAGACGACGCAGAACGGCCAGTTGAAAGGTGTTTACGGCCCCACCAGCATGCCGATCACGCGCAGTATCATGCAACAATTCCGCGCGGCCCTTGGCCCTCGGGCCATACTCTCAAACCATACATTGAACGACCCAGTTCCACAAGGCGACAAACAAGTTTATCAAGAAATTCAGCAGATGGGAAAACCGGTCGAATATCAGACAGCTGCACCAGGTGTGCCGCTTTCGACCGGTGGCGCGACGGGAAAGCTGGTCAATTGGGCCGGCATGGTCTCTGTCGGTATCCAGAACCAGGGATCGGCTATCGAAGTCTGGCCCTCCAAGGTCACGCGTGCCGGAAAGCCGATTCAGGATGGTTGGAATAAAATCAACTGTGCGGCAAACATAGCCGCCAACGAATGTGCCGGGCAGAGCCAGAGCAACCTGGAAAGCTGGGCCAAGTCGCTGATCGCCGCGGCACCGTGAGCATGGCGGAATGGGCGAAGGCAACCGCGTTTGTCTTCGTCCATCCTGGCGTCAGTGCCAACACCTAATGCGCATCGGCCCAGCTTGGGCCGATGCCGGTTTCAACCACCAGCGGCACGCTGAGCGTGGCGGCGCCGGCCATGATGTCCGCGACCAGGCGGGCAACCGCCTTGGCCTGGTCTGGTGGCGTTTCGAACAGCAACTCGTCGTGCACCTGCAGCAGCAGCCGGGCAGCAAGTTTTTCCCGCGTCAGCGCCCCCGGTATGTGCACCATGGCCCGCTTGATGATGTCGGCGGCGCCACCCTGCAGCGG
>DAIDIQ010000133.1 GCA_027459285.1 Acetobacteraceae bacterium
CTTCCCTATCGTGGCAAAAACCCGCCCTCCCCGGCATTGCGAAACAATCCCCCCAGCACCACTGAAACCAGGCCCAGCGCGCTGGCCGCGGTGCCGCCAACCAATGTCACCAGCACCTGCACCGGCAGCCCGAACCGGCCGACCGAAAACCCCTGCAACAACAGCACCAGCGCGCAGAAGGCGGAAAACGCCCACAGATAGGCGAGAATCTGCTGGCCGAATTTCAGCTTCAACGCCGTCAGCGCCCGCATGTCATCGATTTTCGCCTGCAACTGGTCACGGTCCAGTTGCTCTTGCTCGGCGCTCACATCCGTCAGCGCCGCGCTGGTCGCGGCCTGGTCCGGCGGATCTTCACCAATCAGGGAAAAATCGGGCGCCCCCGTCATGCCGCCCCCCGCCGCGCGTCCAGCAACGCCGCATAATGCGCCTTGATGGCGGCGTTTGGTATCGGCCGCCGCGCCCCCGCCGGCACGCGCGCCACAGCCATCGGCCCGGCCTGCCGGCGCAGCAGCGCCGTCAGCTGCGGCACGGAAAAGCCCTTGTAGCTCTCCCATACCGCATCAATCAGCCGCGCCTCGTCGGCATCAAACACGGCATCGATCACCGGCCGCCTGTCACGGCTGAAAAACGCCCCCGGCATGCCATCACCCTGCCGGATCAACCGCCGCACCGCCCCCGCGCCATATTCCCGCAACGCGGCATACAAGGTCGGGTAAACCGGACCATACGGGTAACTCACCGGCGTATCCGCCACCAACGCACGGTCCAGCAACGCCAACGCCCAGCCCTGCGCGATATAAGGCAATTTCTGCAATGTCATGTTGGTCAGCGTCGCGCCCTCGGCCATTGCCCGGCGCAGGAACGCATTCGCCACCGCCTCAACCCTGTGCCCCGGCATGCAACGCCCCGCCGCAAAACCAACCCACACCCTAGCGTTGCGTCGTCCCCCCTTCAACCCATGCGCCGCCTGGGTAATGTCTCAGTTTGAAGTCCGGCACCGGCCCGCACCCCCGCCCGGCGCCAGAGCATATCGCCGCTGGGTCACCCGCGGGCGTCACTCCACGCCACAGCCAATACCCGGAGCGGTTCCTGTCTGGCTGGAACCGCTCTAGAAGCCTGCCGCATGACCGAGACCGACCCCACCCGAGAAACGGCACTCGCCCTGCTCCGCGCCGTGCTCGACCGGCATCAGCCGCTGGAAGCCGCGTTGGACGCCGCACGCGCCGCCCCACGTGACCGTGCCGCCGCCCACCGCCTCGCCGCCGCCGTGCTGCGCCGCCTCGGCACGCTGGACGCGGCACTCGAACCCTTTCTGCGCCGCGCCCCCCCGCCAGACGTGCGGCACATTCTGCGTCTTGGCGCCGCCGGCCTGTTGCTGCTGCAAACCCCGCCGCACGCCGCGGTCGCCACCTCGGTCGCCTTGTGCCGCACCTGCGGGCTCGGCCCCTTCACCGGGCTGGTGAACGCCATCCTGCGCAAGCTTGCCGCCACCGGCGCCGCCGCGCTCAACGATCTCGACGGCCCGCGGCTCGATACGCCCGCCTGGCTCTGGGCCGCCTGGGGCCCCAACGCGCGCGCAATTGCCCAAGCCCACCAGCGCGAAGCCCCGCTCGACCTCACGCCCCGCCCCGGCGCCACCATGCCCGACGGCGGCACAATGCTGCCCACCGGCACCATCCGCTTTCCCCCCGGCACCGCGCCCACCGCCCTCTCCGGCTTCGACCAGGGGAATTTCTGGGTGCAGGACGCGGCGGCTGCCCTGCCCGCCAAACTGCTCGCCGCACGCCCAGGCGAAACCATCCTCGACCTCTGCGCCGCCCCCGGCGGCAAAACCGCCCAACTCGCCGCCACCGGCGCAACCATCACCGCCATCGAGCGTGACCCATCCCGCCTCACCCGCCTGCGCCAGAACCTCACCCGCCTGAACCTCACGGTCACCCTGATCGAAGCCGACGCCCTGCTCTTTCAGCCCGCAACCCGCGCCGACGCCGTGCTGCTCGATGCGCCATGCAGCGCCACCGGCACCATCCGCCGCCACCCGGACGTGCCCCACCTCAAACGCCCGGCCGATATCGCCACCCTCGCCACCACCCAGGACGCGCTGATCGCCCGCGCCCACACCATGCTCAAACCCGGCGGCCGATTGATCTACGCCGTCTGCTCCCTCCAGCCCGAGGAAGGCACGGCCCGCATAAAAACCGCGCTCGCCACCGGCCTCTGGCAACCATCTCCCTTCACTGAGGAGGAATTCCTGGGCTTCCCCGCCCCACCGACCGAACAAGGCCACCTCCACACCCACCCCGCCCTATGGCCCGAATTCGGCGGGCTCGACGGGTTTTTCGCCGCCAGGCTTATCGCCATATAGGAAGCCAAGTAGCGACTTTTTTGAAAAAAAGTCGCGCAAAAAACTTTTATTTCCTGGAGTCTCGGGCGGGGCCTAACGCAACTGCCGCCCCAAACGCAGTCCCAAAAAATAAAGTTTTTTTGGTTCTTTTTGTTCACAAAAAGAACAATCCTTGTCTTATCTAACAAAAACATCAAACCGCGTCGTCCTCCCACCTATGGAATAACCAGGCACGGGCACACCCCTGGGCAGCGGCACTTTCGCCGGCCATTTCAACACCACCCGATGGCTCGCCGCGGCAAGCGCCGCCGCAATCAGCGCGGCCTTGTCCTCGTCATCCCCCACCGCCGCCCGCAACTGCCGCATCGGCAATTTCACCAGCGCCGAATTTCCCCGCTCCGGGTGCATCGGGTCCAGCAGTACCGTATGCGGCGCCATCCCGGCCAGCAGATCGATCGCGTCTCCCCGCACCAGCCGCATCCGTGCCGCCGCCTC
The DNA here is from genome assembly GCA_027459285.1 of Acetobacteraceae bacterium. Lineage (GTDB taxonomy): Bacteria > Pseudomonadota > Alphaproteobacteria > Acetobacterales > Acetobacteraceae > JAJXVA01. The sequence goes on from DAIDIQ010000133.1 coordinate 2,840, forward strand.
CGCCAGCATCGCATCCGCCGCCGCGCGCGCCTCGCATATCGCCGCCGCCAGCGCCGCCTGCACCACGCCCACCCGCTCGATCAGCGTCACCTCGCAGCCCAGCGACGCCAGCAGCAGCGCGTCCCGCCCCAGCCCCGCGGTCGCATCCACCACCGCCGGCGCCCGCCCCGGCTTCACCCCGACCGCCCGCGCCAACGCGCCGCCGCGCCCCTCGCCCCGCCGCAACCGCGCCGCAATCGCGCCCGCCGAAAAATCGACCCGCACCCCCAATACGTCCGGTTCCGACGCACTCATCTGTCATCCCTCACGCATGGATCATACCGACTTCCTGGCGCACGCGGAAATCATCGAGCTAGACCGTCCTCACCCCAAAACCGACCAAACCCAGGCGCTGCTCTACGCGCGCAACCTCACCCGCACGCTGGAGCCGCGCAGCCCGCTCGCCCTGGCGCTGGCGCAATGGGCCGACGAATACCGCGCGAGCCTCTCCCTCCCCGGTGGTGGCGCGAACTTCGCGCCCCTCACGCCGGGCCGCCCCCTCACCCAGGCGGCCTGGCAGCGCCTCTGCGCCGCCCTCACCCGCGCCGCCGCGCGCGCCGCGGGGGCCGGGCCCGATTTCGTCGATCAATGGGGCCAGGCCCTCGCCCCCCTGCTCGGGCTCGATCCGACCGATCTCGCCATCCTCGGCCTCGCGCTCCGCTATCGCCACAACGCCCTCCCGGTCATGGCCCTGGTCGATCGCATCGCCACCGCCGGCGGTGCCCGGGCCGACGTCACCCGTCACCCCCCCACCCTCTCGCGCCTGCTCGACGTGCCGGCCGACGCCATCGCCGCCCGCCTCCGCGCCGCGTCCCCCCTGCCCGCCAGCGGCCTGCTCCGCATCGACCTCGACCATTCCCTCAACCCGCTCCCCATTCTGCGCACCCTCACCCGCGGCACCCCCCCGGATGCAGACCCGATCGACCAACTCCTCGCCCCCCCGCGCCCGCCGAGCCTCGCCTGGGCCGCCTTCGCCCATCTCGGTGAGGCGGCCGATATCGCCGCCTCCCTGCTCCGCGCCGCACTCGCCGGCCGCGAACCCGCCATTCACATCCTGCTGCACGGCCCGGTCGGCACCGGCAAAACCAGCTTCGCCGCGACGCTCGCCGCCCATGTCGGCGCCGACCTGCGCCCCGTCGCCGAACAGGACGAGGACGGCAACGACCCCTCCCGGAACGACCGTCTCTCCGGCCTGCGCCTCGCCCAGCGCCTCGCCCCGCCCGGCCGCAGCGTGCTGCTGTTCGACGAGGCGGAGGATCTGTTCGCCCCGCGCGACCGGGAGGACGAATATTCCCACCGCGGCTCGCGCGCCTATCTCCACCGCCTGCTCGAGGGCGGCAACACCCCGGTCATCTGGACCGCCAATGATATCGGCGCCTTCGGCCCTGCCGTGCTCCGCCGCATGACGCTCTGCCTCGAGCTGAAAATTCCCGCACTCCCCGTCCGCGCCGCCCTCTGGCACAGCCTGGCCGCGGCCGAGGGCGTGGCCCTGCCACTGCCCGCCGCCCGCTCCCTCGCGAAGCTCTATCCCGCCGCCCCGGCGCTCGCCGCAACCGCGCTCCGCGCCACCCGCCTTGCCGGCGGCAATGCCGCCACCGCCGAAACCATTCTCCGCGGCCTCACCCACGCCGTCACCGGCCACACCCAGGTGCCCGATCCCGCGCCCCCCATCGCGTTCGACCCGGCGCTGATCAACGCCGATGCCGATATCCCGGCCCTCCTCGCCCGCCTCGCCGCGGCCGATGCGCCGCGCGCCGTCTCGCTGCTGCTTTCCGGCCCTCCCGGCACCGGCAAATCCGCCCTCGCCCGCCACATCGCCGAGGCAATGGGCCTCGACATTCTCGCCTGCCGCGCCTCCGACCTGCTCAGCCCCTATATCGGCGGCACCGAGGCCAACATCGCCCACGCCTTCGCCACCGCCCGGGCCGATAATTTATTTCTTCTGCTTGACGAAGCCGACAGCTTTCTGTTTGATCGTGCCACGGCAAGTCGGGTCTGGGAAATCAGCCAGGTGAACGAACTCCTCACCGCCATCGCCCATCATACCGGGCCGGTCGCCGTCACCACCAACCTGCCCGACCGGCTTGACCACGCGGCGCTGCGCCGCTTCCTGGTCAAGCTCCGCCTCACCTACCTCACGCCCCCCCAATCCCGCCGCGCCTGGCAAGGCTTCTTCAAAAGCCAGCCCCCCGCCGCGCTGGACGCGCTACCCACCCTCACCGCCGCCGACTTCGCCCAAACCCACCGCGCCGCCGCGCTCACCGACGCCAACGATTCCTGGCGGCTGGAACGCCTGCGGGCGGAGAGCGAGGGGAGGGTGGGGGGCGAGCGGCGGATGGGGTTTTGATAGCATTAAGACCGAACAAATCCAACATATCAGGAGTAGATTAAGATGGCTGCATATTGGCTACCGATCGCTGTCCAACATTGCAATTTCGCCGAACTTGAGCAGCGGCATGTGGTCGCGCAAGGATGGGCGGATCTGGGCGACATGACTGACTTCATCCATCAGCACCAGAACGTACCAGACCATGAAAGGTTAGTCGCTATCACTGCTCTGATTCAGCAACACTACACAGATGCGCAGGAAACCTTACCAGGAAGGCTTACAAACTTCTTTTTTAACTTACAGCCGGGAGACATCTTCGTCGCGATTGAGGGGATAGCGGTTCGCGGAATATGCAGCCTATGCATTCCCCTGCAATATGAATACAACCCAAATTACGAGTATGCCCACACCTGGGGACCGGTCAACTGGATTGACTGGGAGACGGTATCACCCGATTGGCGGCCACACCCTCCGGCCCTAGGTGTTCTCGCATTAGCCCAAATAAGAAATGATCACGACAGGGTTGTCGAAGTATTTCGGAGGTATCTTCAACAAAACTGAGATGTTGAACGCCATGAATGAACTCAAAGCCATTCTCGAAACGCAATCGCAGTTGATACTTACTGGGCCACCCGGAACCGGAAAAACCCTGTTAGCAAAACAAGTGGCCGTGTTCATGGAGACCGGCGGCATTCCGGCACCTACCGAGGTCGAGAAGCAAATAAGGGACATGAACGACCGCATCCAGATCATCCAATTTCATCCGTCCTACAACTACGACGACTTTGTCCAAGGAATCCGAATCAGATCGGAAGGCAATGGACATCTGACATATCCTGTGCTTCCCGGTCCGCTTCTCAGGATGGCCAATCTCGCAAGGAATAATCCAAATCAGAATTTCATTCTCGTAATCGACGAAATCAACCGCGCCAACGTTGCCGCGGTTCTTGGCGAAATGATCTATGCCTTGGAGTACCGCGGCCAGCCTGTCCGCCTGCAATACGGCGAAGCCCCTGTCTCGCTTCCCGAAAACCTCTACATCATCGGAACCATGAATACCTCCGACCGTTCGATCGGACACCTGGATTACGCCGTTCGCCGCCGCTTTGCGTTTCACCACATAGCCCCCAGCAGCGACGCAGTCAGTCAAATCCAGAACCAGGCCGTCCGTCAGGCGGCTCTGGACAAATTCAGCAGAGTGGCTGCGCTGTTCACTGGTGACACCAACCAGCTATCCTCTGATTACAACGCAGCCGACGTCCAGCCCGGACATTCTTACTTCCTTGCCAACGATATCCCGGGCCTGAACCGAAAGATGAAATACCAGATCGGCCCGCTACTCCGCGAATACGTGGCTGACGGCGTTCTCAAGCCCGGCGCGCTCGACGCAATCCAGGCGATCGAAGCCGCTGTCCAAGCAGCCTGACCGATGCCCTTTATCGAGGGGACAGCCGTCGACTTTGCGAATTTGGTAGAGGCGGATGCATTCCCTCAGTTCGGCAACGCCTTGCGGGCATCGCCGAACAACCCACGCTATTTCGGCATTACCCCCGCGTGGAGAGACGCCCCACACGGCACATTCGGCTATTTCGTCGGCATCGGCCGCCTGCCCGAAGCGCCCGACAACCCACTCATCGTCAATCCCCGCAATTTCAATCACGACAATCAACAATTCCAAATCGACTATCTCGCCATGTATGCCGCCTGCGCCGCCCACCCAGACGTGTCACCCCACCTCGACGCCTGCCTGACCATCTATGACGACGAAACCCCCATCGAGGCACCGGACCAAGGCCACTGGTCCCCCCTCATCGCGCTCGCCTTCATCAAGGCAACCCAGGAACTCGTGCAGCGGCATCTCCGCCGCGGCTTCATCACGAGGCAGGAAGACCTTCGCGGCCGAATCCGCGGCCAGATCATGGTCGGTCGCTACGTCGCTACCAGCCTGGCCAAGGCCCACCCCGAAATCGTGCCCTGTCGCTTTCAGGCTCTTGAACAAAACACGCTGGAAAACCGGATTCTGCGCACCGCCCTGGTCGGGGCAAAGCGCCTGTTGGACGGTGCAACCGGCCAGAATCTCACTGGCCGGGACGCGCAATGGCGTCTCTGGTCCCGCCAGATCGAAGCCGCACTCGCCGGCGCAACCATCGCCCGCATAACGCCCCGGGATTTTCTGGCCGCACGTAAATCCGGCACCTACAGCCATTACGCACGCCCATTGTCACTCGCTCGCGCCATTCTCACACGCACCGGCTTCGACCCCAGCCAACCAACACCGGATGAAAACCAAAACCAGGCCGTCAGACTCGTCCCTTTCCGCCTCGCCACAGCCGAACTATTCGAACGCTACGTCGAAGTCTGCCTCCGAAACATCCAAGGCCTCAAGGTTTGGGCGGGATACACGAACGAAAATTTGGGGGAACGCTTCAAGGTAAGGCCGGACTTTTTGGTTTCGGAAAATGCCCATCGAGTTGTTGTCGATGCGAAATACAAGGATATAAATAAGCAAGCGCCAGGCAATGCAGACGACGAGAACTCCCTTCGCGCCGACATCTACCAAATCCTTGCCCACGCGCTCCACACCGGGGTCATCCAACGGCTCGAACCGTCAATAGGCGTCATGCCAACCGGCGTAATCTTATGCTACCCAACATTCCAGGAAAATGCCGATAATTTCGACGCCATTTTGCAGCAGCCGAATTGGCAAGAGCTGCAGGTGGGTGCCGATCAGCGAAAGATAACGGATTTTAACATCCCCATCCTCCTCTTAGGCATCGGCGTCCCCCACCGCTAAACACAGCCAGCGTAGCCCGCACCAGACCCGACATCCCTCCCGTAGGACGGGTTAGCGAAGCGTAACCCGCCGACACAAGCCAACCCCAAACACCGCCTCAAAGCACCATACCCCTTACCCGCTCCCACCACGCCAACCATCCCGCCGTTATTGGCCAACTCCCGTATCAGCCATCATCAAGCTGAGAAAATGGAACCTGAGCGTTGAAAAGCCCAGGGTTTGCCGAATCATACTCCTTGTTTAGCTAATGATCTGGCTCTAGAATTTTATCAATGACAACTAGGGAACGGCGCCATGGCTTTGCCATTAAATCCGCGACGACTGAACTATGTGGCTGGTTTGTTCGTTATCTTAGCGTTGCCCGGGTGTGCAAGCGGTTCCGGCATCCTCCCTGCGGGACCAAACACCTACACGGTATCCGAAAGGTATTCACCAATCCGTGGCGGCGGGGTCAAAGCACAAGCGGTCGCTCTGAAGGAAGCAAACGCTTATTGCCAGCGTCAAGGCCGCGTTTTTGTCCCTAGCCTAATGGGCGCCAGCGGTAGACTCTTCGAGGGAGGACTCATCGACACGTCCGGGACAACGGGCTACAGCGTGACATTCAGATGCTTAGAGCCAAATGACCCGGCCGTAGCGAGATTTAGATTGCAACAAGCTCCAGATATGATCGTCGAACAGAGAAACAGGTGAGGCAATGGAATATCGAAAAGTCTTGCCCGAAGCTTTCTGAGTAAATCACCCACTGTACCCGCTCACCCATCTTCGCTCATATCTCTAACAGGCTGCGGAAAAGCTCAAAACCAGGGCTCCGCCCTGGACCCGCTGGGGCCGGGAGGCCCCAGACCCCAACACCTAAGCACCCAGCGTAGCCCGTCGCAAACCCAACACCCCCACCCACCAACATCGCCCCCACCCCACCCAACAGAACAC
>DAIDIQ010000140.1 GCA_027459285.1 Acetobacteraceae bacterium
TTGGTCGAAAGCGCGCCCAGCAGGCCCAGCTCCTTCAGCCACACCGGGTCCACCGCCAAAATCTCGTCCGCGCTCCGGCCGGAATAAACCCGCAGCAGCAGGGCAATCAGCCCCGCCACAATCGCCGCGTCAGAGGCGCCGGCCAGGCGCACGCTGCCGTCCCGCACCGCGCCTTCCATCCAAACCTGGCTCTGGCAGCCAGGCACCTTGTGCGCCTCATCCATCCATGCCGCCGGAAAGGGCGGTAATTTCCGCCCCAGCTCGATAATGAACTGGTAGCGGTCCATCCAGTCATCGAACACCGCCAGTTCCTCGCCAATCGCCTCGATCGCCGCGGCGGCGCTCGTCTCCTCCGGCCGCACAAACGGGTCGGTCATGGCCGCCTCGCCCATCACAATATGAAGCGCGACAAATCACCGCGAGACGCGAGCGGCGCCACCCGCTCGCGCACATAGGCGGCATCCACCGTAATCGTCTCGCCACCACGCTCGGTCGCGGAAAAGCTGATCTCGTCCAGCAGCTTCTCCAGAACCGTATGCAGCCGCCGCGCACCGATATTCTCGACCCGTTCATTTATGTCCGCCGCAAGCCCGGCCAGTGCCGCCACCGCGTCGTCAGTGAAGCTCAGCGTCACCTGCTCGGTCGCCAGCAACGCCGCATATTGCTTCAGCAATGAATGTTCGGGCTCGGTCAATATCCGTTCCATGTCCGCGCGCGACAGTGGCGCCAATTCCACCCGTATCGGCAGCCGCCCCTGCAATTCCGGCAGCAAATCCGCGGGCTTCGCCACATGAAACGCGCCCGAGGCAATGAACAGAATATGGTCCGTCTTCACCGACCCATATTTCGTGTTCACCACCGTGCCCTCGATCAGCGGCAGCAGATCCCGCTGCACCCCCTCGCGTGACACATCGCCACCGCGATAGCCGCCTTCCGTATGCGCGCAAATCTTGTCGATCTCATCCAGAAACACGATGCCGTTGGTCTCCGCGTGCCGCACCGCGTCACGCGTCAATTGCTCCGTATCCAGCAGCTTGTCGGCTTCCTCGCGGGTCAGCGCCGTCCGGGCCGCCGGCACTTTCATCTTGCGTGTCGCCTGTCGCGCGCCGAACATGCCTTTCATCATCTCGCCCAGGTTTATCATCTGCCCCGGCGGCATGCCGGGCAGATCGATCTGCCCCACCGGCGCGGCCGGCGCTTCCTGCACACTTATCTCGACATCCTTGTCGTCCAGCTCACCATGTTTCACCATCCGCCGAAACCGGTTGCGCGTATCCGCCGCCGCCTGCGCGCCCACCAGCGCGTCCAGCAGCCGCTCCTCGGCGGCCTCCTCGGCTTTCTCCTGCACGTTTCTGCGGTTCGCCTCGCGCAGTTGCGTCAGGCTCACCTCCACCAGGTCGCGCACGATGCTCTCCACGTCGCGTCCCACATAGCCCACTTCGGTGAATTTCGTCGCCTCCACCTTCAAAAACGGTGCCTGCGCCAGTTTCGCCAGCCGCCGCGCGATCTCGGTCTTGCCGCAGCCGGTCGGCCCGATCATCAGAATATTCTTCGGCACCACCTCGTCGCGCAGCGCCGGCTCCAGTTGCTGCCGCCGCCAGCGGTTGCGCAGCGCCACCGCCACCGCCCGCTTCGCGTCACTCTGCCCGACAATAAACCGGTCCAGCTCCGCCACAATCTCGCGTGGCGTCAAGGTGGGGGCGTCGCTCATTGTGCGCCCCCAATCACTTCGACAACCAGATTATGGTTGGTATAGACGCAAATATCGCCGGCAATCGTCATTGCCCGGCGGGCAATCTCCTCGGCTTGCAGTGTCGGCACCGCCAGCAGCGCCCGCGCCGCCGCCAGCGCATAATTCCCGCCCGAGCCAATGGCGATGACCCCGTCCTCTGGCTCCAGCACATCACCCTGGCCGGTCAAGGTAAAACTATGCTCGGCGTCCGCCACCGCCATCATCGCCTCCAGCCGGCGCAGATAGCGGTCGGTGCGCCAATCCTTGGCCAATTCCACGCAGGCCCGTTCCAACTGGTTCGGAAACCGCTCCAGCTTCGCCTCCAGCCGCTCCAGCAGCGTGAACGCGTCCGCCGTCGCCCCGGCAAAGCCGGCCAGCACCGCGCCCCCGCCAATGCGCCGCACCTTGCGCGCATTGGCCTTTATCACGGTCTGTCCCAGCGTCACCTGGCCGTCCCCGGCCATCGCCACCGCGCCGTTCTTGCGCAAACAGAGTATGGTCGTGCCATGCCAGCCGACCAGATCGGGTTGGTTTTCCATGGCCGCCAAATGGTCCGGCCAACCCCACCCTGCAACCCGGCGGCAGTCTCACTCGAAGTCCGGCACCGGCTGTCTTTGGGAAACGCGCCTGCCGGCGCGAAGTCCGGCACCGGCCCGCACCCCCACCCGGCCACCCATGGCAGTGTACGCTCGTGGGTGGCCGGGTGGGGGTGCGGGCCGGTGCCGGACTTCCTCCATGAAGCTTGCCGGACTTCAGGTCAGCACGTCCGCGCCGCCTGAAAACCCTACCTCCCGTGCGCGTATCGCCCCAGCCCCAGATCCTCATACGGAATATTCGGCCGCCGCCCGCTCACCAGATCGGCAATCAACCGGCCAGACCCGCACGACATCGTCCAGCCCAGCGTGCCGTGCCCGGTGTTCAAAAACAGATTGTCATACCGCGTGCCCCCGATGATCGGCGTCCCGTCCGGCGTCATCGGCCGCAGCCCGGTCCAGAAACTCGCCCGCGCCATGTCGCCCCCATGCGGAAACAGATCGCCGGTCGATTTCTCGAGCGGCCCCCGCCGCGCCGGCCGCAGCGTGCGGTCAAAGCCGCTGATCTCCGCCGTCCCCCCCACCCGGATCCGGTCGCCCAGCCGCGTCAGCGCCACCTTGTAGGTTTCGTCCATCACCGTCGAAACCGGCGCCATCGCCGCGTTCGTAATCGGAATGGTCAGCGAATACCCCTTCACCGGATAAACCGGCAGCTCAAGCCCCAGCGGCCGCAGCAAAATCGGCGAAAAACTCGCCAGCGCCACCACATACCGGTCGGCCACCAACCGCCCCGCGCTGGTCGCAACCCCGCTCACCCTGTCGCCCTCGGTCTCAATCCGCGTAATCGTCGTGCCGTAGCGAAACACCACCCCCGCCGCTTCCGCCATCGCCGCTAAGGCCTGGGTGAATTTGTGGCAGTCCCCGGTCTCGTCCCCCGGCAGGCGCAAACCACCCACGAACACATCGCGCACCGCATCCAGCGCCGGCTCCGCCGCCACGCACCCGTCCCGGTCCAACACCGCATACGGCACGCCGAAACCGTCCAGCACCTTGGTATCCTTCGGCACGCCATCCATCTGCGCCGCGGTGCGAAACAATTGCAGCGTGCCCAGCGCGCGCTCGTCATAGCTGATCCCGGTCGTCGCCCGCAGGTCGCGCAGGCAGTCGCGTGAATATTCCGCCACCCGCACCATCCGCGCCTTGTTGCGTTGATAGGCGCTCTCCGTGCAGTTCCCCAGCATCCGCGCCAGCCAGCGCCACATTGCCGGGTCCAGGTTCGGCCGAAACACGAACGGCCCGTGCCGCATGGTCAGCCATTTCACCGCCTTCAGCGGCACCCCCGGCCCCGCCCAGGGCGCCGAATAGCCGGGCGAAATCTCCCCCGCATTGCCGAAGCTGGTCTCCAGCCCCGCCCCGTCCTGCCGGTCGATAACCGTCACCTCATGGCCTGACTGGCAAAGGTACCAGGCGCTGGTCACCCCAACCACGCCGCCGCCCAGAACAATGACCTTCATGCCGTGAAACCCAAATCCTGCCCTGCCGCCGGTTAACCCACGCCGGCCCAGGCGTGAAGCCGCCCGGCGTCACATGGCGCCGTCCCCCGCCCTGTCATCGGCTTGAAGTCCGGCACCGGCCCGCATGCTCACCTGAAGTCCGGCACCGGCCCGCATGGCTTGTTTTAAGTCCGGCACCGGCCCGCACCCCCACCCGGCCACCCACGAGCGTACACTGTCATGGG
>DAIDIQ010000151.1 GCA_027459285.1 Acetobacteraceae bacterium
GGGGGGGGCCAGGGGGAGGGCCAGGGGGGGCCTCGGGGCGAGGCTCGGCGTTCACGCGATATTGTCCGGTATCAGCCGGCTTTCCAGCCAGGCCAGCTCGTCCTTCAATGCCAGCTTGCGCTTCTTCAGCCGTTGCAGGTGCAACTGGTCGACCGGACCGGAATCGGCCAGGCGCGCAATCACCGTATCCAGGTCGCGGTGTTCACTGCGCAATTGGTGCAGCTTGCGCAGCAGCGCATCGCGGTCGGTCAGCATGACGCGGCCATAGCACCCCGCGCGCCAACCCGCCAACGCACATGACAACGAATCAATCCCGATTCCATGGTTTTTGGGTTGGAATTCTTAACCCGGTCGGTCGTATGCTCGACTTTCCGGCGGCGCGCCATGAGTGCGTCCGGCCGCCGGGTTCGCGTTTGCCAATCGACCCTTAACCTTTGTCGAGGTACCGCACACATGAGCTTGCAGACCCGCTTGGACAGTCTGAAAAACCGTCACGCCACCCTGGAAACCCGTCTTGCCGCCGAGGATCATCGTCCCCGTCCCGATAGTCAGACGCTGGACCAGTTGAAGCGGGAAAAACTGCGCCTCAAGGACGAGATGGAGCGATTGCAGCGTAATCTCGCCACCACCTGACGCCTGCCGCGCACTGCCTGGCGTGGCCCGCCTCGCGGCGTCGCGTCAGGCATCGGCGCGGCCTGGCTTAGGCGGCTTCCGTGCTCGGCGCCGGCGGCGGCGGCACGGCCTGGCCCTCCCGGGTCAGCCGCTCATTCGAGGCGGTCACCATCGCGTGCAGATCGGCCTGGCTGCACAGGCCCAGAATTACCGGGTCGCGCGGCTTGATGTTGCTGGAATTCCAGTGCGTGCGGTCGCGCACCTTCTGGATGGTTTCCTTGGTCGTGCCCAGCAGCTTGCTCACCTGCGCTTCCGTCAACTGCGGGTAGTTGCGCAACAGATAGAGAATACCGTCCGGCCGATCATTCCGTTTCGCGACCGGCGTGTAGCGCGCCCCCCGGCTACGCTTGGCCACCGGCAACACGCTGCGCACCAGCGTCAGCCGCGCCGCCGGGTCCGCCTCGCAGCGCTTGATCTCGTCAGCCGTCAATTGGTTGTTCGCCACCGGATCGTAGCCGACGATGCCCTGCGCCACCTCGCCATCGGCGATCGCCTGCACCTCGAGCGGGTGCAGCCCGCAGAAATCGGCGATCTGGGTGAAGGTCAGCGCGGTCTTCTCGATCAGCCAGACGGCGGTGGCCTTGGGCATCAGCGGCAGGGTCATGGTCTCGTTCCTCGCTCCGGCGCGGCGCAGACTGAAAGGGCGCCGCATCCGTCCCGGATCCAGCGTGCGGCATCTTGTCGGGAAAATCGGCATATGGACGTTCCGTGCCGGGCCGGTCAAGGTTGGGCGGCGGTGTTTGATCGTGTCAAACAGAAGGGCAGACATGACGGAAGACGAGCCACCCAGGCGGCGCGCCACCAGGCTTGAAACCCCTTTGCTCGATAGCTGGGGCGTGGCCGAGCTCGAGGCCTATATCGCTGCCCTGCGGGCGGAAATTGCCCGTGCTGAAGCCGCCATTGCCGCCCGCAACCGCCAGCGCCACGAGGCCGAGGCGGTGTTCGGCCGCAGGAGCCAGTAAAGCCAGGCCAGGCAGGCGATGCCGCCCGGGCAACAAAAAAGGGGGCGCAAGCGCCCCCTTTCTCAGACGGGTAGTGGTTACGCCGCCTGCACCTTGGCCGCCACGTCATTGGCGAGCGTCGGCTTGCCGGTGCCGATCTGGATCCGGCGCGGCTTCAGCGCCTCGGGCACCACGCGCTTCAACAGCACATGCAGCAGCCCGTTCTGCAGATCGGCCCCTTCCACGACGATGTGGTCGGCGAGCACGAAGCGCCGCTCGAACGCGCGGGTCGCGATGCCGCGATACAGCATCTCGGTGCCGCTGGCCTGATTGGCCAGCTTGCCGGCGACGATCAGGGTATTGTCCTTCACCGTCAGCTCGACATCCTCGGGCCCGAAGCCGGCCACCGCCATCGTCAGGCTGTAGCTGTCCTCGCCGGTGCGCTCGATATTATAGGGCGGATACCCGTTTCCCTCGCTGGTCAGCGCGCTGTCGGCCAGGCGGGCCAGGCGGTCGAAGCCGATCGCGGTGCGGAAAAGGGGTGAGAAATCGAAACTGGTCATGACCATCCTCCTCAGGAGCAAAGGTTGTGTGGCGGACCGCCCACATGGGCCGGCCCTCGAAGACCCCCGGAAGCCCCGAATGGGCGCCTCCGACGAACGACGAGATAGTCAACCAGAACTCAGGATTCAAGTCTCACGGATGCGTGACGCGCAACTCAGGCCCGCGCTTAATGCATGGAAAGCGCCGTCGAAACTCAGCTCTTTTTGATGCCCAGTCCGGCAAACTTCTTGTTGAACTTCGCCACCTGGCCGCCCGTGTCGAGAATACGCTGCACCCCGGTCCATGCCGGGTGGGATTTCGGGTCGATGTCCAGCCGCAGCACATCCCCCTCCTTGCCGTAACACGACCGCGTCTGGAACTCGGTCCCATCCGTCATGATGATGGTGATAGTATGGTAGTCGGGATGTCCGGTATCTTTCACGACCTAACTCCTTCGCGCCACCGATGCCGACCGGCAGCAAGGCCCGGCGCCATACCAGCGCCCGCGCCCTCGCGCAAGCAATCATACCCCGAACCCAAGCAGGTATCCGCCATGTCATTGCGCTTTCCGCTCAGCCTCGTCGTCATGCTTCTGTCCTGCGCGCTCGCCCCGCCTGTCGCGGCACAAACCAGAATCGGCGCCATCGCCACCAATTTCCGCTGGTTCGGACCGGATGACCGGGTGGTGGTCGAGCGCTTCGACGATCCGAAAATTCCCAACGTATCCTGCTATCTCTCCCGCGCCGAGACCGGCGGGGTGAAAGGCGGGCTCGGCCTCGCGGAGGATCCGTCGCGCTTTTCCATCGCCTGCCGCGCCACCGGCCCGGTCACCATTCCGCCAGACCTGCCCAAGCAGGAAATCGTCGCCTTTGCCTCCGCCAGCCTGTTCTTCAAGACCTTCCAGATCCACCGCCTGGTCGACCGGCAGCGCGGCGTGCTGCTCTACACCGTGATCAGCACCCGGCTGATCAAGGGGTCGCCCTTCAACGCGATCAGCGCCGTCGCCACCCGCGTGCCATGACGCCGCGCAAACCGGCCGACCCGGGCCGAACCCTGTGCCGGCTCGATGCGCGCTTCAAACCCTGGGTGAAGTCGGCCGGTCCCTGCCCGCTCTGCCCCGACCCGCGCGAGCCATACGAGGCCCTGATCAGGGCCATCGCCAGCCAGCAGGTGCACGCCAACGCCGCCCGCGCCATGCTCGGCCGGTTGTGCGCGCTTTGCCCCACCGCGCCATTTCCCACGCCCCGGCAACTCCTCGCCCTCGGCCCGGAACAATTCCGCGCCTGCGGCTTTTCCGCCGCCAAGGCCACCGCCATCCTCGGCATCGCCGAGGCCGCCAGCACCGGCATCGTGCCAAGCCGGGCCGCGGCCGACGCCTTCGACGACGAAACCCTGATCGCCCGCCTCACCAGCCTGCGCGGCATCGGCCGCTGGACGGTGGAAATGCTGCTCATCTTCACGTTGCACCGGCCGGACGTGCTGCCGGTCGATGATTTCGGGGTGCGTGAGGGCTATCGGCTGCTCACGGGCGAGCCCGCGCAAATAAAACCCCGGGCGCTGGCCGAAATCGGGCGGGCCTGGGCACCGGTGCGCTCGACCGCGGCATGGTATCTTTGGCGCGTGGCGGATGCGGGGAAGACGCGGAAGAAGAAAGAGACTTCTTTTTCTGAAGAAAAAGAAGCAAAAAGACTTTGATTCGATCCTTTTTGTGGCTAGTCTTGTATTTATGGGGCGCTTGGGCACTCGGGTGGAATCGGCGGTGTCGCCGCGGCAGCGGGCCTTTTTTGCCGAGAACGGCTATCTGGTGCTGCCCGGGTTTTTCGCGGCGGACCGGGTGGCGGCCTTCAAGGCGCATATCGATGCGCTATGGCGGGATCGACAGACCGGCAACCCTGATTTCGTCATCGACGCGTTTCTCGGCCGCCCCGGCGGCGCCCGCACCCGCTTTTGCAAAGTCAGCGCCAGCGCCAGGGATTTTCCCTACAAGCTCAGCGACCTTCATCTCGACGATCCCCTCGTCGCCGGCGTCTCGGCCGACCCGCGGCTGATCGATGTGCTGCGCGGCCTGCTGAATGCCCAACCCATCGTCTGCAACTCATTGCTGCTCGAACGCGGCAGCGAACAGGAAGCCCATTTCGATACCTATTATATGCCATCGCGCACGCCCAACATGATGATCGCGAGCTGGATCGCGTTCGATCAGGTCACCGAGGCCAACGGCCCGCTATTCTATTATCCGGGCTCGCATCTCATGCCGCCCTATCACTTCTCCCACGGTGGCCTGCACGCGGTCGAGGCGGAGATGGACGCCGCCCGCGCCCACGCCGCACACCACCTCGCCGCCCGCGGTCTGCAAAAACAGCTTTTCCTGCCCAGCCCCGGCGATGTCCTGATCTGGCATGCCCACCTGCTGCATGGTGGCGCGCCGATCTCCGATCTCGGCGCCACCCGGACCTCGCTCGTGACCCATTATTGGACCACGCTCGACTATCCGGATGCCAGCCAATGGCACGATATCGGCACGTCTCAGCTCATCCTGAAACGCCCCCACCAACGCGTCATCGATGAAGACGTGCATGCGGCGATCGACGCCCTCCTCAACGCACCGCGTCCCAACCTCGCCGCGCGCGCCGCCGTGCCCCCGGGGTTCGACGCCCGTGCCTATCTGCTTCGCAACCCGGATGTTCTTGCCGCCGGCATGGACCCCTATGTTCATTACATGACATACGGCCGCGCCGAGGGCCGCGGCTGGTA
>DAIDIQ010000190.1 GCA_027459285.1 Acetobacteraceae bacterium
TCTATCACCGCCTCGGTCACTTCCTCGCCGCGATGCGCCGGCAGGCAGTGCATGAAAATCGCGTCCGTCGCCGCCTCGCCCATCAGCGCCTCGTTCACCTGATACGGCGCCAGCAACGCCGCCTTATCATCGGCCGGATCGTCCGACATGCTGACGAACGTGTCCGTGATCACCGCCCGCGCCCCGCGCACAGCCTCGGTCGGGTCGTCGGTCATGTGAATCATCGCGCCGCGGCCACGCGCCCATGCCACCACCTCGGCGCGTGGCCGATAGGCCGGCGGTGTCGCCAGCCGCAGCGTGAAGCCGAATTGCGCCGCCGCCTCGATCCAGCTTGCCGCGACATTATTGCCATCACCGCACCAGGCGATGATCTGGCCGGCGATCGGCCCGCGCATTTCCTCGAACGTCATCACGTCCGCCATCACCTGGCACGGGTGGGAATGCGCGGTCAGCCCGTTGATCACCGGCACGCTCGCGTGCGCGGCGAGCCCCATGAGCTCCGCCGGGTCGCCGGTGCGCAGCATGATGGCGTCCACATAGCGCGAAAGCACGCGCGCGGTATCGGCGACACTTTCGCCGCGCGCGCGCTGCAATTCCGGGCCGGACAGCACGATCACCTCGCCGCCAAGCTGGCGCATCGCCACCTCGAAGCTGACCCGCGTGCGCGTGCTCGGGCGCTCGAACAACAGCGCCAGCGTCCGCCCGCGCAGCCGGTCAGAGTGGCGGGCGCGGCGCTTGCCTATGTGCGCATCGTCCAGCAATTGCCGCAGCAACGCCGCCGGCTGGTCCGACAAATCGAGGAAATGCCGCGGGGCGGGGCGCGGGATCATGCGGAAACCGGCAGCGGCCGGGCATGGCGCACGCGCAGGCTTTCGCTCGCCGCGCGCACCATCCCGGCGGCGGCCGCCAAATCCGCCTCGGTCACGATCAGCGGCGGAATGAACCGCAGCACGTCTTCCGCCGCCGCCACCACCAGCAAGCCATGCGCGCGCAATTCCGCCTGCATCACCCCCGCCGGCACCGCGCAGGCCAGCCCCAGCATCAGCCCCTTGCCGCGCAGCCCGGTGAACAGATCGGGGAATTCCGCCACGATCGGCGCGAGCAGGGCACCAAGGCGCTGCCCGCGCGCCGCCACCTGGTCGAGAAAGCCCGGCGCCAGCAGCACATCCAGCACCGCATTGGCGGCGGCCGCGGCCAGCGGGTTGCCGCCGAAGGTCGTGCCATGGCTGCCCGGCGTCAGGTGGCGGGCAACCGCCTCGGTGGCCAGAATGGCCCCCATCGGAAAGCCGCCGGCAATGCCCTTGGCCGCCGACAGCACATCCGGCGTCACACCCGCCCATTCATGCGCGAACACTTTGCCGGTGCGGCCCATGCCGCACTGCACCTCATCGAAGCCGAGCAGCAACCCGAACTCATCGGCCGCCGCCCGCACCCCGCGCAGAAATTCCGGCGTGGCCACCCTGATGCCACCCTCGCCCTGGACCGGTTCCACCAGAATGCCCGCCGTCCGCGGCGTGATGGCGGCACGCAGGGCGTTCAAATTATTGAACGGCACCTGGTCGAACCCGTCCACCGCCGGGCCGAACCCGGCCAGATATTTCGCGTTGCCGGTGGCCGCCAACATGGCGAGAGTACGGCCATGAAAGGCGCCCTCGCAGCAAATCACCCGATAGCGCTCCGGCTGGCCGGTCTCCGCCATCGCCCGGCGCATCAGCTTCACCAGCCCCTCATTCGCCTCGGCGCCGGAATTGCAGAAAAACACACTGTCCGCGAAACTTGCCGCCACCAGCCGCTCGGCCAGCCGCTCCGCCTCCGGCACCCGATACAGGTTCGAGACATGCATCACCCGCGCCGCCTGCCCGGCAATGGCGGCAACCAGCCCGGGATGGTTATGCCCGAGCGAGGAGGTGGCGATGCCGGCGCCGAAATCGAGATATCGCTCGCCGCGCTCGGTGAACAGCCAGGCGCCCTGCCCATGGCTGAAGGCAAGGTCGGCCCGGTTATAGGTGGGCATCAGGGCTGGGATCATGGCAGCGGTCTTGCGTTGTGAAAGCGTGTCGCGAAAGAAAACAATCGTCCGTAGCGGACAAGGAAAAGTCAACGCGCGCCGCGGCAGACCAGCCCCCGCCCCCAACCGACGCCACCCTGCGCGAGGCAGCGCTGCGCCACCTCGCCCGCTATGCCGCAACCGAGGCGCGGCTGAGGCTCATCCTGCACCGCCGGATCGACCGCTGGGCACGCGCCGCCGAACTCGCCGGCGCCGAGCATGACACGGTGACCCTGGCCCGAAACGCCGCCCGCGCCGCCGCCGCCCGCGTGGTGGCCAAACTGGCCGAAACCGGCGTGGTGAGCGACGCCCAGTTCGCCGAGGCACGGGCACGCCGCCTGCGCCGCGCCGGCAAATCGACCGCCGCGACCACACGCCACCTCACCGAACGCGGTGTCGCACCCACATTGGCCCGCGCCGCCGCCGGCAACGATGACAGCACCGAACTCGCCGGCGCCCTGCTGCTGCTGCGCCGCCGCCGCGCCGGACCCTTCGCCGAGCGCGCCGAGACAGCGCCAGACCCAACGCTCCGCCCGCGCATCCTCGCCGCCTTGGCTCGCGCCGGGTTCAGCCGCGCCACCGCCGAGCGCGCCCTCGGCACAGGGCGCGAGGAGGCTGAAATCCACATCGCGCGGCTGCGGCGGTAGAAGATAGAAGACAAAAGATAAAAGACAGGTCTTCTTTTTCTGAAGAAAAAGAAGCAAAAAGACTTTATAACCAAGGGTGTTTCGGGCGCTTGGCGGGGGTGGGCTATACCCCCTCGCCTGGGCGCAAAAAAACGGCGGCTGCCGCGAAGGCGCCGCCGTGTGAGGTGCCGCGCGCACGCGCGGAAGGGGGAAAGCCAGTCGCAACTGGCAGGATCACTATAGGGCGGGAAAGGTTAACCGATTATTACGGCCCGATGGATTCTGGCCGGTATTTTGTGTATCGACAGTAAATTATATGTCGGGTTTCTCACATTTGCGTGAGAAGCATGAAATCTGGTTCATAGTGCGGCATCATCCAGAAAATCGATCCGCCCGGTCCGGGTCCAGATCAGCGCGGCGACGATGTCGCGTCCGGGGTAGATCCGCGCCAGCACCCGCGCATAGGTCTGCATCTGCCGCCGATACAGAACCGGAATCTCCTCGGCCGTCCGGGGCGGATCGCGGTTGGTCTTGTAGTCGGCAATCAGCACCTGGCGCGGCGTGACGGCCAGCCGGTCGATAACGCCACCAACCACGAAGGGGCCGTCCGCGGTTTCGATCACGCCGGTAATCGGCGCCTCGGCGCGGCTGCCGGGGCCGAACAGCGGCGAAAGGCGCGGATCGTTCAGAATGGTCCCGATCTCGGCCACCAACGCGGCCGCCGCCTCTGGTGGCAGGCTTTGCCTGGCCAGGCGCATGGCGGCGTCCGCCCACTCCGCCTCGGGCAAGGCAGGCAGATGTTGCAACAGCGTATGCACCAGCTTGCCGCGGGCAAAGCGGCGCCCGGCGGCATCCCGCGCCAGCAGTTTCAACGCGCTGCCCGGCACCTCGCCCAGCGCCACGCCCTCCGGCCGGCTCGGTGCCAGCCGTGCCGGTCGCGCGGGCTCAGGCGGCGGCGGCCTCGCCTCGCGCAGCCAGGCGGGCAGCGCGGCCACGGCCGGCGCCGGCATCTTTTGTGGCGTCGCCGCCGCCGGCCCCCCGGCACGCGCCTCCAGCACCAGCCGCTCGCCCACCCACCCCGACAGCGGCTCCGCTCGTGCCGCCGGCAATCGCCGGAACCCGGCCTCGACCGCCGCGTACCAGCTTTCGGGCTGTTTCTTGCCCGGCTCGAAGCCGGACACGATCAGCCAATCCTCGGCCCGGGTCAGGGCCACATACAGGGCCCGGTAATGTTCCTCGCATGCCGCCTCGCGGCGCCGCGCATCGGCCGCCGCCAGCGCCGGCGCCGCCGCCACCATGCCCGGCGCCCAGAACGGCACATGGCCCAGTTCGCCGTCCTCCAGCGAAACCAGCCCCCCCTCGCGGTCGCGGCCAAGCCCGGTGCTCGCCTGCAAAATCACCAGCGGCGCCTGCAATCCCTTGGCGGCGTGCACCGTCATCACCCGCACCGCGTTGCCCGCCCCCGCGGGCTCCTGCTTGATCTCGGTCGCCTCGGCGCGCAGCGCCTGCACGAAGCCCTGCAGGCTCGGTGGGTTCGCCTGGGCATAGGCAAAGGCCTCGTCCAGCAATTCGCCGATCGCCTCGCGCGCCTGCGCGCCGAACCGCGCCAGCAGCCGCGCCTGCCCGCCCAGCGGCCCCAGCGCCATCGCCAACAGCGCGTGCGGCGTCACGAAATCGGCCCGCGCCAGCAGGGCGGCAAAAAAATCATGCGCCGCCCGCCAGCCCGGCGCCTCGTCGGCACGGTCGCGCAGCGCCTCGCGCAGCGTGCCGGCGCGGTTCAGCGCCAGCGCCAGCAAATCCGCATCGCTCAACCCGCCCAGCGGGCTCGTCAGAAACGTCGCGAACGCCAACTCGTCCTCGGGCAGCAGCAACGCATCGATCAGCGCCAGCACATCGGCCACCGCCGGCTCGGTGGTCAGTTGCATCCGGTCAGGCCCGGCCACCGCCACCTGGTGGTCGCGCAGGCGCCGCACGAAGGCGGCGGGAAACGCACCCCGCGTGCGCAACAGCACCATGATGTCCCCGGCCCGCAGCGCCCGCCCGCGGCTCGGCAGTTCCGTCCCCGCGCGCAGCATCGCCGCAATCTGGTCGGCCAGCGCCTCGGCCAGCGCCGCCTCGCCGCCATCGGCCACCGGCTTGCGCTGCTCCGCCGCCGCCCGCGCCATCTCGCGCTCGCTGAACCGTGGCAGCCTCGGCCACAGCTCAACCCGCCCCCAACTTTCGGCGCGATGCGCGATGTGGCGCGGCGCCGCCTCATCCAGGCCAAGCCCGGGTCCACCCTCGGCAAACACCGCATCCGTCAGCGCCAGCACCGGCGTGGTCGAGCGAAAGCTCACCTGCAACGCCACATCGCGGAATGCCTGGCCCGCCGCCGTCACCCGCGTCCGCATCTGCTCGTGCCAGTCGCGCACCGCCTCGGGCGATGCGCCCTGAAAGCTGAAAATCGATTGCTTATGGTCGCCCACCGCGAACAGGCTGCGCGCCGGCATCACCGCGCGCGCGCCCTCGCCCGCGAAAAATTCCCCCGTCAGCGCATCCGCGATCCGCCATTGCGCCGGCGAGGTATCCTGCGCCTCGTCGATCAACAGATGGTCCAGCCCGCCATCGAGCTTATACAAAACCCACGCCGCTCCCGGGTCGGCCAGCAACGCCAGCGTCGCCTCGATCAGGTCGCCGTAATCGAGGCAACTCGCCGCGCGCTTGCGCCGCGCATAGTCCCACGCAATCGGCAAACCAAGCCGCGCCAGCGCCGCGGAAAGCTCGGCAATCTCCACCCGCGCAAGGCGCGCCAGCACCGCCTCCACCGCGTCCCTTTCTGCGAGAATTTCTGCCTCGAGCCCGGGCAGGGCGCGCTTGCCGCCGGCGCTGATCAAGCCACCCGGCGCGCGCAGCTTGCCATCGGCCCTGAGAAAATACCCGGCCCAGCCATGCCAGGCTTCCGGCGCGGTCGGCGCCGCCGCCAGCCAGTCCAGCGCCGCCTGCACCCGCGGCGCCAGTTTGGTTGAGGCATGGGCCAGCACTCCGCGCATCATTTCCCTCATCCGGGGCAGATCGAGCGCCGCCATCGCGTCGCGCAGAATTGCCTCGCTGGTTTCGCCATCGCTTATGCCAAGCAGCGCGCGTTGGCGCGCGATCACCGTTTCCAGAACCCGCGCGGCATCCGCCGCCTCGGCAAGTCGCGGCGCCTTCGCCTCCAGCTTGCCGAGAAGCTCGCGGAACGGGTCCGGCTTCAGCCGGCGCGCCACCAGCGCCAGCGCCTCCGCCGGGGCGTTTTCCAGCGTCGCCGTCAGCGCCGCCTCGCGCAGCAGCCCGGCCTCGGCGTCGCCCAGCACGGCAAAGCGCGGCGGCAGCGCCGCCTCCAGCGGAAAGCGGCGCAGCAGCCCGGCGCAGAAGGCGTGAATCGTCTCGATCCGCATGCCGCCCGGCACATCCAGCACGCGGGCGAATAATTCCCGCGCCTGCCGGCGTAATTCCGCATCCGGTGAAAGGCCCAGCGCCGCCAGCGCCTCGTCGAGCGGCGCATCCGCCAGCGCCACCCAGCGGCCAAGCAGCGTCTGCAGCCGCACCCGCATTTCCGCGGCCGCCGCGCGGGTATAGGTGAGGCACTGAATCCGCCCCGGCGCCGCCCCGGCCAGCATCAGCCGCAGCAGCCGGTCGGTCAGCACCTTGGTCTTGCCCGACCCCGCCGAGGCGGCAACGAACGCCGATACTTCAGGGTCGGAGGCGCGGCGCTGGCTCGCGGCGGCAAGCGCGCTCGCATCCTGCGCGCTGTTCATGCCGCGTCCCCGTCCGCGTCCCGGTCCGCGTCTTCGTCCGCGTCCGGCTCCTCGGCGCGGCCCCATTCGCCCGCGCGCGCCAGGTGCTGCCACGGGCTCAGCGCCCTGTCCGGGCGCAGCACGATCGCGGGCGGGGTATAGCAATAATCCGCCGCTTCGCACGCCGAAAGCAGCGCCCGCAGCGCCGCCTCGGCCGCCTCGGCCAGCGTCCCGGCAGCCACCATCGTCACCGCGCCGCCGCTCACATCGCCCGGCAGCCGCCAATAATCGAGCGATGACGCCTCACCCCGCCATGCCTCGCCGAACGCGCCTTGCCGCGCCATCGCCGCCTCCAGCGGCAGTTGCAACGCGCGCAAATCCGCAACCTCGGCGGCCTTGGGCGCGGAGCCGGTTTTGTAATCGATGATCCGCAGGCTGCCATCCGCCAGCCGCTCGATCCGGTCGGCCCGCCCGGTCAGCGTCATGGCGGGCTCGGCAAGCTGCCAGCGCCCCGCCTGCTCGCTCGTGATCGCGGCAATCGCCGGTGCCTCGGCGCGGCGCCGCCGCTCCTCCCCGTCCACCCAGTCGGCAATCGCGGCAAGCCGTGGCCGCCACCAATTGGCCAGCCCGATGCTGACCGATTGGCGGCGCAATTCCCGCTCGAAATGCTGAACCAGCCGCGCCCCCGCATCGTCCGGCCAGGCTGTGCCCAAGTCCCGCAACAGCGCGTGCAGCCCGCCATGCACGATGGTGCCGAAAATCGCCGATTCCGAGATGTCGGCAATCGGGTCCAGTTGCCGCAGGCCCAGCACGCGCTGCGCATAGAGCGCATAAGGGTCGTCGCGCAGCAGCGAGATCTCGGTCACCCGCAACCGGCGCGGCCGCGCCGCCAGCGGCGGGCAGGGGCGGGGCCGTTCCGCCGGTCGCACCGCGTCCGGCTGGTCCATTCGCCGCGCCCAGCCCAAGGCCGGCTCGACCGGCAGTGGCGGGTCGCCCAGCATCGCGCCAAGCCGGGTGAGCCAGCGGCTCGGCACCGCCGGCGCGCGGTCGCGCCGCAGGGCGCGTGAAAGCACCACCCGCGGCGCCGCCAGGCAGGCCTGCCAGAAATCCTGCGCCGCCTGACCGATCTGCCATTCCGGGCTCAACAGCCCGGCGCGCGCGCGCATCGGCCGGCTCAGCCACGGTCCGGGCTCGGCCATGCCCGGCCACACCCCCTCGGCCAGGCCGCCCAGCACCAGCACGTCGGCCGATTGCAGCCGCGCCTCCAGCAACCCCCAGATCGCGATGCGCGGATGCTCCATGCCCTGCCGGCCGCGCAGCGCCCGCCGCGTGCGCACCACCGTGCCGGCCAGCACCGCATCCAGCAAAGCCGGCATCGCCTCGGGCCGGTCGGCGGGCAGGGCGGGCAGCGCCTCCAGCGTCTCGCTCAACAGCGCCGCCAGCGCCTCGCCTTCCTCGTGCCGCCACAGCCGCGCCGGCCCCGCCGCCTCGTCGCTCGCCGCCAGGTTTTCCGCCGCGTCGATCAGCGCCGCCAGCCAGTCCGCCGGCGTCATCGCCACCGCCGCCATTGCCCGCTGCACCGGCGCGAGGCAGCGTTCCAGCGCCGCGAGCCATTCCCGCAAGGCCGGGGCATCCGTGCCGTCCAGCCGCGCATCCAGCCTGTGGCGCAAGCCGGAAATGCCCGGCAGCGGCGCCGGCCCGCGCAGGCACAGCATCTCGAAGGCGCGCACCCGCCGCCGCGCCTCGGCCGGCGCAAATCCGGCGCAGGCCAGCGGGTGTTTCAACGCCGCCAGCAGGTCCACCGGCGCGAGCCCGCTCGCCGCCGCCCGCGCCAGCAGGCGCAGCAACACCGCGGGCGGGGTTTCCGCCAGGGGCTCGCCGGCGCTGTCGTCGGCGATGATGCCGAACCGGTCCAGTTCCGCCGCCACCCGCGCCGCCAGGCCCCGGTCCGGCGTCACCAGCGCCGCTTGCGCGCCCGGCACCTCCAGCGCCTCGCGCAGCACCAGCGCAATCGCCAGCGCCTCCTCGCGCAGATCCGCCGCCTCGATCAGGCTCAGCCCGTCGCAATCAGGCGCAAAGGGCGCGCGCCATGCAGCGAGCGCGCTTGCCGGCAGCAGCGCCCGGCGCAGCAATGCCGCCCGCCCGGCGCGCGCCGCCTCGCCATGCCAGTCGATCTCCCCGGCCGTCGCGCCCAGCGCCGCCAGCACCCGGCAGGGTCCGGATTGCGGGTGGGTTTCGGGCAGGTCGGCGGCCTCGTCCGCCGATAATCCGGGGTCCAGCCCCGGCACCACCACGGCACCCATCGGCAGGTCGGCAATCGTCGCCAACAGCCGCAACACGGATGGAATATCCGCGGCCCCGCTCACCGCCAGCACCGGGTGGCCGGGCGGTGCCGCGCGCCATGCCGCCACCTGCGCATCCATCAGCGCCACCTGGCGGGCAACCGGGTTCATCATCCCCTGTTCAGCCAGATAGTCCGGCCACGCCACGGTGACGATGCGCAGAAAATCGACCGTCTTGTGCCAATGCTCGGCGTGCGCCGCGTCCACCGCCCGCGCCAGCGCCGCGCCAAGCCCGATTTCCGCCCGCTCCGCCTCGTCCATCAGCGCCGCAAGCTCGGCCGCCAGCGTCCAGGCGGGGCCGGGCTCGCGCGGCGCCCCATTCGCGCCCCGCATCGCCAGAATAAGCCGGGCCAGCACCGCCAACCGGTGCGGCGTCGCGATCGCCGGCGGCAGGGTCAGCGCGCCGGCCAGCGCCAGCGGCGCCTCGTCGATGCCGCCCAGCGGCACGATCCGCGGCAGCAGCATCGGCGCGCCGTCCGCCGCATCCAGAAACGCATTGGCCAGTTCGCGCGCCGCGCGCCGCGTCGGCAGCAGAATAAGCCCGTCCGCCAGGTCGGCATCGTGGCGCGCGCACATCTCTCGCCACAGCCCCGCAAGCCCGGGCAGAAAATCCGCCCCGGGCCGAAACCCGTGCAGGGTCACGTCGTCACACTCGTATCGGTCGCCGCCAGCCGCGCCTCCGCCTCGGCCAGGTCCGCCGGGGTCGAGAGGTGAAACCACAGCCCATCATGCACGATCGCCTCGGCCCGTCCGGCGGCAATCGCCCGGTCCCACAGCACATTGGTGCTGAACGCCGCCGCCGGCGCCTCGGCAAACAAAGCCGGAGTGGCCAGTTGCACGCCGGCGAAAATATACGGCACGATCTGCTTTTCCTGCCGCCGCCGCGGGCTTGCCCACTGGTCCAGCGCGAAATCGCCCGGCCCGGTCTCGGCATGCACCTGAAAGGTGCGGTGCAGCAGCATCCGCACATCGCGCCGCTCGGGGTCGAAATGCCGCGTGAGCCGCCCCAGCGCCGGCGTCGGCCCATCCAGCCAGAACGCGTCGCCATTGACGATATAAAACGGCTCGGCCGCCAGATCGCCGTCATCCAGCGCCGCCCGCACCGCGCCCCCTGTCTCCAACAGCGCTTCCTCGTGCCGCAGCACGATCTCAGGTGGCGCCGGGCGATGCCGCAAATGCGCCCGCACGATATCCGCCCGCCAATGCAAATTCACCACCACCCGGCCAACCCCCGCCGCCGCCAACCGGTCCAGCGCATGGTCCAGCAGGGGCCGCCCGCCCAGGCGCAGCATCGGCTTCGCGGTCTCGTCGGTCAGCGGCCGCATGCGGGTGCCAAGCCCCGCCGCCAGCAGCATCGCCTGGCGCACCGTCACGCTCATGCGGCGGCGCGGCCGGGGTTGGCGCGCAGCGCGGGCGGCACGTGCCGGTCGAGAAATCCGCGCAGTCCCGCGGTCGCCGGGTGGCGCAAGGCGTCTGCCAGCAGCCGCCAGCAGCGCGGCCCATGCGCCAGATAGGCCGCCTTGCCATCCCGCCGCGCCAGCCGCACCCATAAGCCCGCCACCCGCAAATGCCTCTGCGCCGCACATAACGCGATCGCCGCGTCAAATTCGGTCGCATCCAGGTCCGGCCGCGCCGCCAACAGCCGCCGCGCCGCGCGCGCGGTCAATTCAGGGGGCAAATCCCGCCGCGCATCCTGCGTGAGCGACACCAGATCATACGCCGCCGGCCCGATCGCCGCGTCCTGGAAGTCGATGATGCCGGTGCGTGCCGTCCCCTCCCGCCCCGGCAGATGAAACAGGTTAGCGGCGAAATAATCCCGATGCACCAGCCCCGTCGGCCCGGCATCCAGCGGCGCCAGCATCGCTCGCATCACCTGCGCGAACTCGGCGCGGATTGCCGGCGCCGCCGGCCCGCCGAACACCGAAGGCCACCACCAATCGAGAAACGTCTCCGCGGTCGCCCGCGTCATCGCCTCTGCGTCCCAGCGGGGCAGGCCGGGCAGGTCAACCCGCCCCAGCACCGCCAGCGTATCGGTCGCGTCATCGAACAGGGGCGTCTGGTCCTCGCCCCGGTCCAGCCTTGCCGCGAGCGAGTGCGGCCCAAAATCCTCCAGCAGCAACAGCCCGAGCACCGCGTCCGCCGCCAGCAGGCGCGGCACTGAAAGCCCCGCCGCCGCCAGCCCCGCGCGCACCGCGAGAAAGGCGGCGACACTCTCCGCCCCGTCCGGCGCGTCCATCAGCACCGCCGGCTCGGGTCCACCCTCCAGCCGAACATAGCGTCGCCTGCCCGCATCCTGCGGAATGGGCACGCGCGCCGCGCCGGCAAACCCCGCCCGGCCCAACACCACGTCGATCGCGTCGTCGCGGCTCATGCGCGGGGCTCGGGCGCAAGCCCGTCCCGCACGGTGATGACGCGGCAAACCTCGTCCGCGGCCACCGCGATATCGACCCACACGGCATCGGCCGGGGTCAGCGGCCCCAGCCGGTCCGGCCATTCCACCAGCAGCATGTCCTCGCACGCATCCGCGAAGCCAAGCTCGCTCACCGCCCGCCAATCGCCAAGCCGCCACAAATCCAGATGATGCAGCGGGCCGCGCGGCGTCTCATAGGTCTGCAACAGGGTATAGCTCGGGCTCGGCACCTCCAGCGCCGCATCCCCGGTGAGCGCGCGCAAAATGGCCCGCGCCAGCGCGGTCTTGCCCGCGCCCAACGGGCCGCGCAGCATCACCGCCCGGCCTGGCCGCAAGGTCGCGGCAATCCGCGCCGCCAGCAGGTCCAGCGCCGCCAGGTCCGGCACCGTCATGCGCTCAGTCATCAGCCGCTCACCCATGCCATGGTGATGGCTTTTCCCGCCGCCAAAAGAAAGTAGCTTCCGGCCATGACGCACACGCACGAAACCGACATCGCCATCATCGGCGCCGGCCCGGTCGGCCTGTTCGCCGCCTTCGAGATCGGCATGCTGCGCATGCGCGGCCTGCTGATCGACGCCTTGGCCGAGCCCGGCGGGCAATGCACCGCGCTTTATCCGGAAAAGCCGATCTACGACATTCCCGCCCATCCGGCGATCGCGGCGGCCGATCTCATCGCCAGGCTCGAGGCGCAGATCGCGCCGTTCAACACGCCCCGCCTGCTCGGCCGCCACGTCACGCACCTTGCCGGCACCGCCGGCGCCTTCCGCCTCGCCACCGATCGCGGCGATACGATCGCCGCCAAGGCCATTCTGATCGCCGCCGGCGCCGGCGCCTTCGGCCCCAACCGCCCGCCGCTCGACGGCATCGACGCCTATGAGGCAAGCGGCGCCGTGCGTTATTTCATCACCCGCCGCGCCGACCTCGCCGGCAAACACGTCGTCATCGCCGGTGGTGGCGATTCCGCGGTCGATTGGGCGCTCGCGCTGATCGGCACCGCCGCTTCCGTCGCGCTCGTGCATCGCCGTGGCAAATTCCGCGCCGCGCCCGAAACCGCCGCCCGCCTCGCCGCCGCCGCCGCCCGCGGCGAGGTCGCATTGGTTACCCCCTATCAGCTGCACGCCCTGCACGGCGAAGCGGGCCAGTTGCGCGCGGTCGAGGTCGCGGATCTCGATGGCGCCACCCGCCTCCTGCCGGCGGATGTGCTACTGCCGTTTTTCGGGCTCTCGACCGATCTCGGCCCCATCGCCGGCTGGGGCCTGGCGCTCACCCAGCATCAACTGACCATCACCCCGGCCACCTGCGCCACCAGCATCCCGGGCATTTTCGCCGCCGGCGATATCACCCATTATCCCGGCAAGCTGAAACTCATCCTGCAAGGATTTTCCGAGGCCGCCATGGCCGCCCACGCCATGCACGCCGTGGTCCACCCCGGCCAGGCGCTGCATTTCGAACATTCCACCACCAGCGGCATTCCACAAAGCTGAGGCCGAAAAGTCTCGGCCAACGGCGATCCAGGTTTTTCGGGCGGGGGTTATGCCTGAGACCGGAGGTCAGGCAATTCGATCCAACAATGATCCGCGTGGCAGGCTTTGCGTGGGCGCGGTGGTTGGGGGGCTGGTTTTCGCGGCTGCCGCGCGCGCGACTGGCTTTGCGCCGGCTGCTGGCGGGCGTGCGGGCAAGCGGGCCGGGCGGGCGGCAGGTTCGGGCGCGTTTTGCGGCCGCAACGACAAGGGTTGAACCATGCCGCGCGACCTAGCGTGGCGGGGTTAACACCGGGTTATTCCCGACCCAGCACCGTATCGTTGAGGAAATTGGCCAGCCCGTTGGCGCGGAAGCTGGCACGCAGCGCGTTTTCGTCATATTCGGTTCGCACCCAGTCCAGGAAGCCGATGCGGCCTTCCGCCGTGGCCTGATACAGCAGGAAAAATGCGTCCAGAATGCCGGTGCGGGAACGGTTGAAATGCCCGTGGCGCCAGGACAGGTGGCGCAAGGCCTGCTCCGCGGTGCCGCCGTGCAGGAGAACATACAGGCCGGCGGCAAGGCCGGTGCGATCCGCGCCGGATTTGCAGTGCATCACCGCCGGGTAGGTGACGGTTTCGAAAATCGTTGCCAGACGCAGGATCCGGTCCTTGTGCGGCGCGCCACGGCTTTCGAACGGTGCATCGACATGATGCAGGCCAAGCTGTGCCGCCTCCGCCCGCGACAGCGCGTCAGACCCGCAGGCACGATGGCCGCGCAGGTTGATGATGGTTTTGAGCCCGAAACGACGACGCGCGGCGCGCAACCGGGCGGGCGTCGGGTGGTTGCAGCGATAGAGCTTGCCCGGCGCGACCACCGCCCAATTGTCCCAGACGGCGCGGAACACGGCATGGTCCACGAACAGACTATCGATCCAGGCGCGGCGGCGGTCTGCCGGAAGGGAGATATCACCGGTGAACATCGCGGGGGGTTTTAGCCGTGTGCGCGGAATAGGGAAGGATGTTCGTGCGTCGAAAATGTCGGCACTTACCTGACCCGCGTCTTGGCCGGAGTCTTCTCCGCCGCCAGCAGCGCCCGCTTGCGCGCAGCCCCCCACCGATAGCCCGTCTCGCCGCCATCGCGCCCAACCACCCGGTGGCATGGAATGGCCACCGCCACCGGGTTGGCGCCGCAAGCCGCCCCCACGGCGCGTGCCGCCCTGGGCCGCCCGATCGCGCGGGCGATGTCGCCATAGGTTGTGGTCGTGCCCGGCGGAATTGCCCGCAACTGGTTCCACACAAGCGCCTGAAAGGCCGTGCCCTGAATATCCAGCGGCAGGTCGTGCGCGGCGCCTGGCGCCTCCACCAGTCCCACCACCGATGCCACCAGCCCATGAAAGGCGGCGTCTCCCTCGGCCAGGCGCGCGCGCGGGAAGCGCCGATGCAGATCCGCCGTCAGCGCCGCCGCGTCATCACCCAGGCTTATCGCGCATACGCCGCGCGGGCTTGCCGCCACCAGCAGCGGGCCCAGCACCGAGTCCGTGACCGTATACATGATGTCCATGCCTGCCCCACCTTGCCGTGCCTGGGCCGGGCGCATGCCCAGCGTCCGCCCCGCCGTCGCATAGAACCGCCCGGCGCTGTTGAAGCCCGCCGCGTAAATCGCCTCGGTCACACTCCCCGCCCCCGGCAGCAACCCGGCCATGCGGCGTGCCCGCTCGGCGGCGGCGAAGCGTCGCGGGCTCAGCCCGGTCATGCGTGTGAACAGGCGCTGGAAATGCGTGGGTGAATAGCCGCTGGCCGCCGCCAGCGTGGCCAAAGGCGGCGCCACCTCGGCTGCCCGGATCATCGCGCAGGCACGCCGCACCGCGGCCACCGCCCGCCCGGCCGGCTTGTCCTGCTCCGGCCGGCAGCGCCGGCATGGCCGGAACCCGGCCGCCTCGGCCGCCGCGGCGGTCGGGTAAAACGCCATGTTCTCCGGCCGCGGCAGGCGCGCGGCGCAGCCGGCCCGGCAATAAACCCCGGTGGTGCGCACCGCATAGACGAAATCCGCCCACGCCCCCGCATCCCGCTCCCGCACCGCGCGCATCCATGCCTCATGCATGGCGCCATCCTGCCCCGGCCGAGGCATTTCCGAATGCTGTTTCTTGCGCTGCAATCCGGCTCTGCGTGGCGGTCGGCCTCAACCCGGCCCGCGCCCCCGCGCAAACCCCGTTTCACACTTGACTGCCCCAAGCCTCGCTCGTAGGTTCCGCCGCCTCGGCAGACCCCAGGTCTTCCGTCGTTCTTACGGCAGCCTTTCGCATGTGGCGCCGTCCCGGTTCATCCCGGGGCTCAGGCCATGCGCACGGTTCGAACCCCGCAGGGTGGGCATGGCCCCACTCGGTGCGGGGCTTGCCCATGGAACGCGGGTGGCGGACGGGTTGGCCGGAACCGAACAGTATAGCCAACGGGTAACGATGCCGACCATCAACCAGTTGATCGCCAAGGGGCGTGAGCCCGCGGCCAAGCGCAACAAGGTGCCCGCGTTGCAGGGCTGCCCGCAAAAGCGGGGTGTCTGCACGCGCGTCTACACCACCACGCCGAAAAAGCCGAACTCGGCGCTGCGCAAGGTCGCCAAGGTCCGCCTGACCAACGGCTATGAGGTCGTCAGCTACATTCCCGGTGAAGGCCATAACCTGCAGGAACACTCGGTCGTGCTCATCCGTGGCGGCCGCGTGAAGGACCTGCCGGGCGTGCGCTATCACATTCTGCGTGGCGTGCTCGATACCCAGGGCATCGCCAAGCGCCGCCAGCGCCGCTCGCTCTACGGCGCCAAGCGTCCGAAGTAAGGGGTTCGAAAGCCAATGAGCCGCCGTCGCCGCGCCGTCCGCCGCGAAATCCTGCCGGACGCCAAATTCGGAGATACCGTCGTCACGCGCTTCATGAACGCGCTGATGTACGACGGCAAGAAATCGGTTGCCGAGGGCATCGTCTATGGCGCGCTCGACGTGCTGAAGAAGCGCGGCGGCCGGGACGCGGATCCGGTTCGCCTGTTCCACGAGGCGCTGGATAACGTCAAGCCGGCCATCGAGGTACGCAGCCGTCGCGTCGGCGGCGCCACCTACCAGGTTCCGGTCGAGGTGCGTAGCGAACGCCGCCAGGCGCTCGCCATACGCTGGCTGATCGACGCCGCGCGCAAGCGGGGCGAACACACGATGGAAGACCGGTTGTCGAACGAGCTTCTGGACGCGGTGAACAACCGCGGTGCCGCCGTCAAGAAGCGCGAAGACACGCATCGCATGGCCGAGGCCAACAAGGCCTTCAGCCATTATCGCTGGTAACCTGCTCCCACCCGAACCGATCCGCGCCGGATCATAACGGAGACGACGATGGCTAAGGCTAAATTCGAGCGGAACAAGCCGCACTGCAACATTGGCACGATCGGTCACGTCGACCACGGCAAGACGTCACTGACCGCCGCCATCACCAAGGTGCTGGCAAAGACCGGCGGCGCCACCTTCACGGCGTACGACCAGATCGACAAAGCCCCCGAGGAGCGGGCCCGCGGCATCACCATCTCCACCGCCCACGTGGAGTATGAGACCACCAACCGCCATTATGCCCACGTCGACTGCCCCGGCCACGCCGACTATGTGAAGAACATGATCACCGGCGCCGCCCAGATGGATGGCGCGATCCTGGTCGTCTCCGCCGCCGACGGTCCGATGCCGCAGACGCGCGAGCACATCCTGCTCGCCCGCCAGGTCGGCGTGCCGGCGCTGGTCGTGTTCCTCAACAAGGTCGACATGGTCGACGACCCTGAATTGCTCGAACTGGTCGAGATGGAAGTGCGCGAGCTGCTTTCCTCCTATCAATTCCCCGGCGACGATATTCCCATCATCAAGGGCTCGGCCCTGATGGCGCTCGAGGACAAATCCCCCGAGCTCGGCGAGCAGGCGGTGCTGGCGCTGATGGCCAAGGTCGATGAGTACATCCCGCAGCCGACCCGCGCGCTCGACCGCCCGTTCCTGATGCCGGTCGAGGACGTGTTCTCCATCTCCGGCCGCGGCACCGTGGTCACCGGCCGTGTCGAGCGCGGCGTCATCACCGTCGGTGATGAAGTCGAGATCGTCGGCCTCAAGGACACCGTGAAGACGATCGTCACCGGCGTCGAGATGTTCCGCAAGCTGCTCGATCGCGGCGAGGCCGGCGACAATATCGGCGCCCTGCTGCGCGGCACCAAGCGCGAGGACGTGGAGCGTGGCCAGGTGCTGTCCAAGCCCGGCACCATCACCCCGCACAAGAAGTTCAAGGCCGAGGCCTATGTCCTCACCAAGGAGGAGGGCGGCCGCCACACCCCGTTCTTCACCAACTACCGGCCGCAATTCTATTTCCGCACCACCGATGTCACGGGCGTCGTGCAGTTGCCGGACGGCGTCGAAATGGTGATGCCGGGCGACAACGTCTCCATGGATGTCGAGCTGATCCAGCCGATCGCCATGGACGAGGGCCTGCGCTTCGCCATCCGCGAGGGTGGCCGCACCGTCGGCGCCGGCGTGGTGGCCAAGATCGTCGCCTGATTTCAGCCTTGCCGTCGCGCCGCCTCGGCGGCGCGGCGCGATAAACCTAAGCAGCGCGGCGGCCCCCTATCCGCAATCAGGGGCGGGGGCCGCCGAACTGTTCGACAGAACGACAGGATGGGTTCGCGGAACACGCAGATGGACAACCAAAACATCCGCATACGCCTCAAGGCGTATGATCACCGGCTGCTGGACAACAGCACCAAGGAGATCGTGAACACCGCGAAGCGCACCGGCGCGCGGGTTCGCGGCCCCATTCCCTTGCCCACGCAAATCGAGCGCTTCACCGTCAACCGCTCGCCGCATGTCGACAAGAAAAGCCGCGAGCAGTTCGAGATCCGCACCCATCGCCGCCTGCTCGACATTGTCGAGCCGACGCCCCAGACCGTGGACGCGCTGATGAAGCTCGACCTCGCCTCCGGCGTCGATGTCGAGATCAAGCTGTAATAGGCCCCGCCATGCGCACCGGATTGATCGCCAAAAAGCTGGGCATGACCCGCATCTTCAAGGAAGACGGCACGCATGTGCCGGTCACCGTGCTGCATCTCGATGATGTGCAGGTGGTCGATGTGCGCACCGCCGAGCGTGACGGCTATACCGCCGTGCAACTCGGCACCGGCCGCGCCAAGGTCAAGAACGTCACCGCCCCCAACAAGGGCCATTTCGCCCGCTGCGCGGTCGAGCCGAAGGCCAAGCTGGTCGAATTCCGCGTCGATCCGGCCAATCTGCCGGCACCCGGCGCCAAATTGTCGGCGGCGCATTTCATCGTCGGCCAGAAAATCGATGTCTGCGGCATCAGCCGTGGCAAGGGCTTCGCCGGCGTCATGAAGCGCTGGAATTTCGCCGGTCTCGAGGCGAGCCACGGTGTCTCCATCAGCCATCGCAGCCACGGCTCGACCGGCAACCGCCAGGACCCCGGCAAGACCTTTGCCGGCAAGAAAATGGCCGGCCATCTGGGCCATGAGCGCGTCACCACGCTGAACCTCGAAATCGCCTCGGTCGATGCCGACAAGGGCCTGATCATGGTGCGCGGCAGCATCCCCGGCGGTCGCGGCGGCTATGTGCTGCTGCGCGATGCCATCAAGCGCAAGCCGCCGGAGGGTGTGCCCATGCCCGCCGGCCTGCGCGCCGAGACCGGAGCCTGATCCCATGCAGGTGGAAATTCGCACCCTCGACAATGCCGCCGTCGGCACCGCCAACCTGCCGGACGAGATTTTCGCCGCTCCCCCGCGCGCCGATATCATGGCCCGCGTCGTGCATTGGCAATTGTCCCGCCGCCGCGCCGGCACGCACAAGACGAAAGGCATGGGCGAAGTCCAGGGCACGACCAAAAAGCCGTATCGCCAGAAGGGCACCGGCTCGGCCCGCCAGGGTTCGTTGCGCGCGCCACAATTCCGCACCGGTGGCGTCGTGCATGGCCCGGTCGTGCGTGACCATGGTTATGACCTGCCGAAAAAGGTGCGCCGTCTCGGCCTCATCTCGGCGCTTTCGCAAAAGCAGGCCGACGGCAAGCTGGTCGTCATCGCCAACGCCGACGTGCCGGCCAAAACCGGCGCCTTCGCCAAGCAATTGCGCGCGCTCGGCTGGCAATCCGCCCTCATCGTCGATACCGATCCGGCGGCCGGCCTGCTGCTGGCCAGCCGCAACCTGCACCGCATCGACGTGCTGCCCACCGCGGGCGCCAACGTCTATGATATTCTCGACCACGACATGCTGGTACTGACCGAGGGGGCGATCGCCGGTCTCGCCGCCCGTCTCGGCGCGGCCGAGCCCACGGAGCAAGCGGCATGAGCGCCTCCCCGATCAAATCCAGCCTCGCCGCCCGCCGCCGCGCCGCCACCCTCTCGCGTGAGGCGATTTACGGCATCGTGCTCAGCCCGGTGATCACCGAAAAGGCCACCACCCTCACCGAGCGTGGCCAGGTCGTGTTCCGCGTCGCCATCACCGCCACCAAGCCGCAGATCAAGGTCGCGGTCGAAACGCTGTTCGGCGTGCAGGTGCGCTCGGTCAACACGCTGATCACCAAGGGTAAGAACAAGCGGTTCCGGGGCCGTCCCGGCCGCCGCTCGGACGTGAAGAAAGCCTATGTGGAGCTCGCCGAGGGTCAGACCATCGACCTCACGGCCAGCATCGCCTGAGGAACGCGACCATGGCGCTCAAGGAATTCAACCCGATCACTCCCGGCCTGCGCGGCACGGTGCTCATCCGCCGTGACGAGCTGTACAAGGGCAAGCCGGTCAAAACCCTCACCGAGGGCCAGCACAGCACCGGCGGGCGCAACAATCATGGCCGCATCACCAGCCGCTTTCGTGGCGGCGGCCACAAACAGGCCTATCGCGTCATCGATTTCAAGCGGCGCAAGTTCGACGTGCCGGCGGTGGTCGAGCGGATCGAATACGACCCCAACCGCACCGCCTTCATCGCGCTCATCAAATACGCCGACAATGAGCTCGCCTATATTCTCGCGCCGCAGCGCCTCAAGGTGGGGGACAGCATCGTCGCCAGTGCCCGCGCCGATATCAAGCCGGGCAATGCCATGCCGCTCTCGGCCATTCCGGTCGGCACCATCGTCCACAATTTGGAAATGAAGCCGGGCGCGGGCGGCAAAATCGCCCGCTCCGCCGGCACCTACGCGCAGTTGGTCGGCAAGGACATGGGCTATGCCCAGGTCAAGCTGCAATCCGGTGAGCTTCGCCTGCTCCGGGCCGAATGCATGGCGACCATCGGCGCCGTCAGCAACCCGGACAATTCCAACCAGTCGCTCGGCAAGGCCGGCCGCACCCGCTGGCTCGGGTTCCGTCCGCATAATCGCGGCGTGGTCATGAACCCGGTCGACCATCCGCATGGCGGTGGCGAGGGGCGTACCTCCGGCGGCCGGCATCCGGTCACGCCCTGGGGTATTCCCACCAAGGGCTATAAAACCCGCGTCAACAAGCGCACCGACAAGCTCATCATTCGTCGCCGCAACAAGGGGAAGGGCTGATCATGGCTCGTTCCGTCTGGAAAGGCCCGTTCGTGGACGGGTATATGCTCAACAAGGCCGAGGCGTCGCGCGCCTCCGGCCGTAATGAGATCATCAAAATCTGGTCGCGCCGCTCGACCATCATGCCGCAATTCGTCGGCCTGACCTTCGGCGTCTATAACGGGCACAAATTCCTGCCCGTTCAGGTCAGCGAGAACATGGTCGGCCATAAATTCGGTGAATTCTCACCGACGCGCACCTTCACCGGCCACTCGGCCGACAAGAA
Source organism: Acetobacteraceae bacterium (assembly GCA_027459285.1). GTDB lineage: Bacteria > Pseudomonadota > Alphaproteobacteria > Acetobacterales > Acetobacteraceae > JAJXVA01. The sequence goes on from DAIDIQ010000190.1 coordinate 20,448, forward strand.
AGCGAAGCGGGGCTAACGCACATGAGCAAGCCCAAACATCCGCGCGCCGTCGCCGACAATGAGGCGCAGGCCATTCTCGCCAATGTCCGCGTCAGCCCGCGCAAGCTGAACCTGGTCGCGGCGATGATCCGCAATCAGCCGGCCAGCAAGGCCATCGCGACGCTCACCTTCAGCAAGCGTCGCATCGCCCAGGACGTGCGGCGCACGCTGGAAAGCGCCATTGCCAACGCCGAGAACAACCATTCGCTCGATGTCGATCGCCTGGTCGTGACCCGCGCCGAGGTCGGCCGCGCCATTCTCATGCGCCGCATGCACGCGCGCGGCCGGGGCCGTTCCGCCCGGGTCGAGAAATGGTTCAGCCATCTCAAAATCGTCGTGACCGAACGCTCGCAGGACGGGGAGGCCGCGTAATGGGACACAAGGTCAATCCAACCGGCCTGCGCCTCGGCGTCAACCGCACCTGGGACAGTCGCTGGTTCGCCGGCAACGACTATGCCGCCCTGCTGCACGATGATCTGAAATTGCGCGCCTATCTGCGCAAAAAGCTCGCCGGCGCCGGCGTCTCGCGCGTGGTCATCGAACGCCCGGCCAAAAAGCCGCGCGTCACCATCTATGCCGCGCGCCCCGGCGTCGTCATCGGCAAAAAGGGCCAGGATATCGAGGTTCTGCGCAAGGAACTCGGCGCCATGGCGAAAGCCGATGTCGCGCTCAACATCGTCGAAATCCGCAAGCCGGAAATCGATGCGACCCTGGTCGCGGAAAACATCGCCCAGCAGCTCGAGCGCCGCGTCGCCTTCCGCCGCGCCATGAAGCGGGCCGTGCAATCGGCCATGCGTCTCGGCGCCCAGGGCATCCGCATCAATTGTGGCGGCCGCCTCGGCGGCGCGGAGATCGCCCGCGTCGAATGGTATCGTGAAGGGCGGGTGCCGCTGCACACGCTGCGCGCCGATATCGATTACGGCACCGCCACCGCCAAAACCACCTACGGCACCTGCGGGGTCAAGGTCTGGATCTTCAAGGGCGAGATCCTGGCGCATGACCCGATGGCGCAAGACCGCCGCGCCGCCGAACAAGCGCCGCAGCGTTAAGGACGATCAGTCATGCTCTCACCCAAGCGCACCAAATACCGCAAGGCGCACAAGGGCCGCATCCATGGCAACGCCAAGGGCGGCACCTCGCTCAATTTCGGCGAATATGGGCTGAAGGCGCTCGAGCCGGAGCGTATCACCGCGCGCCAGATCGAATCCGCCCGCCGCGCCATCACGCGCTCCATGAAGCGCGCCGGCCGTGTCTGGATCCGCGTCTTCCCGGACGTGCCGGTCTCGAAAAAGCCGGCCGAGGTGCGCATGGGCTCCGGCAAGGGCAGCCCGGAATTCTGGGTCTGCCGCGTCAAGCCGGGCCGCATCATGTTCGAGATCGACGGCGTCCCCGATACGCTCGCGCGTGAGGCGCTGGCGCTCGGCGCCGCCAAGCTGCCGATCAAGACCAAATTCATTTCCCGTGTCGGTGAGGCCTGACATGACCAAGATCGCCGATATCCGCGTCAAGACCGAGGACGAGCTGAACGCCATGCTGCTCGACCTGCGGCGCGAGCAGTTCAATCTGCGGTTCCAGCGCGCCACCGGCCAGGCCGAGGGCAATGCCCGCATCAAGACCGTGCGCCGCGACATCGCGCGCATCAAGACCGTGCTGCACAGCAACAAGCTCAAGGCGGCCGCTGCCGCCGCGCATTCCTGAGGAGCCGCGCATGCCCAAGCGCATCCTGACCGGCCGTGTCACCAGCGACAAGATGGACAAGACCGTCACCGTCCTGGTCGACCGGCGCGTCATGCACCCGCTCTACAAGAAATTCATCCGCCGGTCGAAGAAATACGCCGCGCATGACGAGGCAAATCTCTGCAAGGTCGGTGATGTGGTTCGCATCGTCGAATGTCCGCCGATCAGCAAGCGCAAGACCTGGACCGTGATCGCCCGCAATGGCGAGGATCTCGGCACCCAGGCCGCGGCACCGGCTTCGGCCTGACAAGGGGGAACTGAGGCATGATCTCGGTCGAAACCAATCTCGACGTCGCCGATAATTCCGGCGCCAAGCGCGTGCAGTGCATCAAGGTGCTCGGCGGCTCGAAGCGCAAGACCGCCTCGGTCGGGGATGTCATCGTCGTCGCCATCCAGGAAGCCATTCCGCGCGGCAAGGTGAAAAAGGGTGACGTGCACCAGGCCGTCATCGTCCGCACCGCCTTTCCGGTGCGCCGCGCCGATGGCAGCGCCATCCGCTTCGACCGCAACGCCGCGGTGCTGATCAACAAGCAGCAGGAGCCGATCGGCACCCGCATCTTCGGCCCGGTGGTGCGTGAGTTGCGCGCCAAGAAGTTCATGAAAATCATCTCGCTCGCGCCAGAGGTGCTGTGATGGCCGCGAAAATCCGCAAGGGCGACAAGGTCGAGGTCATCAGCGGCGCCAGCAAGGGCCGGCGCGGCGAGGTGACGCAGGTTTTCCCCAAGGAAAACCGCGCCATCGTGCAGGGCGTCGCCATCGCCACGCACCACACCAAGCCCTCCGGCATGGGCAAGCCCGGCGGCCTCGAGCGGCGTGAGGCGGCGGTGCATCTGTCCAATCTCGCCCTGCTCGACCCCAAGACCGACAAGCCGGTCCGTGTCGGCTTCCGCCTGCTCGAGGACGGCCGCAAGGTCCGCGTCGCGCGCGCCACCGGCAATCTGTTCGAGAGCTGAACGCCATGAGTGAATCGCAAACCCCCACGACACAAACCGGCGCCGCGCCAGCCCGCGTGAACCAGGCCGCGCCGCTGCCGCGCATGCACCGTCGCTACAACGACGAGATCCGTGCCGCCCTGCAAAAGGAATTCGGCTACACCAACCCGATGCAGGTGCCGAGGCTCGAGAAAATCGTCATCAACATGGGCGTCGGCGAAGCCGCGGCCGATCAGAAAAAGCTCGATGCCGCGGTCGCCGAGCTGACCCTGATCGCCGGCCAGAAGCCGGTGAAGACCCTGGCCAAGAAAGCCATCGCCGGCTTCAAGATCCGCGCCGGCCTGCCCATCGGCTGCAAGGTCACGCTGCGCCGTGCCCGGATGTATGAATTCCTCGACCGTCTGGTCACCATCGCCCTTCCCCGCGTGCGTGACTTTCGCGGCATCTCGCCGCACGGCTTCGACGGGCGCGGCAATTTCGCCTTCGGCATGAAGGAACAGATCGTGTTCCCGGAAATCGCCTACGAGAAGGTCACCGATATCAGGGGCATGGACATCGTGTTCGTGACCACCGCCAAAACGAACCAGGAAGCCCAGGCGCTGCTTCGCGCCTTCGATCTTCCCTTCGTCAAGAACTGAGCCCGACTGAACGCAGCCGCCCCTCGCGGGGCAAGTTTTGGAAAACCACCGGGTCACCCGGCAGGTTCCGGAGGATGAAACAGGATGGCCAAGCTTTCCCAGGTCAACCGCAACAAGATGCGCGAAGCCATGGCGGCACGCGACCGTGCCAAGCGCGCGGCGCTGAAGAAAATCGTCATGGATCGTGACCTCCCGGTCGAGGCGCGGTTCGAGGCGACCATCAAGCTCGCGCAGTTGCCCCGCAACGGCGCCGCCAACCGCGTGCGCCTCCGGTGCGAGCTCACCGGCCGCTCGCGCGGCAATTACCGCAAGTTCAAGCTTTGCCGCATCGCGCTGCGTGACCTCGCCAGCCAGGGGCAGATCCCCGGCATGGTCAAGGCCAGCTGGTAAGAAGCCGGAGGCGCAAAACCCATGTCCATGTCAGATCCCCTCGGCGATATGCTGACGCGCATCCGCAACGCGCAGCGTGCCCGCCACACCAGTTGCGTGGCCCCCGCCTCCAGCATGCGCGCCAATGTGCTCGAGGTGCTGAAGCGCGAAGGCTTCATTCGCGGCTTCTCCACCGAAACGCTTCGGCCCGGTGTCGCGCAGTTGCGCATCGAGCTGAAATACAATGAGGGCCAGCCGGTCATCAAGGAAATCACCCGCGTTTCCAAGCCGGGGCGCCGCGTCTATTCCAAAATCAAGGAATTGCCGCGTGTCTATGCCGGTCTCGGCGTCTCCATTCTGTCCACGCCGCGCGGCGTGTTGTCGGATGCGGAAGCACGCGCTGCCAATGTCGGCGGCGAAGTGCTCTGCCGCATCTTCTGATCGGGGAAAGCGCCATGTCACGCGTAGGCAAATATCCCGTGCCGCTGCCCGCTGGCGTCACCGTCAGCATCGAGCGCGGCGTGTTGCGGGCCAAAGGCAAGCTGGGTGAGCTCAGCCTCACCCTCACCCCCAACGTGGAAGCGGTGGTCGAGGCGAACGAGGTGCGCGTCGAACCGAAGGGCGGCACCGCGGATGCGCGCATGATGTGGGGCACCACCCGCGCGCTGGTCGCCTCCATGGTCCGTGGCGTCTCCACCGGTTACGAGAAATCCATGGAAATCACCGGCACCGGCTATCGTGCCGCGGTTCAGGGCGGCAATCTCGTCATCAATCTCGGCTTCTCGCACGACGTGATTTATCCGGTGCCCAAGGGCATCACCATCACCACGCCCAAGCCCACCACCATCACCGTCAGTGGCGTCGACAAGCGTCAGGTCGGCCAGGTCGCGGCTGAAATCCGCGCCCATCGCCCGCCCGAGCCGTATAAGGGCAAGGGCGTGCGCTACAGCACCGAGACCATCCGGCGCAAGGAAGGCAAAAAGAAATGAGCAGCGCGAAGCATCTCATGCAGCGCCGCAAGCTGCGGCTGCGCTACCAGTTGCGGCAGAAATCCGGCGGTCGCCCGCGCTTGTCGGTGTTCCGCTCCGAGCGTCACATCTATGCGCAGATCATCGACGATGCGGCGGGTCGCACACTCGCCGCCGCCTCCACGCTCGACCCGGCGATCCGCGCCGACGGCAAGACCGGCGCCGACCGTGATGCCGCGACCGTGGTTGGCCGCCTGATCGCCGAACGCGCGAAGGAAGCCGGCGTGACCGAGGTCGTGTTCGACCGCGGTGCCTATCTGTATCACGGCCGCGTTCGCGCGCTGGCCGAAGCCGCCCGCGAAGGCGGGCTTTCCTTCTGACGGGGGGCCGTACCATGGCACGCGAAGGTGGCAGGGATAATCGCGGTGGCAACCGTGACCGTGATCGTGACCGGGACGGAGACGAGCTGATCGACAAGCTCGTCACCATCAACCGCGTCGCCAAGGTGGTCAAAGGCGGGCGTCGTTTCGCCTTCGCCGCCCTGGTCGTGGTCGGTGACCAGAAGGGCCGGGTCGGCTATGGCGCCGGCAAGGCGCGTGAGGTGCCCGAGGCCATTCGCAAGGCCACCGAGCGCGCCAAGCGTGGCATGATCCGCGTGCCCATGAAGGAAGGCCGCACGCTCCACCACGACATGACCGGTGACTATGGCGCCGGCCGCGTGGTGCTGCGCGCCGCCCCCGCCGGCACCGGCATCATCGCCGGCGGCCCCATGCGCGCCGTGTTCGAAACGCTCGGCATCGGCGACGTGGTCGCCAAGTCGATCGGCAGCCGCAACCCGCACAACATGGTCAAGGCCACCTTCGCCGCGCTCGAGCGGTGCGCGAGCCCCCGCGCCGTCGCCTCGCGCCGCGGCAAGAAAGTGTCCGATCTGCTCGGCAAGCGCGAAGCCGCGCCGGAGGTGGCGGATGTCTGATACCACCCGCTCCGTGCCTGCCAAGCATGTCCGGGTCACGCAAACCCGGTCCAGCGCCGGCCGCAAGCCCGGCCAGAAGGAAACCCTGGTCGGCCTCGGCCTGTCCCGCATCCGCGCCTCGCGTGTTCTGCCGGATACGCCAAGCGTGCGCGGCATGATCCGCAAGGTCGCGCATCTCGTCACCGTCGAGGAGGCACGCCATGAAGCTGAATGACCTGCGCGACAATCCGGGCGCGCGCTACAAGGCCAAGCGTCTCGGCCGCGGCATCGGCTCGGGTAAGGGCAAAACCTCCGGCAAGGGCGTCAAGGGCCAGAAGGCGCGTGAAGGCGTGTCCCTGAACGGCTTCGAGGGTGGCCAGTTGCCGCTCTATCGCCGCCTGCCCAAGCGCGGCTTCACCAACCTGTTCCGGGTCGAATACGCGCCGGTCAATATCGGCGCCGTGCAACGCGCCATCGATGAAGGCAGGCTTGCCCCCGGCGCCATCGACGAAGCCGGGCTGCGTGCCGCCGGGCTCGGCCGCGGCACCGGCAAGGCGGGCATCCGCCTGCTCGGCCATGGTGAGATCAAGGCCGCCGTCACCCTCACCGTCTCCGGCGCCTCCGCCACCGCCATCAGCGCGGTCGAGGCCGCCGGCGGCAGCGTCACCACCCTGGTCGCCAAGGCCACGACCGCGGCGCAAGCGGCGGGCTAACCCATGATGCGTTCCGGCCGGCACCGGCTTCGCATCATCCCATCCCAACGGCGCCCGTTCCGCACGGGCGCCGTTGCCGTTTTCGCGCCACCCGGTTTGCCTTCGCCGCCTGCCTGCCACATATACGCCGCGGCGTCCGCGCCAGCCGTCTCCGTCTCTCGTCGCTGATCCTTCATCCACGCCTGTCCGGGAAAACCAATGGCGACCACAGCCGAACAAATGGCCAGCCTCAGCCTCGGTGCCTTCGGCCGGGCCACTGAGCTGCGCAAGCGCATCTGGTTCACCCTCGGCGCGCTCATCATTTTCCGCGTTGGCACCTACATCCCGGTGCCCGGGGTCGATGCCACCGTCATGGCCCAGCTGCTCGCCCAGCATGGCGGCGGCATTCTCGGCCAGTTCAACATGTTCACCGGCGGCGCCCTCGGCCGCATGACCGTGTTCGCCCTCAACATCATGCCCTATATCAGCGCCAGCATCATCGTGCAGTTGATGCAGGCGGCCGTCCCGCAGCTCGAGGCCCTCAAAAAGGAAGGCGAGGCCGGGCGCAAGAAAATCAACCAATACACGCGCTATCTCACCGTCGCCATCGCCACCTTCCAGGCCCTCGCCATTGCCCGCGGGCTCGAAAGCATGCACGGCATCTCCGGCCCGGCCGTGGTCGATCCGGGACCGGTATTCCTGCTTTCCGCCGTCGTCACCCTGGTCGGCGGCACCATGTTCCTGATGTGGCTCGGTGAGCAGATCACCGCCCGCGGCGTCGGCAACGGCTCCTCGCTCATCATCATGGCCGGCATCGTCGCCAACCTGCCGCACGCCGTCGCCACCCTGCTCGATCTCGGTCGCACCGGCGCGCTCAGCCCCATTTTCATTCTTGTCTTCATGCTGATCGCGGTCGGCGTGGTCGCCTTCATCGTCTTCATGGAACGCGCCCAACGCCGCGTCGTGGTGCAATACCCCAAACGCCAAGTCGGCAACCGCATGTTCGGCGGTGATTCCACCCACATGCCCCTCAAGGTGAACACCTCGGGCGTCATTCCGCCGATTTTCGCCAGCTCCATCCTGCTGGTGCCGGCGACGGTCGCGAGCTTCAGCAGCACCAAGGGTACCGGCATCCTCAGCGTCATCGCCGGTCAGCTCTCGCACGGCCAGCCGCTCTACATGGTGCTCTACGCCGCCACCATCGCCTTCTTCGCCTTCTTCTACACCGCCGTCGTCTTCAACGCCGAGGAAACCGCCGACAATCTCAAGAAATATGGCGGTTTCATTCCCGGCATCCGCCCCGGCACCGCCACCGCCCGTTATTTCGACTCCATCCTCGCCCGCCTCACCACCATCGGCGCCATCTACCTGGTCGCGGTCTGCCTGCTGCCGGAAATCCTGATCAGCAAATACGGCGTGCCCTTCTATTTCGGTGGCACCAGCCTGATGATCATCGTCTCCGTCACCATGGATACGGTCACCCAGGTGCAGTCACACCTGCTCGCCCACCAATATGAGGGGCTGATGCGCAAATCCCGCGGCAAGGCCCGCATGCCCGGCCGGCGCGCGTGAAAATTCCCTATAATCTCATCCTGGTCGGCCCCCCCGGCGCCGGCAAGGGCACCCAGGCCAAACGCCTGCAGGACCGGCACGGCCTCTGTCAGATCTCCACCGGCGACATGCTGCGCGCCGAGGTCAATTCCGGCAGCCCGATCGGCCAACAGGCCCGCGCGATCATGGAATCCGGCGGCCTCGTGTCCGATGAAATCGTCATCGCCATGCTCGAAACCCGCGTCCAACAGCCCGATTGCGCCCGCGGCTTCATTCTCGACGGCTTTCCCCGCACCGAACGCCAGGCAATGGCGCTCGACACCATGCTCGCCCGGCTGGGCCAATCGCTCGATGCCGTGATCGAGCTGAAAGTCGATGAGGCCGCCCTGGTCGATCGCGTCGCCGGCCGCTTCACCTGCGCCAAATGCGGCGCCGGCTATCATGACCGGTTCAAGCCGACCCGCGTGCCCGGCGTGTGTGATGTCTGTGGCGCCACCGACTTCAAACGCCGCGCCGACGATAACCGCGAGACCATGGTCGCCCGCCTCGCCGCCTATCGCTCCGATACCGCGCCCATCCTGCCGCATTATCAACGGCAGGGCCGGCTGCACGCCGTCGATGGCATGGCCGACATGGACCATGTCGCCGCCGAGATCGAATCCCTCCTTGCCTGACCCCGGCTCCGCTCAGCCCTGGTCAGCCCCTTATCTCGAAACCTGCTGCCGCGCCGCCCTGCACCGCCTCATCCTCGCGGGTGAGCGTCCGCACGCCACCAAGGACCAGGCCTGCCTCACCCGCCTCGTCTCCCTCGGCCTCGTCCAACCAACCACGCACGGCTTCATCATCACCCCCGCCGGCCGTGCCCGCCACGCCAGCGAAATTCTCTCCCGGCCCGATCCGCTTGCCAGGACCTAGAGCGTGACGAACTGAAGTCGGCACCTGCCCGCACCCCCTTGCTTTACTTGAAGTCCGGCACCGGCCCGCACCCCCATATGCTTGATCAAGTCCGGCACCGGCCCGCGCCCCCACCCGGCCACCCACGAGCGTACACTGCCATGGGTGGCC
>DAIDIQ010000209.1 GCA_027459285.1 Acetobacteraceae bacterium
GCCATCCGCCTGGCCCCGGCCGGCCGCCTTCGGCCACCATCGCCCGCCCCTATTTTCGCCGCCCCCTCCCCGCGCCGCCGCTTCACGCTGGCCTGCCATGCGGCCTCGTGCCATATACGATGCGCTGCAACACGGGATGCCCTTTTGATGACCGACCTGGCTGAGCTTGGCCGCGCTCTGGCACCGCTCACCGCCCTGCCGCAGGCCGCCATCGCGGCCGCGCTCCGCGCCGGCGCCGCCATGCTGCCGCTCTATCACGCCGGCACCGCCGCGCGTGACAAGGCCGACGGCTCGCCGGTCACCCAGGCCGATGAGCTGGCCGAGGCCATCATCACCGAGGCGCTCACCGAACTCGCCCCGCTCATCCCCATCGTCGCCGAGGAAGCGGTGGCCGCCGGCCGCACCCCCGCCACCGATGGCCGGTTTTTCCTGGTCGATCCGCTCGACGGCACGCGCGAATTCATCAACGGCCACGGTGATTTCACCGTCAACATCGCCCTGATCGACAACGCCGCCCCGATCTTCGGCCTCATTTACGCCCCGGCCATGAACGAGCTGTATGTCGGCGTGCCAGGGGCCGGCGCCATCGCCGCCACCGTAACCGAGGGTGCCGTGCACGATTGGACCAGCATTGCCGTCCGCCCCGCCCCCTGGGCCATCTCGGTGGTCGCCAGCCGCTCCCACCTCACGCCGGAGACCGAGGCCTTCGTCAACCGTTTCGTGGTCGAAAGCTTCGTCTCGCGCGGCTCCAGCCTGAAATTCTGCCAGGTCGCGCGCGGCGCGGCCGATCTCTACCCAAGGCTCGGCCGCACCATGGAATGGGACATCGCCGCCGGTGACGCCATTTTGCGCGCCGCGGGTGGCATGGTTACAACCCTAGACGGCGCGCCGATGCGCTATGGCAAGCGCCACCAGGCGCATGATGCCGATTTCGCCAACCCGCATTTCGTCGCCTGGGGCGGGCTCGCGCCGCAACCCGCGGCACAGCCTGCCTGAACCCGATCATGAAAGGACCAGGGCCGCGATGAACGAGATTGCCGCCACCATGCGCGGAACGCGCTTCATGGATCATCTCGACCGGCTCGAGAATGAAAGCATCGAGATCATGCGCGAGGTCGCGGCGGAAACCCGCAACCCGGTCATGCTCTATTCCGTCGGCAAGGACAGCTCGGTCATGCTGCACCTGGCGCAGAAGGCATTCCACCCCTCGGCGCCGCCCTTTCCGCTGATGCACGTCGATACCACCTGGAAATTCAAGGAAATGTACCGCTTCCGCGACGAGGCGGCCAAGCGCGCCGGCATGCGGCTGATCGTGCATATCAACCAGCAGGGCGTGGCGGACGGTGTCGGCCCCATCACCCACGGCTCGGCCTATCACACCCAGGTGATGAAAACCGAATCCCTCAAGCAGGCACTCGATCTCTACAAGTTCGATGCCGCCTTCGGCGGCGCCCGGCGCGACGAGGAAAAATCCCGCGCCAAGGAACGCGTGTTCAGCTTCCGCTCCGAAACCCATGCCTGGGACCCGAAAAACCAGCGCCCCGAGCTATGGAACCTCTATAATGCGCGCGTCCGCGGCCGCGAATCGATGCGCGTGTTTCCCCTCTCCAACTGGACCGAGGCCGATATCTGGCAATATATCTTGCGAGAGGATATTCCCATCCCCTCCCTCTATTTCGCCGCCGAGCGCCCCATCGTCCACCGTGACGGCATGTTGATCATGCTCGATGATGACCGCCTGCCGCTCGAACCCGGCGAAGCCCCGCAAATGCTGATGGTCCGCTTCCGCACCCTTGGCTGCTACCCGCTCACCGGCGCCGTCCTCTCCACCGCCACCACGCTCGAGGAAATCGTCCGCGAGACCCTCGGCGCCACCACCTCGGAACGCCAGGGCCGCGTCATCGACCGTGACGAGGCGAGTGCGATGGAAAAAAAGAAACGCGAAGGGTATTTCTGACATGGACGACGCGATGCAGGACACACGCGCCCAGGACCGCGCAACACCGCTCGCCTATGCCGGCGCCGCCGCTGGCGGCATGCTGCGCTTTCTCACATGCGGCAGCGTCGATGACGGCAAATCCACCCTGATCGGCCGCCTGCTGTACGACAGCAAGCAATTATTCGAGGACCAGGTCAGCACGCTCGAGCGTGACAGCCGCAAGCACGGCACCGCCGGCGAGGAAATCGATTTCGCCCTGCTGGTCGACGGGCTCGAGGCCGAACGCGAACAGGGCATCACCATCGATGTCGCCTACCGCTTTTTCGCCACCGAACGGCGCAGCTTCATCGTCGCCGATACGCCAGGCCACGAACAATATACCCGCAACATGGCCACCGGCGCCTCCACCGCCGATCTCGCGGTGCTGCTGGTCGATGCCCGGCTCGGCGTGCTCACGCAAACCCGCCGCCACGCCTTCATCGCCTCCCTGCTCGGCATCCGGCACCTCGTGCTCGCCGTCAACAAAATCGATCTGGTCGGCTTCGATCAGGACCGGTTCGACGAGATCTGCGCCGATTTCCGTGGCGTGGTCGATAATTTCAGCTTCACCACCGTCACCCCCATTCCGCTGTCCGCCCGCTTCGGCGACAATGTCACCTCCCGCAGCGAGAATACACCCTGGTACGCCGGCCCCACCCTGCTCGAGCATCTCGAGACGATCGAGGTCGATAACGACCTTGCCGACCGTCCCTTCCGTCTGCCGGTGCAATGGGTCAACCGCCCCAATCTCGATTTCCGCGGCTTTTCCGGCACCATCGCCAGCGGCGCCATCCGCCCCGGTGACGCCGTCACCGTCGCCAGTTCCGGCGTGCGCAGCACCGTCGCGCGTATCGTCACCTATGACGGCGATCTCGACCGCGCCGGCCCCGGCCAGGCCGTCACCCTGACCCTCGCCGACGAGGTCGATTGTTCGCGCGGCGATATTCTGGTCCGCCCGGAACAACGCCCCGAGGTGTCCGACCAATTCTCCGCCCACATCGTCTGGATGAGCGAGACCCCGATGCTGCCGGGCCGCGTCTATCTGCTGAAAATCGGCACCCGTAGCGTCGCCGCCTCGGTCACCGACATCCGCCATAAAATCGACGTCAATTCCTTCCAGCAGATCGCCACCAAATCCCTCGCGCTCAACGAGGTCGGCGTCTGTCACCTCAGCCTCGCCAGCGCCGTCGCCTTCGACAGTTACGAGGAAAATCACCGCACCGGCGCCTTCATCGTCATCGACCGGCAAAGCAACGCCACCGTCGGCGCCGGCATGGTGCAGTTCGGCTTGCGTCGCGCCACCAATGTGCACCACCAGGCCATGACCATCGACAAGGCGGCGCATATCCGCCTCAACGGTCACCGCCCCTTCGTGCTCTGGTTCACCGGTCTGTCCGGCTCCGGCAAATCCACCATCGCCAACCTGGTCGAGGCCAAGCTGTACAGCCTGGGCTATCGCACCTACGCGCTCGACGGCGACAATGTGCGCCACGGCCTCAACAAGGATCTCGGCTTCACCGACGCCGACCGGGTCGAGAATATCCGCCGCGTCGCCGAAGTCGCCAAACTTTTCTCCGATGCCGGCGTGCTCACCCTGGTCAGCTTCATCTCGCCGTTCCGCGCCGAGCGGCAGATGGCGCGCGACCTGATGCCGCCCGGGGAATTCATCGAAATCTTCGTCGACACCCCGATCGATGTCTGCCGCCAGCGCGACCCCAAGGGCCTCTATCGCAAGGCCGATGCCGGGCAGATCACCAATTTCACCGGCATCTCCAGCCCGTACGAGGCGCCCGTCAACCCGGACCTGCACCTCGAAACCGTCCGCGCCGATCCGGTCGAACTCGCCGAACGCGTGGTCAAGTTCCTGATCGACCGCGAGGAGGAATAACAAAAAGACCGGGCCGAACGGCGGCACGTAAAGCAGCGACTTTTTTGCAAAAAAGTCGCGCGAGAAACTCTCGTGCCTTGGCGTCTGGGGTGGGCGACCGGGTGTTGGCGCGTCTTTCCAGCAGGCCGCGACCCGCCCTCATTCCCCAACCCCGGCACGGACTTACCGGCCGCGGCCACGCACGTGACTGACCGGCTTCGTGGTGCCGCCGCGCAGCAACTGGCGCTGGCTCGCGGCGGTGCCGGCATGCTTGGCCATCTCCCCCTGCCGGTCCGCCAGAAATCGGCCCACGACATCCCGCACCACGCCGGCGCCGGGGTTGGCATCGGCGGCGGGCTTCACCCACCTGGTCATCGCGGGCGTACTGGTTTTGCTCATGCCGCTCATCCTTTTTGCAACAGGCACCGCGTGCGTCGGGGGTGCGCCTGCCAGGCGCGATAAACCTCGTCGGTCGCGGAATTCACCTGGCCCTCCCAGCCCTGCCCGCCCAGCCTTGGCCCGATTTTCCCGGCCCTGGGCAGCGATGCTGGCTCGTGGCGCGTCGCCCCGGTCCGTGACCACGCTCCACCGCACATGGCGACGCGCCCCGCCCGGAACAAGATCGGGCCGTAAGCACTTTGTTTGCAGTCCGGCGCCGGAGGCTTGATGGGGCGCGCCTGCCGGCGCGCGGGCCGGTGCCGGACTTGAAGCAAAGCATGCGGGCCGGTGCCGGACCGACTCGATCAAACCCGCCGGACTTTCTCAATAAACCTCGCCGCGCTTGACCCCGTGCCACGCCCCGGCTACATCGCCGGCCCCGGCGCCCAGATGGCGGAATTGGTAGACGCGCAGGTTTCAGGTACCTGTGGCCGCAAGGTCGTGGAAGTTCGAGTCTTCTTCTGGGCACCATTACGGCCGGGTTCGCCGCGACCATGCGCCGCGACGAAAGGACTGGCATGAACCACCTGCATCAGAACGACCTGCCGGACGGGCTCAGCCTCGGCCCCGTCGTCGCGGTCGATACCGAGGCCATGGGCCTCGATTTCCGCCGCGACCGGCTCTGCCTCGTGCAACTCTCCGGCGGTGATGGCCATGCCCATCTGGTGCAAATCCCCTCCCCGCACGGCCGCGCCCCCGGCACCGATTGCCCGAACCTGAAGGCCCTGCTCGCCGACCCCAACATCGTCAAGCTCATGCACTTCGCCCGCTTCGACGTGGCGCTGCTGCGCAAATCGCTCGGTGTGCGCGTGGCCCCCGTGCGCTGCACCAAAATCGCCTCCAAGCTGGTGCGCACCTACACCGACCGGCACGGCCTGCGTGACCTCTGCCGCGACCTGCTCGGCATCGATATTTCAAAACAGCAACAATGTTCCGATTGGGGCGCCGAAACCCTGACCCAG
>DAIDIQ010000223.1 GCA_027459285.1 Acetobacteraceae bacterium
TGACGACCATATCGACCGCGCGGGAGAGGATGCGGCGTTCCGGGCTGACGATTTCGAGGTCGAGCGGCATCAGGCCTTGGCCTTCATGGCTTCGGCTTTTTTCACCGCGTCCTCGATGGTGCCGACCATGTAGAAGGCGGCCTCGGGCAGATGGTCATATTCCCCGGCGCAGATGGCCTTGAAGGAGCGCACCGTGTCGGCGACGGGGACGAAAATGCCGGGGAAGCCGGTGAAGACCTCGGCGACGTGGAAGGGCTGGCTGAGGAAGCGCTGGATTTTGCGGGCGCGGGCGACGACGAGTTTATCCTCCTCGGAAAGCTCGTCCATGCCGAGAATGGCGATGATGTCCTGCAGTGATTTGTAGGTTTGCAGGATGCGCTGCACCTCGCGCGCGGTGTTGTAGTGTTCCTCGCCGACGATGCGCGGGTCGAGCGAGCGCGACGTGCTGTCAAGCGGATCGACCGCGGGGTAGATGCCGAGTTCGGCGATCTGGCGCGAGAGGGTGGTGGTGGCGTCGAGGTGGGCGAAGGACGTGGCGGGGGCGGGGTCGGTCAGGTCGTCGGCGGGGACGTAGATGGCCTGGACCGAGGTGATGGAGCCCTTCTTGGTGGATGTGATGCGTTCCTGCAGGGCGCCCATGTCGGTGGCGAGGGTGGGCTGATAGCCGACGGCCGAGGGGATGCGGCCGAGCAGGGCCGAGACCTCGGCGCCGGCCTGGGTGAAGCGGAAGATGTTATCGACAAAGAAAAGCACGTCCTGGCCTTGCTCGTCGCGGAAATATTCGGCCATGGTGAGGCCCGACAGGGCGACGCGGGCGCGGGCGCCGGGCGGTTCGTTCATCTGGCCGTAAACCAGCGCCACCTTGGAGCCGTCACCATCGAGCTTGATGACGCCGGCGTCGATCATTTCGTGGTAGAGGTCGTTGCCCTCGCGGGTGCGTTCGCCGACGCCGGCGAACACCGAGACGCCGCCATGGCCCTTGGCGATGTTGTTGATGAGTTCCTGGATGAGCACGGTTTTGCCGACCCCGGCGCCGCCGAACAGGCCGACCTTGCCGCCCTTGAGATAGGGGGCGATGAGATCGACCACCTTGATGCCGGTGACGAGAATTTCCGAGGCCGCCGCCTGGTCCTCGAAGGCGGGCGCCTCGCGGTGGATGGGAAAGCGGGTGGTGGCGGCGATGGGACCGCGCTCGTCGATCGGATCGCCGATGACGTTGAGGATGCGGCCGAGCGTGCCGGGGCCGACGGGCACCGTGATGGGGGTGCCGGTGTCGATCACTTCGTCGCCGCGGACCATGCCGTCGGTGCTGTCCATGGCGATGCAGCGGACGGTGCGTTCGCCGAGTTCCTGGGCGACCTCGAGCACGACGGTCTTGTCGCCCACCTTGGTGGTGAGCGCGTTCTGGATGAAGGGCAGATCGCCCTCGAACTGCACATCGACGACGGCGCCGAGAATCTGGGTGATGTGGCCGACAGAGTTGGTAGCCATGGGCAAGCTCTCCTACAGCGCTTCCGCGCCCGAGATGATCTCGATCAGTTCCTTGGTGATATTCGCCTGGCGGGTGCGGTTGTAATTCAATGTCAGCCGCTGGATCATTTTGCCGGCGTTGCGGGTGGCGTTGTCCATCGCGGTCATGCGCGCGCCATGTTCGCCGGCCTGGCTTTCGAGCATGGCGCGATAGAGTTGCACCGCGAGGGATTGCGGCAGCAGACGGGCGAGCAGGGTTTCCTCGTCGGGCTCGAATTCATAGACCGCCTGGGCACGGGTGGGCAGGGAAGTGTTTTCCTCGGCATCGGGCAGCACGGCGGGAATGAGCGGCTGCTCGGTGACGATCTGCGACATGACCGAGACGAAGCGATTGTAGATCAGGGTACAGACGTCGAATTCCCCGTGCCGCAGCATCTCGGTGACGCGGGCACCAAGGGCGTGCGCGTCCTCGAAGCCGATTGATTTGCGGCCGGCGAAGCTGATGCCCTCGAGCAACATATCGGGCAGGTCGCGGCGCAGATAATCCCGCCCCTTGCGGCCGACGGTGATGATTTTGACGGTCTTGCCCTCGGATTGCAGGCGGCGGGCGAGAGTGCGGGTGGCGCGGCCGACATTGGCATTGAAGGCGCCGGCAAGGCCGCGGTCGGCGGTGACGGCGATGAGCAGATGGGTGCGGTCGCGCCCGGTGCCGACGAGCAGTTCGGGCGCGTTGGGCAGGTTGGCGGCGCTTGCGGTCAGCGCCGCGACCATGCGCTGCATGCGCTCGGCATAGGGGCGCGCGGCCTCGGCCTGGGATTGCGCGCGACGCAGCTTCGACGCCGCCACCATTTTCATGGCGGAGGTGATTTTCTGCGTCGATTTGACGCTGTTGATGCGACCGCGCAGGTCTTTCAAGCTGGGCATGAGGGAGGGTCCGTCGCTTTCCCGTCAGGCCACGAAGCTTTTGACGAAATCATCGAGGAAGGCGCGCAGCTTCGCCTCGGTTTCCGGCTTGATCTGCCGGTCGGCGCGGATGGCATCGACGATTTCCGGGGCGCGGGCGTGAATATCGGACAATAGCCGGCTTTCGAAGCTGCCGATTTTGCCGACCGGCAGCGCGTCGAGATAACCGTTGGTTCCGGCGAAGATGGCGATGACCTGGTCCTCGACCGCGACCGGCTTGAATTGCGGCTGCTTGAGCAATTCCGTCAGGCGCGCGCCGCGGGCAAGGAGTTTCTGCGTGGCGGCGTCGAGATCGGACGAGAACTGGGCGAAGGCAGCCATTTCGCGATATTGGGCGAGCTCGAGCTTGATGCGGCCAGCGACCTGCTTCATGGCCTTGATCTGGGCGGCGGAGCCGACGCGCGAGACCGAGAGGCCGACATTGACCGCGGGGCGGATGCCCTTGAAGAACAGCTCCGTCTCAAGGAATATCTGACCGTCGGTGATCGAGATGACGTTGGTCGGGATATAGGCCGAGACGTCGCCGGCCTGGGTTTCGATCACCGGCAGCGCCGTGAGCGAGCCCGCGCCGTGGGCATCGGACATTTTGGCGGCGCGTTCGAGCAGGCGGGAGTGGAGATAGAACACGTCACCGGGATAGGCTTCGCGGCCGGGCGGGCGGCGCAGCAGCAGCGACATCTGGCGGTAGGCGACGGCCTGCTTGGAGAGATCGTCGTAGCAGATCAGGGCGTGCATCGCGTTGTCGCGGAAATATTCCCCCATGGCGCAGCCGGTATAGGGGGCGAGGAACTGCATCGGCGCCGGGTCGGAGGCGGTGGCGGCGACGACGATGGAATATTCCATCGCGCCATTTTCCTCGAGGGTGCGGACAAGCTGCGCGACCGTCGAGCGCTTCTGGCCGACGGCGACATAGATGCAATAGAGCTTACGGCTTTCGTCGTTGCCGGCGTTGATGGTCTTCTGGTTGATGATGGTATCGACGATGACGGCGGTCTTGCCGGTCTGGCGGTCGCCGATGACGAGTTCGCGCTGGCCGCGGCCGATCGGGATCAGCGCGTCGATCGCCTTGATGCCGGTCTGCATCGGCTCGCTCACCGACTGGCGGGGGATGATGCCGGGGGCCTTGACCTCGACCAGGCGCCGCTCGGTCGCCTCGATCGGGCCGCGACCGTCGATCGGGTTGCCGAGCGCATCGACGACGCGGCCGAGCAGGCCGCGGCCAACCGGGACATCGACGATGGATTTGGTGCGGCTGACGGTATCACCCTCGCGGATCTGGCGGTCGTCGCCGAAAATCACGATGCCGACATTATCGGCCTCGAGATTGAGCGCCATGCCCTTGAGGCCGGCATCGGGAAATTCGACCAGTTCGCCGGCCATGACGTTCTGCAGGCCGAAGACACGGGCGATGCCGTCTCCGACCGAGAGCACCTGGCCGGTTTCGGCGACGTTGCTTTCGGAATCGAAATTGGCGATCTGCTGCTTCAGGATTTCCGAGATTTCGGCCGGACGGATATCCATCAGGCGGCTCCCTTCATGGCGAACTGGAGGCGATTGAGGCGGGATTTGAGGCTGCTGTCGAACAGCCGGGCACCAACCCGAAGCACGAGACCGCCGAGCAGGCTGGGGTCGATGCTGCGTTCGATGCGGACATTGCCGTAGCCGAGCGCGATCAGGCGGGCGCGCAATTGCTGTTCCTGCACCTCGGTCATCGGGTGGGCGGTGGTGACCTCGGCGGTGACGATGCCGCGCTTGGCCGCGACCAGCGCATTGAAGGCGGCCAGCACGGCACGCAAAAGGGCGAGACGACGATTGGCGATGAGCACGCCGACCAGCCGATGCGCGACGTCACCCAACTCATCACGGCGGATGATGGCATCCAGCGCCTCGCGTGCCTGGGCGGCGGGCACCAGCGGGCTTGCCAGCAGGCGGGAGAGATCGGGGCTGGAATCGATCACGGCGGCGAAACGCTCGAGATTGGCGATGACCGCCGGCAGATGCCCGGTATCCTCCGCATAGGCATAGAGCGCCTGCGCGTAGCGGCCGGCGGCGCCGGTGAGTGCGATGGGGGCAGCAGAGGCCAAGAGTTTCTTCCCGCCGGACGATGCGTCTGTAAAAAACCGTGTTGGATCAAGGAACGACGCCAGCCTCGTTTCGGCCGGCGCGCGCCTGTATCATGGGGGTATGGCCCGCGCAACATGAAGCGGCGCGGGCAGGCGGCACGGCTGAGACAGGGTGGCAACGGAGTGTTGCGCGGGCGCGACGGGGGATGGGCGCGGCTTTGCCGGCCGGGTCGGTCAGACGGCCGCGTTCGTTACAGAAACGACATCGGGTCGATGCCAGTTCAGAGAAACGACATCGGGTCGATGTCGATGGTGAGCCGCACCCGCGCGGGCAGGCGGATGGCGGCGAGCCATTGGCGCAGCAGCGGCTGCACCGCGATATCCTTGCGGGTGCGCAGCAACAGGCGGCGGCGGTGCTGGCCGCGCAAAATGGCGAGCGGCGCCGGCGCGGGGCCGAACACGTCGATGCCCGGGCCGGTGGGCGCGGCGCGGCCAAGCGCGTTCGCCGCATCCTCGGCCGCCTGTTCGCTGCTGGAGGCGACGATCAGCGCGGCAAGGCGCCCGAACGGCGGCCAGTTATCGGCCGCCCGCAACCGCCGTTCCTCGGCCAGAAAAAGCTCGGGGTCGGCCGCCAGCAAGGCGCGCATGACCGGGTGATGCGGGGCAAAGCTTTGCAGCAGCACCTGGCCAGGCATGGCGGCGCGGCCGGCGCGGCCGGCAACCTGATGCAGCAATTGCAGCATGCGTTCGCCGGCGCGCAGATCGCCGCCGCCAAGCCCGAGGTCGGCATCAACCACGCCGACCAGCGTCAGGTGCGGAAAATGCCAGCCTTTGGCAATGATCTGCGTGCCGATGATGATATCGATGGCGCGGTCGAGAATGGCGCTGGCGGCGCGCGCGGCCTGTTCCGGGCCGGTCAGGGTATCGCTGGTCAGGGTCAGCAGGCGGGCCGCGGGAAAAAGGCGCGCGGCTTCCTCGGCAATGCGTTCCACGCCAGGGCCGATCGGGCTCAGGCTGTCTGGCGCGCCGCAGGCGGGACAGGCCCAGGGCAGCGGCACGGTGTGGCCGCAATGATGGCAGGTCAGCACATGGCGGGCGCGATGCTCCACCAGCCAGGCGGTGCAGTTGGGGCATTGGCAGCGCTGGCCGCATTGGCGGCAAAGCGTCAGCGGCGCGTAGCCACGGCGGTTGAGGAACAACATGGCCTGCTCCCGCCGGTCGAGCGTGGCGGCAATGGCCTGGGTAAGGGGTGGGGCCAGAAACTGGCCGCGCGGGGGCCTCGCGTCACGCAGATCGATGGCCTGAATGCGCGGCAGGGTGGCGCCGCCCACCCGGTTCGGCAGATACACATGCCGATACCGGCCGGCATGGGCGTTGACCAGCGTTTCCAGGCTGGGCGTGGCCGAGACCAGCAGGACCGGACAATCCTCGATCCGCGCCCGCACCACCGCCATGTCGCGCGCATGATAGATGACGCCATCCTCCTGCTTGAAGGACGCATCATGTTCCTCATCGACCACGATCAGGCCGAGATCGGCGAACGGTAAAAACAGCGCCGAACGGGCCCCGACCACGACGCCGGCGCCACCCTCGGCGACGGCACGCCAGGTCTGGCGCCGGCGCTTCGCGCCGATGCCGGAATGCCAGGCATGGGCGGGTTCGCCGAAGCCGGCGGCAAACCGGTCCTGCCAGGGCACGGACAAGGCAATTTCCGGCAGCAGCACAAGAGCCTGCCGGCCGGCGGCGCGGCAGGCGCGAATGGCCTCGAAATACACCTCCGTCTTGCCGGACCCGGTAACCCCCTCGAGCACCGTGACGCTGAAGCCGGCGCCACCGCCAGGCAAGGCATTGGCCGCCTCGGCCTGCGCGGGGGACAGCGCGACCGGGGCGGGTGTGGCCGCTTGCGCCGCGGCCGGCTGCACTCGGCAAAGCTGGCCCGCGGCCAGCATCTGCCGCGGCAGCCCGGCCGAAACCTGCGCGGCGCGCGCCAGATCGGCCAGGGTGATGGGTCCGGTTGCGGCGGCCAGCACGCGGCGGCGCGCCGGGGAAAGTGCCGCGCTGTCCGGCGGCGCGGCCGCGCGCACGGTTTGCGGCAGGGCCGGCGGCGTGGGCGGCGCATAGGCGCGCAAGGCCATGGCCAGCACCTCACCCGGCGCGGCGAGCGTATAGCCGGCGACCCAGTCGATGAACTGGCGCAGCGCCGGGCGCAAGGCGGGACCCGGTAAAACAGCCTCGATCGCCCGCAATCGCGCCCGCGGAAAATCAGGGTCGGGCGCGCCATCCCAGACCACGCCAAGTGCCGCGCCCCGGCCAAGCGGCACCCGCACGATATCGCCGGCGGTGAGCGTGAGCCCGGGCGGCACCCGATAATCGAGCTGTCCAGGCAGCGCCTGGGCAAGCAATACCGGCAGGACATCAGTGAGGGACACGCACCCAGGGTAGAGGCTGGCGCGCGTAAGTGAAGCCGGCCGCG
>DAIDIQ010000260.1 GCA_027459285.1 Acetobacteraceae bacterium
TTATAGACGGAAGGGCCGCATGGGAAGCGGCGCCATGGGGCTTCACAGCCGGCCAGCCAGTTGCTATCCAGCGCGCCCTTGGCGGGTGCATAGCTCAGTTGGTAGAGCAGCTGACTCTTAATCAGCGGGCCCAAGGTTCGAATCCTTGTGCACCCACCAATTAAAACAAGAGCTTAGGCGTAATTTCCGCCTCCGTTATTCCTGACATTCTGAACGCGGGGCATCGCCGGGGCATCAGAAACGGCGCGTCACCCCTGCCGGCGGGGTGCCAGGCCGCAAACGTCGGGGCCGGATCGAGCGGTCGCCTCGGTCTCGCGCGCGTTTTATTATAGCTCACTTTCCGCCCCCTCGGCCTCGGCCAGGGTCTCGGCCTCGGTGGGGGTCAGCGCCACTGCACGACCTCCGGGTGCAGGTGATCGGGCGGGTGGCAGGCGCCGCAACGCCAGCCGGTGGGGCGGGTGGCTTCGTTCCACCAACGCGTGCCTCGGCAGCAGGGACAGGTAGCGCCAGGCGGGGCCACCAGGGTCCGCATCCACCACGCACCCCACGGGGCTGGATCGTCCGCTAGCATCGCCAGCGCGCGGGCAGCCCCTGGGGTGGGACAAACTGTCCCGCCCGTCCCGCCCGAAAAGGCTTCCAGTGGGACAGAATCTCGTGTCCCCGAACCGGCCTTGTCCCAGGGTTTGTCCCAGCCGGTGTCCCGCTTACTTTCTTGTCTTTTCGGTCTGTTATACGGGCCTGTCCCAGGCGTTGTCCCAACCGGTGTCCCAAGTTCGCGGCTACGGCATGGCAACTGTCCCAATTTCCCAACCCTTGAACGTGGGACAGCGGGACAGTCCGTCTCCGTAACAATTCGGCGGGCCAGAAAGCGGGCAGCGAGAGCTTGCAGCGATCCGGTCATTGCACCCCGTTCTGTCACGCGCTTTGACGGCCGCGTCGAAGTTGCTCGGGTGCGGGCGGCAACCGGCCATCATGCCGCGCATGCTGTTGGATTCGGTTCACCTTGCTTCGGGTTAGGCCGGTTACTTCAGCAATGTCGCGAACGCTTGCGCCATCCTGGGTCAGCGCCACCACGCGCGCCATTTCGTGATCAGCCAGCGCTTTCGTTACCCAGCCAGTCGGGGTCAGATGCGCCTCGAACGGCTCGGCCTCCGTTCCGTGAAAGCCTCGGTTTTTCTCAAAGTGGAGATGGAACCGCGCGCCCTGTGCCGGGTCCGCATCATCTGGGCGGCGTAAAGCGATCACCGTGTCCAAAACATCTTCCCGTCGCGAGGTGCCGCGTTGCGCCCCGCCTTTGCCGGCATGGTGGACGAACAGAACCGATCGCCCGGCCCGACGTTGGGCGAGGGCCCATTGCTGGATTGGCAGCCAGGATTCGGCCTCGTTTTCTCGCCCGAAGCCGGTAGCTAGCGTGCTGATATTGTCGACGATGATCAGGTCGATGCCGACCAGGTGCGGTTCCAGCCGCCTGGCTTGCGCGTCATTGGCCAGGTCAAGCCCGCTCTCTTGCAGGTCGGCAGCCAGGAATTGCAGATAATCCGGTGCTGGCGGCTCGGCTCTTGTGTCTTGCGCGACCATGGCCAGCCTTTCTTTTAGCGCGATTGCCGGCATTTCGCCGTCGATCACAAGCACGCGACGCGGCTTTGGGACCTGCCAACCGAGAAATTCTCCACCGCACGCAACCGCATGTGCGATGTGCAGGATCAGGTGTGTTTTGCCGATGCCGCGGGGGCCATAAACCATGGCCAGACCACGCTCAGGCAGCCAGGGCGACACGATATATTCGCGCGGCGGCAGTTCGAGGGCCAGCAGGTCATGGCCGGTCAGAACGCGATACGCCTGCGGCGTTTCACGTTGGGAGGCGCCAGCGATTCCTTCCGCAACCGCTACGCCGATATCCGGGATCATGCCACCCCACCGGCGCGTAGAGCGCTTTGGATCGTGGCGAGAATTTCTCGGTCTTCCAGTCCTGCCGAGTAAGCGGCGGATGCCAGCTCGCGGGCAATTCCAGTCGCTGCCAGATCGCCGGCTTTAACGAAGCGCGCCAATGAAAAAACCGCAGCGTTCAGCGAGTGATTCCGCGTTCCTGGCCTTGCCGATCGAATCCGATCAGCGGCACGGCGCAACGCAGCGGCAGCGTATCGGCTGGCATGCGCGGGCATGCCGCCCGGCGGCCATAGGCGAGGAGGTGGGACAGGTGGCGATGCAGCGAAGGCGGCCTGCCAGTCGGGCAACGCGGCGGGCTTGCAGCGGCTCAGCAGGGGAAATCCCGCACTTGGCCAGAAGATCGCGCTGGCGCTATCGGCCCGCAATTCCGCGCCTGCATCAATTTGGCCCAATGGCACGGTCCGCAGCGGGCCAGGATGCCGGAACGCCCAATGCTCACCGCCCGATCGGCTTTGCCAGACCAGCGATTGCGGCAGGCGCCAGAGATTTTCTTCGCACCAGTCCAGACCACTCGCCTCTATGTCCAACACCACGAGGCCGCTTATCTGGCCGGTGGCGATGGCACAAAGCTCGGCACGCGGATCGTTGAACAGGCGCCGCAACGCATCAGGGTCGCAGGTCGCGTCTCGCACGCCATGGGAGCCACGCAGCGGGGTTTTGCTTCCGCTCATCGGGAAGGTGGGGACGCCTTGCGCGGCCCAGCAAAGGGCGGCGGCGAGGACGGGGGAGTTGTTCATTGTGAGCCTCGTCACTGGCCCGACGGAAATCCTTGACGGAAGGAGAAACTCTGATAGACCGATGTCGCAACCCTCGATCCCTCTCGCCCCCGTCCGGCTCCGCCGGCGGGGGTTTTCAGTTTGACACGTGTCCAGGCAGGAAGCGTTCCGCTGGGCCGGCATGCCATGTGCGCTTCTTCCAGAGCCTGTGGTCGTGCCGGCCTGGCGTGCGAATTTCTTGAGCGAAGTGGCCGCTTGCCTGGCTGATTTGCCCACTCCTAGGCGGACACTGGCCGACGGAGGCTGTCATTCGGTTGTCCAGCGGATCTGCTGGATTGTCCAGAACGTTGTCCGGACGCAGTCCGAACGATCGTCCAAGCTTAACCGCAGGCGTCCGTTGCCGCAGGCGCCTGTCCGGGCGGCGTCCAGGAATGTTCATGGATTTTCTCGCTCGGAGATCTTGATCACCGCTGCCGGCGATGCCGCGATCAACTCCCGAAGGCTGCTGGCCAAAATCAGGGTTCGGCCGCCAAGCTTGATGCCCCGGAGCTTTCCCTCGCTGAGCAACCTATAGATCGTCGTTCTCGCGATCCCGACTGCCCGGCTCGTTTCAGTTATCGTGTATGTCAGTTTGTCGTCGTCCATCGGTGCATGTCCTTGTGCTTCCGTGCACCATCGAATGCCGTCACGACGGCCGAAGCTCAAAAATTATCTGATCTGACGGCGTCAGTTCATCGATTGGAACGGCGGTTCAGGGCGGCAAATTCAATCGCTTTGTTTTTGGGGCCACCACGTCAGCGCACGTCAATCCGCGCCAACTAGCGACACTGCGCGACACTGCGAGCGATCTTGCCACCGCTTGGGGTTCTCGTGGCGGTCGATGCCGTCGCGGACGGCACTTTGCCATTGGCTGGGCGCACGCCAAAAATAGGTGGCGAGTCGCTTAGCGATCGCGCTGTGTGTCTCTATCTCCCCCCACCCACGCTCATCGTTCACTAACCAAAATCTCGTTTTTTGGACTGCGATACCCGACGCTAAAATCTCAAAAAGTCACCAAGGCAAACCTGCCAGAACGCGCCAACTAGCGACACGACGCGACATGGCGAGCGGCGTTGTTGGTCTGCCCCCGAAATATGGTCCTCTAGGAGCGTTGGCGCCTGAGGGAGTTTCCCAGCGTCTGGTGTGTCGCGTCATAGGGCAACGCCGTTCGATGCAGCGCAAGGATGCGACGATGCCGCAAGATGAGGCAGCGCTGACCGCTGACATTATCGAACTGGCTCGTGAGTACCGTCGCTATGACTATCGTTGAGTGACGGTGCTGCGGCGATTGGTCGACTGGCGGCTCAACCATAAGCCGGGGCGAGGGGATCTGGCGGCGGGAATGGCTGAGGGTACTCTCGAAGCGGCCCAGCCACGGGCGGCATTGGCTGGCGGATGGCTCCTGCATCTGGCTGCTGCCGGAATATCCCAGCCATATTTGGTCCTACGACTTCGTCGAGGACTGCGCCCATGATGGGTGGAAATATCGCATGCGGAACGTGCTCGACGAATTTATCGGCGAGTATCTGGCAATCCGGGTCAGGCGTCGGCTCAACTCGACCAATATCATCGACTTCTTGAACAATCTGTTCGTCCTTGGCGGGATTCCCGGCTCTTTCTGCTAGCATTTTTAGTCTATGTGATTGACATAGCGAGACCAGGACACTGGTGAAGTAAGGTAGCGCAAAGGCAATTTAATCAGATTCGTCTTCCTCAAGCTTTGCGGAGTTTTGCGTGCAAAAAGATGTGTATCTTCAGTTCTGGGGTAAAGCCCGACGTGCTCTGGCAGGGTGGGCTCCTTGGCATCCGTTGGCATATCATTCTCTGGACGTTGCTGCTGTTGCTGAAGCCCTTCTAGTACAGGGAATCTGCCGAGTTCCATCGCCTTGGAATGCAAAGGCGTATCAAAAGGCCATCATTGTTTTGCTGGCATTTCACGATATTGGTAAGTTCAGCAGAACGTTTCAGGCCAAGTCGCTGGAGAACTGGCCAGAAATTCTTGGTGCCAATGATGGCTGCCCACCGGACCCGGGTCATGGCGTCACGGGCGCGCTCATGCTGTCAGGTAAACTCGGAGACCGCGTGAGGCACGGACTGTTTGAGCCGAGTTGGCCCTCCAGCGCGCGAAACCGCATTATCGGTGCAATTGCCGGGCATCATGGCCGCCCCGTCACGTCCGCGGGCAATGGCAAACTTGCCGAGAACGTCGCCTGTAACGCATGCGTCTGCGCTGCGCGCGGATTTTTTGACGATGTAATTTCGTTGCTGGAACCTCGGCCTCTGCCAAGCTTTACGCACGACGATGACTTGAGCCCGGCACTAGAATGGTGGCTGGCCGGATTCACCACGCTGGCGGATTGGATTGGATCTTCGGAGAAATTCCCTTATGAGGCTCCGACATACGATCTGGCTACGTATTGGCAGAAAGTTGCGCGCCCGCGAGCGACCGGAGCGGTGGCCGAGTTTGGCTTGGCCCATCGGCCCGCAAACCCGAACTTGACACTCGGGCAACTTATTCCGGCTTCACAGGTCCCTCAGCCAAGTCCATTGCAAGTGGCAATCACGACGCTTGATATCGGCACGGCGGGCGCGGTCGTAGTGCTGATCGAGGACCAGACTGGCAGCGGCAAGACCGAAGCAGCCTTACTTTTGGCAAATCGGCTGATGGTGCAAGACCGAGCAGCCGGCGTTTTCGTCGCGTTGCCGACGATGGCGACCGCGAATGCCATGTATGAACGGCTTGCCGCAGCTTATCAAACTTTGTTTGCATCCGATACCATCCCGTCGCTTATTCTGACGCACGGACGAAGCCGGGATCATGCCGGCTTTTTGGCAACGATACGCGATGCTGGCGCAAATGCCGGAACGGACAGTTCTGCTTACCCGGACTCGGCGTCGGCGCAATGCGCCGCTTGGCTGGCTGAGGATCGGCGCCGTGCTTTCCTGGCCGATATTGGCGTCGGCACTATCGACCAGGCGCTACTTGCGATTCTGCCCGCGCGCCATGCTGCGCTGCGCTTGCAGTGCCTTCACAGGCGTATACTCATTATCGATGAGGCACATGCTTACGATCCGTACATGACAGAGGAACTATGCCGCCTACTGACATTCCATGTGGCGCTGGGCGGCAGCGCGGTTATTCTTTCAGCAACGTTGCCGACCGCGACCCGCAGCAAATTGGCACGCGCCTGCGCCACGGGTTTTGGAACGAAGTTGGCCGCGCCCGTGAGCCTGGATTACCCGCTTATTACCGTGCTACGCGCCAATGGCGTGACTGAGCAGCCTTGCGGTTCGCGCGCCGACCGCGCCTTTACCTTGCCGGTGAAGCGCATTGGCGACATGGACGAGGCAATTGCGCACATTATTGCCGCAGCAAACGAGGGCGGCGCCATTGCCTGGGTCCGCAACAGTGTGGCCGACGCGGTTGCCGCCCATGTGGCCCTGTTAGCGGTAGGAATACCGGCCATCTTGTTTCATGCCCGCTTCGCGATGGGCGATCGTCTGGCGATAGAAGGTAACGTGCTGGCGCGCTTTGGCAAAAATAGCACCCGGCGCGCCGGTGTGGTGGTGGCAACTCAGGTCATCGAACAGAGCCTCGACCTCGATTTCGATTTGATGGTTTCTGATCTCGCGCCGATCGATCTGCTTATACAGCGGGCTGGGCGTGTGTGGCGACACAAGCGTACGGATCGGCCCTTACCGGCTGCACAATTTCTTGTGCTGTCACCCGAACCGGAAGCCCAACCAGGGGCGGACTGGTTGGGCACCGCGTTGCGTCGGACCGGTACGGTTTATCCGGATCACGCCCTGCTGTGGCGCTCAGCCAAATTGCTGTTTGCCGCCGGTGCGATCGTCGCGCCTGGCGGCATTCGCCAGTTGGTCGAAGCCGCGTATGCGGCCGACGCGGAAGTTCCGCAAGAACTGGCGGCGAGTGCCAACCGCGCCGAAGGCAAGGGCAGGGCGGGAGAAAGCTTGGCGGGACAGAGCATGCTGAACTGGAAAAAAGGGTATGTGATGGAGTCGGGCTGGGCGGATGATAATATCGTCCGAACCCGTATCGGTGAGAACAGCCGGATTTTCCGTATGGCGCGGTGGGATGGCGGATGCCTGCGTCCCTGGTGCGAGGATAACACGCCGAGCCGTGCCTGGGCGTTGTCCGAGATTCCAGTGCCGCAACGCATGGCCGACTCGGTGACGTCGGATGGTCCCTGGCAGAGCGTACTCGCAGCGGTGAAAGCCGGCTGGACCGAATGGGAACAGGAAATTCCGGTGCTGGTGCTGACAGCGGACCGGGGAAGCTGGGCGGGTCAGGCACTTCGCGGAGGCACGCCCGTGACGCTTCACTACGACTCGCAAATCGGGTTACGATCCTAGAAGTTGAATAAAAATGTGCTTGGTCATAAGGGCTTTCTGCTGGGGGTGCGTCCAGAATTGACGGATTAGCCGTACTACATACTCTTGCTGGCCGCTTGCATACCATTGCAGCCTGCCGGTTTGCGCTTTCGCCGACGATCACGTTCGCTTTCGCTACTAACCAGATGGGCTCAAGCCCTATGACCTTTTCCTTGCTTACCGAACCCTGGATTCCTGTCCGCCGGCGCGATGGCGCTAGTGGCTGGATCGCGCCGCCGGGCATTGCCGCGACCGAAGCGAACCCGGTGGTCGCCATCACCTGGCCGCGGCCGGATTTCCGTCTGGCGGCGCTGGAATTCCTGATCGGTCTGCTTGCCACGGCCTGTCCGCCAACCAGTCATTATGCGTGGCTGCGCACCTATAACAATCCGCCCAGCGCAGACAGTTTGGCCCGTGCCTTCGCCCCGCTGGCTGAAGCCTTCCAGCTTGACGGCGACGGGCCGCGCTTCCTCCAGGATCTGGAGGATTTCGTTGAAGACCCGATACCGATCGGCCAATTGTTGATCGAGGCGCCTGGCAAGGCCACCATCGACAAGAATACCGACCTGATTGTCCATCGCGGCCAAATCAGCACGCTTTCGCGGAAGGCGGCTGCCATGGCCCTGTTTACACTACAAACTTATGCCCCTTCGGGTGGTGCGGGAAATCGTACCAGCCTGCGCGGCGGTGGGCCGCTGACAAGCCTCGCACTGCCGCCGGGCGGCGATCAACTGCCGCTATGGCATAGTCTGTGGGCGAACGTACCGACTCGAGACGCGCCGATCGACCCTGGTCAGGACCTGAAGCGGATTTTCCCCTGGCTGGCGCCCACGCGCCTTTCGGATAAGACCGGACGATCGACCACGCCGGCCGACGTGGACGCCTTGCAAGCGTTCTGGGGCATGCCGCGCCGGATCCGACTGAACTTTGCAGACCTGGCAGCGTGCTGTGACATCACTGGGGATACCGACATCGTTATGGTGTCGTCCTGGCGGCAACGCCCCTGGGGCACGAATTACACGGTCTGGGGTGGTGCTCATCCGCTTTCGCCATGTTACCGAATGAAGCCCGATGCGGAATGGTTGCCCCTGCACCCGCAGCCCGGCGGCATCGGCTATCAGCATTGGCAAGGTTTGCTGTCGCTCAAACCTGGCGAAACACGCCAGATCGCTCCGATAATCCTGGAATTTCGGCGGAATCGCATCCCCGATCTCGATGCCGGGCCAACACCCTGGCGACTGTTCGCCGGCGGGTACGACATGGACAACATGAAGGCGCGAGGTTTCGTGGAGTCCGAAATGCCGGTCTATGAGCCGTCCGACCCGGGTCGAGCCGAAGCAACGGATGAGGTGATTGTGGCGCTGGTCACGGCTGCCGATATCGTGGCCGGACTGCTGGTGCGCTGTGTGCGGCGCGCCTGGTTCAGCGAGGGGGCCGAAATCAAGACGCAGGATGTGGCGGCCTTCGCCGCGCTGCGCGAGCGCTTCTGGGCCGATACCGCCCACGAGTTTTTCGATCGGGTGCGGTTTCTTGCCGGTGGTGGCGAGGAAGCCGCCGTTAAGCGAGGCTGGCTTCGGGACTTGTCGGCTAAGGCACGAGCCCTGTTTGCCGAGGCCGCGCCTATGGATTCCTCCGGCGCCGGGCACCCGGAACGAATTGCCGGGGCCGCGCGCGAATTGGGCGCGGCGCTGACCGGATATGGCAAAGCGGGTGAAGCCGTGTTCGGCGCACTGGGGCTGAACTTGCCCGAGGGGGCGAACGCCAAACGACGCAAAAAGGGCGAGCAGCAATGACCGATGCACCGGGTCCACGCGAAATTGCGCAGAAATGGTGGTGGGAATTGCAGCCAGAACGGCGTGGTGGCGGCGATCGTGCGGCATTGGCCCGGCTGAGGCGAGCGCCGACCGTGCTTGCTGCCGCCATGGAACCGGAGGCACTTGAATTGTGCCGTCGGCTCGGGCGCGGGCCAGATCGGCTGGAGCCTGCTTCGCTGGTCGCCGCCGTCCTGGCGCACGTGCGGGAAGATAGCGGTCCGAGTATGAAGTTTGCCCGGCAGCTGGGCAAGCAACCCGGCGACAAGCCAGCCCCTATGTCCTGGCTGCGGTTCCGTCGGCTGATCCAGGCGAGCACGCCGGACGAGCAATTGATTGCCTTTCGCCGCGCCGTTGCCCTGGCCAACCGCAAACTGAACGTCACCGACCTCGCCGAAAGCCTGCTGGATTGGGGTGATAAGCGCCGCCAGCGCTGGCTTTACGCCTATTATGACGTGCCGCCGCCGTATCAACCCAGCGAAGCTTCCGGCACGCAAGCCGGTAATGAGGCCCCATGAACCGGTTCCTGCAACTCCATCTGTTGACCTTCTATCCCCCCGCCAATTTGAACCGGGACGATACCGGCCGGCCCAAGACGGCAATCATTGGCGGCGTCAATCGGTTGCGTATTTCCTCACAGGCGCTCAAGCGTGCCTGGCGCACATCAGATGTTTTCGAGACCAAGCTCGAACATCACTTGGCCCAGCGTACACAACGTCTTGGCGATGTCCTCAATGAACATTTGCAGAAACTAGGGATCGATACCCCCGCATCGAAGCAAGCTGCCCGGACTATCGCAGGTATTTTCGGTAAGCTGAAAAAGGAAGACGACGCGCACCCTGAGCGGATCGAGCAACTTGCTTTCATTTCTCCTGAGGAGAGGGCAGCAGCCATTGCATTGGCTGAAAGGTTGGCCGTTGGCGAAAAAATTGATCCTCAGGCGACTGAGCTTCTGCGCAAGTCTGACGGCGCGGCTGATGTCGCGATGTTCGGCCGCATGCTGGCCGCCAACCCAGACTACAACCGCGAAGCCTCGGTTCAAGTGGCGCACGCGTTTACGACGCATGCTGTGGCGGTCGAGGATGATTTCTACACCGCGGTCGACGATCTTAAATTGCCGAGCGAAGATGCCGGCGCTGGATTCATTGGCGAAGCGGGCTTTGGCGCCGGCATCTTTTATCTTTACGTCTGTATCGACCGCGCGCTGCTGCAAAAAAATCTCGGCGGCAACGCCGACCTCGCAACCGAGGCCATCGACGCGTTGGTTGAAGCCGCGGCAACTGTCGCGCCAGGTGGCAAGCAGGCGAGCTTTGCCTCACGCGCCTTCGCGCATTATGTGCTGGCTGAAAAAGGTAACGGCCAGCCACGCACACTGGCTGGCGCCTTCGTTGACCCAGTCAAGGCCGAACAGATGGCCGGGTCAGTCAAGGCACTGCGCAAATGGCGTGATGACTTGAACCAAGCTTATGGCGCACCGTCTGGTCACGCTGAGTTCTTGGCTGGTGGCCACGGCTCGTTGGCCGAAATCATTGCGTTTTGTCGAGCGCCATGACCCGTTATCTGGTTTTTACCCTACACGCGCCGTTGGCATCGTTCGGCGCTATTGCGGTTGGCGAACGCAGACCAGGCTGGGATCGGCCGGGCCGTTCGGCAATCGTCGGACTGGTTGCCGGCGCGCTCGGCATCGACCGGGCCGATGATAGCGCACAGCTCGCGCTTGACCGATCCGTGCATTGCGCTATCCGGACCGATGCGCCGGGACGCATGCTGACAGATTATCACACGGCGCAGATGCCCAAGGCAGACCGCAAACGCCGGCCATTTGCTACCCGAAAGCAGGAATTGGCGGTTCCCGAGCAGAATACCGTGCTGACGCGGCGCGACTATCGTACCGATACCTGGCACATGATCGCGCTTTGGTCGGCAGCCAACCCGGCCTATACGCTCGACAGCATTGCTGACGCTCTGAAGTCGCCGATATATGCGCCCTATCTAGGTCGCAAATCCTGCCCGCTAGCACTGCCGCTGGCGCCCATATTGGTGAATGCGGCAGGTCCAGGCGAGGCGTTTGCCGCAAGGCTCAATCAAGCCAAGGCGCCTGAGACGCACTTGCGCAGAAATCTGCGCGCCACACCCGGGATTATTGCGATGGATGCGGACCAGGCGGGAAGCCACGACATTGCCCGCATCGAACGACGCCGCGATCGCATCGCCAGTCGCGCGCGGTGGCAATTCGGCTTGCGGGCTGAAGCCATTCTGCGAGACCCGCCAAAGGATCAACCCTCGTGACCCGCTATCTCATTCGTGCCACGTTGCGGCGTGAAGCCCCCGTGGCGGCGCTGGCGCCTTTGCTGTTGCCGCAGGCGCCGGACGCACGCACGGAAGCCGCGCATCGTCTGGTATGGTCGCTGATGCCCGGCGACGCGGCGGCGACACGTGATTTTCTTTGGCGGGAATCAGCGCCCGGGCAATTCCTGCTGCTGGCCGCCCGCCCGCCCACCTTCTCTGCGCTACTCGATATCGATTATCGCGAGTTTGATCCCAACCTGTCGGAGGGTGACCGGCTTCATTTCGTGCTGCGCGCGAACCCCACGGCCGCCGTCAGACAAGACAATCAGCGTGGCAAGCGCGCCGACGTGGTGATGCGCGCTCTGCACAGCATACCGTCTCGGGAGGGCGTTGAGCGCGCCGTGTTGCGGCCTGAGCTGATCAAACGTGAAGGAACCGCCTGGTTGGTGCGGCAGGCACGGGGCGCGGGATTCGCTCTCGATGTCGATAAGCTGGTGGTGGATGGTTACGAACAAAGACGCATTCCACGGCCTAATGCCAGACCGTTGCGATATTCCTCGATCGACTATACCGGCCTGCTGACGGTGACTGATCCTATCGCTTTCATCGACCGCGTCATCTCCGGCTTCGGTCGGGCGCGGGCCTTCGGCTGTGGGTTGATGCTGATACGCCGCGCCCGGGACGCCTGAAATGCCCGATGCCATGCCTGGCTTGCCGCCGCCGCGCCCCATTCCGATCAAGGAACGTGCATCGATTTTGTTTCTTGAGAAGGGCCGGCTTGACGTGCTCGACGGTGCCTTCGTGCTGGTCGACGAAAACGGTGTCCGGGTACATATTCCGCTCGGCGGGATTACCTGCCTGATGCTTGAACCTGGCACACGGGTTTCGCATGCGGCGGTGGCGTTGGCCGCGCGTGCCGGCACGCTGCTGATTTGGGTAGGTGAAGCCGGCGTCAGGCTCTATGCCTCTGGCCAGCCCGGTGGCGCACGGGCCGACCGGCTACTGTATCAGGCGCGTCTGGCCCTGGAAGAGGAGCCGCGGCTGCGCGTGGTTCGGCGCATGTATGCGCTGCGCTTCGGTGAGGACGCGCCGCAATGCCGGTCGATTGATCAATTGCGGGGAATCGAGGGCGCGCGGGTGCGCGAACTATACAAGCTCCTGGCTGGCCGCCATGGCGTAAAATGGGATGGACGAGATTACGATCCGCACGATTGGTCATCTGCGAACGTCATTAACCGCTGTCTTTCCTCGGCCACTGCGGCGCTTTACGGGTTGGCCGAGGCAGCCATTCTCGCGGCAGGTTACGCCCCGGCCATAGGATTTCTGCACACCGGTAAGCCGCAAAGTTTCGTCTATGACGTCGCTGATATTTTCAAGTTCGAGACGGTGGTGCCGGAAGCGTTCCGGGTTGCCGCCGCCTTCGAAGCTGGTCGGCCGCTCGACGGCAGGCCGGTGCACGACCCGGTGGCGGAAACGCGGCGCCGCTGCCGCGATGCGTTCCGCCGCGCCGATATTCTCACTAAACTGATTCCAACGATCGAGGATATACTCGCGGCGGGCGGATTGAGCGTGCCGGAGGCACAACCGGAAGCGATGCCTGTGGCCATTCCAAACGAGACTGGGCTGGGCGATGCTGGTCATCGTGGTTGAGGATGCGCCGCCACGGCTGCGCGGGCGGCTTGCGGTGTGGCTGCTGGAGATTCGTGCCGGTGTTTATGTGGGGCATTATGGCCGGCGCGTACGTGAGATGATCTGGGGCCAGGTGGTCAGTTACATCGAGGGAGGAAACGCGGTCATCGCCTGGGCTGCCCCGACCGATGCCGGGTTTGAGTTCGACACGTGCGGGGCCAATCGACGCGTGCCGATAGATCTGGATGGGTTTCGTCTGGTTGCCTTCGGCCCGGAGGCGGCGCTGCCCCGCGATCCTGGCCCACTCTCCATGCCCACCCGCCGCCGCGCCCGATAGGGCAGATTTTCGGTAAGTTCGTTGACCATGTGAATCAGGTCTTTATACAAGCACTTGCGCGAAGAGTGTTCCCCGCCCGCGCGGGGATGAACCGAAACCACAACCGTTTCATGCACGGTCAAGATCGTGTTCCCCGCCCGCGCGGGGATGAACCGGCCCGCTAGGTTTTTCTATGGACCATAACAAGGTGTTCCCCGCCCGCGCGGGGATGAACCGCGGGAAATTGACCGCATAGATCGTCACAACATGTGTTCCCCGCCCGCGCGGGGATGAAC
>DAIDIQ010000291.1 GCA_027459285.1 Acetobacteraceae bacterium
CGACCGGCTGCTCGACGAGGTCTGGGGCTTCCAGAACGACGTCAGCACCCACACGCTCGAGACCCACATCTACCGCCTGCGCCGCAAGATCGAGCCGGACCCGCACCGCATAACGCTGCTCATCACCGAAGGCGGCGGCTATCGGCTCGATCTGGATGCGTTTGGCTGGTCAGACCCTATCCCCGACCCGCCCACGCCTGCCTGACCGTCCGCGCCCTCACCCCCTCAGTCGCAGTCGCAGCCGCTCGTCGGCCCCTTGCGCGCGCGGTTGATGTGCGTGTCCACCCACTCCGCCACCAGCCGCCGCGCCTCATTGATCGACGCCTCCGGATGATGAATCCGATACAGCGTCGTGCACGCCCGAAACGCTTCCGGGTCCCCCGTGCCCACCTGCCGCAATTCCCGATACGCGGTCACCACCGCCCGCTCGCAGCGGCGAAAAATCTGCCCCTCCGCGCCCGGCCCGCCCGTCATCCTAACCGTCTCCATGCCGCACACTAGCCTCACCAGCCCCGCCCACGCAATCAACCACCCGCGCCCACCCGTTCCATCAGGTCCCGCACCGCCCCCGCCGCCCGTCCCGCCTCGTCCAGTGCCGGCCGGCTCCAGCCGCCAATCTCCCCCTCCAGCCAGCGCACATGCCCCGCCTCCGCCAGCCGCTTCTGCAACCGCCGCTCGCGCGGCTGCGTCGGCCCCACCGCGGCCACATACACCGGCACCGGAAACACACACGCCCGCAGCAACAACGGCCCGGCATGCCCCGCCACCACAATCGCGTCCGACAGCGCCAAAAACCCCAGGCTCGGGTCCGGCCCCGGCTCATCGCTCCGGTGCAGCAAATGCAACCCGCTGCCCAGCCCCGCCGCCAGCGCGTCCATCGCCTCGCGCCCCGCCCGCTGGTCCGCCAGCGCCAAAATCGCCCCGCCCGCGCCGCGCAGCGCCTCCGTCAGCCCCGTCGCCACCCGAAACACCTCGCTCGGCGGCAGCTCGGACCGAAACGGCCCCGGCCCCAGCAACAGCGCCAATCGCGGGTGCGGCAAATGCGCCAACCGCTCCCGCCACGCCGCCCGCGCCGCCGCAATCGCCATCGGCCCAATCCGCTGCGGCGGCCCCAGCACCGGCAAAACCCCCCGGCCCGCCGCCACCGGCGCGTCCGTAATCGTCAAATCCGCAGCCCGCCCGGCCAGCCCCGCCTCGCCATACTGCACCATCGCGCTGCCGCACGCCTGCTTCAGCCACGCCGCCACCCGCGCCCCACGCCGCCCGGCCGAAAGCGTCAGCCCCGGCTGCCCCGTCGCCAACGGCAGCGGAGACTGCAACCCACCCAGGCTGCCCGTCGCCGCCCCCCGCCACATCAGCCCAAGCCCGCGCCACCCCGCCCCGCTCCACCGCAGCGGCACCCGCCGAAACGCTACCCCCAGCCGCTCCGCAATCGCCAGGCACGCATCGTTGCCGCCCGCATGCGTATCCTCCAGCAGCCACACAATCCCCGGCTCCTCGCCGCCCGCCGCCACCCCGCCAATAGACGCGGCCGCCACCCCGGCGCTACCAAGCGGAAACGCCGGTGTCTCACGCTCCGGCATCGCACCCACGCCCTGAAGGACCCGTCATGCCAGCCGCACCCACCGCCCGCATCGGCACCGACCCCGGCATCAGTGACCGCGACCGCGACGCCGCCCTCACCACCGCCCGCATCCTGCTTGAAATCAAAGCCGTCAATTTTCGCCCCGAGGAACCCTACACCCTGACATCCGGCTGGAAATCTCCCGTCTACATCGATTGCCGGCGCATCATCTTCTTCCCACGCGCCCGCGCCAAGATCATCGAGCTCGCGGTAGATAAAATAGGCCGCCACGTCGGCTATGAAAGCATTGACGTCGTCGCCGGCGGCGAAACCGCCGGCATCCCCTTCGCCGCCTGGATCGCCGACCGCATGATGGCCCCCATGGCCTATGTCCGCAAAAAACCCAAGGGCTTCGGCCGCAACGCCCTCATCGAAGGCAACGCCCCCGAAGGCAAACGCACCCTCTTGGTCGAGGACCTGACCACCGACGGCCAATCGAAAATCCAGTTCGCCGAGGCCCTCCGCAACGCCGGCGCCATCACCGAACACACCTTCGTCGTCTTCTTCTACGGCGTCTTCCCCGGCAGCTTCGAAACCCTCCGCACCATGGGCATCACCCTCCACCACCTCTGCACCTGGTGGGACGTGCTCGACGCCTGCCGAGACCACCCCTACTTCCCGGACGGCGCCCTGTCCGAAGTCCGCCGCTTCCTCGACAACCCCCAAGCCTGGTCCGCATCCCACGGCGGCGTCGCCACCCCCGAACAAGCCGCCGCCCACAAAGCCAACAAATCCTAAAATCCCAGGGGCTCCGCCCCTTGCCACCGGTCCTCGAACCGGTGGCGGACCCGGTGGCAACCCGCCGGGGCCGTGAGGCCCCGGACCCCATGCCATCAGGGCGTGAAAAGTCTTGCGTCCCACGCCACGGGCTCCGGCCGCGAATGCGCGAAGCGCGCCGCATCGGGGTGGGCACGGTTTATCAACACATTCCAGTCTTGCCGCGCCGGGATGGAGGGCACGAACAACAGCGCC
>DAIDIQ010000013.1 GCA_027459285.1 Acetobacteraceae bacterium
TCTCCAGGCGAAAATCGAGACCGCCCTGCAACGCGCCGGCCTGCCGCCCGAACGAAGGCGCTTTCTCCCCCACGTCACCCTCGCCCGGCTCGACCCCGCCATTCCCGAGTCCCGCCTCGCCGCCTATATCCAGGCGCACAACCTGTTCGCGGCCGAAGACGCGGAAATCGGCCATTTCGTGCTGTTCAGTTCGCATCTCGGCAAGGAACATGCCGTGTACACCAACGAGGTCGCCTATGCCCTGGCCTGACGCCATCATCCTCGGCCGCCATGCCATGCATCGCGCCAGCCGGCTCGGTTTCCTTGCCGTGCTCTGCGCGGGTCCGGCCATGGCCCAAACCGCCAGGCCCGCCACGATCGGCTCCCTCAACATCGCCGGCACGCCGATCCTGAAAATGCCCTCGATGTCCGACATCACCATCAAAAGCGCCTACATGCCCGCGCCCGACAAAACCGGTGATCAGCCAGCCTATGCCACCTTCACCAACACCGGCAGCGCCGATGATCTGGTCGGCGTCTCCTGCGCCGACGCGCAGGGCACCACGATCAGCGAAACCAACCCGAAGAAGCGCAAAAACCCCGGCCTGTCCCCCATGGGCACCAATGAACTGCCCATCCTGCTCAGCGTGCCCGTGCCCGCGCATGGGGATCTCGTCTTAAAGCCAGGCGGTATCCATTTCGTCCTGCAGGATCTTTCCTTCGTGCCCCGCCCTGGCCAGACACTCGGCTGCACGGTCAATTTCCGCTATTACGGCCAGATCGACTTCGACCTGCCGGTCGTCGCCCGGGATACCGTCCCGAAATCATGACCGCGCGGGAAGCAGCCCTGGCCTCGCTGCTGCGAAACATCGCCGCCTGCCGCCACTGCACCGATCTGCCGCTCGGCCCGCGCCCGGTGCTGCGCGCCGATACCCGGGCAACCCTGCTCATCATCGGCCAGGCCCCCGGCACCCGGGTGCACGAAAGCGGCATCCCCTGGCACGATGCCTCCGGCGACCGCCTGCGCGCCTGGCTCGCCCTCACCGAGGCGCAATTCTATGATCCAAGCCGCGTCGCCATCCTGCCCGTCGGTCTGTGCTACCCGGGCCGCCTGCCCCGCGGCGGTGACCGTCCGCCCCGCCCCGCCTGCGCGCCACTCTGGCATGCAAGCGTGCTTGCCCTGATGCCGCGAATCCGCCTCACCCTGCTGGTCGGCGCCTACGCCCAGGCCCTGGTGCTCGGCACCACCAACCTCACCCGAACCGTGGCCGATTTCCGCCGCTTCCTGCCGGCCCGCCTGCCCCTGCCGCACCCCTCCTGGCGCACCATCGGCTGGCAGGCCCGCAACCCCTGGTTCGAGTCTGACGTGCTGCCGGCCTTGCGCCAGGCCGTGCAAGGCCATTTCATGCCGGCCTGACCAGAAGGACCCAGCAGATGCCCCTCCTCACCGATGCCGAACGCGCCGCCCTCGGCCAAACCCTGCCGCGCTGGACGCTCGACCCAGCCCGCCCCGCCATCTCCCGCACGCTCCGCTTCGCCGATTTCATCGCCGCCTGGGGCTTCATGACCCAGATCGCCCTGATCGCCCAGCAAATGGACCACCACCCAGAATGGTCCAACGTCTACAACCAGGTCTCCATCACCCTCACCACCCACGACCCCGCCGGCCTCACCACCAACGACGTCACCCTCGCCCAGGCGATCGATCGCCTCGCCCCCTGACCGACCCCGCCGCCACCACCGCCCGCCTGCATCGAGACGTCGCCCGCCTCTGCCTCCGCCTCGGCTGGGCGCCGCTGCACGAGGTCACCCTGCCCAACGGCCGCCGCGCCGACATCCTCGCCCTCCGCCCCGACGGCAACTTCGCCGTCATCGAAATCAAGTCCGGCCGCCGAGACTTCCTCGCCGACAGCAAATGGCCCGAATACCGCGACTACGCCGACACCCTCCTCTTCGCCGTCGACGACGCCTTCCCCCGCCACCTCCTCCCCCCCGAAACCGGCCTCATCGTCGCCATCGCGGGTATCGACGCCGAACTCATCGCCCCCGGCATCGAAACCAAGGTCGCCCCCGCCCGCCGCCACGCCCTGCTGCGCCACTTCGCCCGCCTCGCCGCCACCCGCCTCGCCGAAGCGTCCGATCCCGCGGGCGCCGCTTCCCTCCGATCAGCGTTGAGGAGTGATTAGGTGATGAGGAAGACTGTTCTTTTTGTGAACAAAAAGAACCAAAAAAACTTTGGTAATTGGTCCGTAGTCCGGCACCGGCCCGCATGCTTTGTTCAAGTCCGGCACCGGCCCGCACCCCCACCCGGCCACCCACGAGCGTA
>DAIDIQ010000018.1 GCA_027459285.1 Acetobacteraceae bacterium
TCCTCGCCGCGGAGTTGCTGGGGCTCGTCGAAATTGATGAAGAGCTGGAGCTGGTCCTGGAGGATGCGGGCGGCGAGGGCCACCGCGTCCTCGGGGCCGATGGCGCCGTTGGTTTCGACGTTGAGGACGAGCTTGTCGTAATCGGTGACCTGGCCGACGCGGGTGGGCTCGACCCGGTAGGAGACGCGGCGGACCGGGGAATAGATGGAATCGATCGGGATCAGGCCGATCGGGCTGTCCTCGGCGCGGTTCATGGTGGAGGGGACGTAGCCCTTGCCGAGCTGGACGGTGAATTCCATGCCGAGCTTGATGCCGTCATCGAGGGTGCAGAGCACGAGGTCGGGGTTCATGATCTCGACATCGTGGCCGGTGGTGATCTGGCCGGCGCGCACCTCACCGGGGCCGGTGGCCGAGAGCGTCATGCGCTTGGGGCCTTCGCCGTGCATGCGGAGCGCGAGTTGCTTGATGTTGAGGACGATGTCGGTGACGTCCTCGCGCACGCCGGCGATGGAGGAGAATTCGTGCAGCACGCCGTCGATTTGCACGTTGGTGACGGCGGCACCTTGCAGCGAGGAGAGCAGGATGCGGCGGATGGCGTTGCCGAGCGTCATGCCGAAGCCACGCTCGAGCGGTTCGGCGACGATGGTCGCGATACGCGCGGGGTCATGCCCGGACTCGACGCCGAGTTTCTCGGGCTTGATCAGAGACTGCCAGTTTCTCTGTAGGGCCATGTGCCGCTCGCCTCAAATACAATACAAAAGCGCGCGAAAGACGGCGCGCCGAACAGGGGCCCCCTGCCTCGGCGGGGGGCCAGACTTAGCCGACGTCAGACGCGGCGGCGCTTGCGCGGCCGGCAGCCATTATGGGGTATCGGCGTCAGGTCCCGGATGGCGGTGACAGAGAAGCCGACGGTCTGCAACGCGCGGAGTGCCGATTCGCGCCCCGAACCGGGGCCGCTGACCTCGATCTCCAGCGTCTCCATGCCGTGTTCGCGGGCTTTCTTGCCGGCATCCTCGGCCGCGACCTGGGCGGCGTAGGGGGTGGATTTGCGGCTGCCCTTGAAGCCCTGCGCGCCGGCGGACGACCAGGCGATGGTGTTGCCCTGCGCATCCGTGATGGTGACGATGGTGTTGTTGAAGGTGGCCGCGACGTGAGCGACGCCGGCGGTGATGTTTTTCCGTTCCTTGCGGCGCGGACGGGCGGCTGCGGCGGGCTTCGCCATGGGCAAACTATCCTGAAACTGAAAGGGTGCGGAGCGTATCTGTGCGTGGTCGGGCGGCGGAGACGGTTACTTGGTGACTTTCTTTTTGCCGGCGATGGCGACCGCCTTGCCCTTGCGGGTGCGGGCATTGGTGTGGGTGCGCTGACCGCGCACCGGCAGGCCGCGGCGGTGGCGCAGGCCGCGATAGCAGCCAAGGTCCATCAGGCGCTTCACGTTCATGGCGACCTCGCGCCGGAGGTCACCCTCGACGCGGAATTCACGGTCGATCAACTCACGGATGCGCAGGATCTCGTCGTCGGATAGCTGATTGACCCGGCGCTCGGCCGGGATTTCGAGCTTGCGGCAGATTTCGTCGGCCTTGGCCGGCCCGATGCCATAGATATAGCGCAGGCTGATGACGACACGTTTATTGGTTGGTATGTTCACGCCCGCGATACGCGCCACGCCATCATGCTCCAGTAAAGCGGCGTGAGGCAGCCATTGGCCGCGACCCGCCCGGTTGAATGCGCAAACAGCATCCCCCTGTTCCACCCGGGAAAGGGGGCTTGCCGAGGGCGCGGACTATAGCCGGCGGCGGTGATGTGTCAACGCTTGGCTGACTGGTCTGGTCATCTTTCCGCGCACATCAGGTAGTTCACTGCCAGATCGGGCGCGATGGCGAAGCCGCCGGACAGGCGCGGGCGCAGGCCGGCGGTTTCGGTGACGCGCAGCCCTGCCTCGCGGCAGGCCTGGGCGAGGCGGGCGGGGGGCAGGAAGCGCCGCCAGTCATGCGTGCCGACGGGAAGCAGACGGAGCAGATATTCGGCGCCGAGCTTGGCCTCCAGATATGAGCGCGGGGTGCGGTTGAGGGTGGAGAGGAACAGACGGCCGCCGGGGCGGAGCAGGCCGGCAAGGGTGGCGATGAAGGCATCGGGGTTGGGGACGTGCTCGACCACCTCGAGCGCGGTGACGGCATCGAAGCGGGCCCCTTCGGCGCGCACGGTCTCGGCGGTGGTCTGGCGATAGGCGAGGGTGAGGGTTGGGGGCGCATGGGCGCGGGCGGCGGCGATGGGTTCGGCCGCGGCGTCTATGCCGGTGACGATGTGGCCGAGGCGGGCCAACGCCTCGGCGGCGAGGCCGGCGCCGCAGCCGACATCGAGCAGATGGTTTGGGCCGGCGGCGGGGAGGCGGGCGGCGATCCAGCCGATGCGGGCCGGGTTCATGGCATGAAGCGGGCGCATGGGGCCGCGCGGGTCCCACCAGCGGGCGGCGAGCGCGTTGAACTTCGCGATTTCCGCGGTATCGACGCTGCCGGCTTCCGCCGTATCGACGCTGCCGTCGCTCATGCCAGAGTGCCCACCCATTCCGCCGCCCACGCCCGTGCCAACGGTCGCGCTGTCCGCTGATCCGCCACCCTATAGCGCCGCTTGCCAGCCCTGGGGCAAGCCGATAGTCCTGCCGGCCCCGATGGCGGCCCGGATTGCCCGCCGTGTTTCTCGGCTGGATGGGTGTGCATGTCTCGGCTGGTGATGAAGTTCGGTGGCACGTCGGTCGGGGATATCGACCGGATCCGCGCCGCGGCACGGCGCGTGAGGCGCGAGGTGGAGGCCGGGCACGAGGTGGCGGTGGTGGTTTCCGCCATGGCGGGGGCGACCAACCAGTTGGTGGCATGGTGCCAGGCGCTGTCGGCGTTGCATGACGCGCGCGAATATGACGCGGTGGTGGCGAGCGGCGAGCAGGTGACGTCTGGCCTGATGGCGATTGCGTTGCAGACCGAGGGGGTGGAGGCGCGGTCCTGGCAGGGCTGGCAGATACCGGTGCGGTCGGACGATGCGCATGGCAAGGCGCGGATCGAGAGGATCGAGGCGGAGACGCTGATCGCGCGCATGGCGGCGGGGCAGGTGCCGGTGGTGGCGGGGTTTCAGGGCATCGGCCCGAACCAGCGGATCACGACGTTCGGCCGCGGCGGGTCGGATACCTCGGCGGTGGCGCTGGCGGCGGCGCTTGGCGCGGACCGGTGCGACATATACACGGATGTGGAGGGCGTGTTCACCACCGACCCGCGCATTGCCACGCGCGCGCGCAAGCTGGACCGGATCAGCTACGAGGAAATGCTGGAGCTGGCCTCGGTGGGGGCCAAGGTGCTGCAGACGCGCAGCGTGGAACTGGCGATGAAGGAACGGGTGCGGGTGCAGGTGCTGTCGAGCTTCAGCGACGCGCCGGGCACGCTGGTGGTGGGAGAGGAGGAGATCGTGGAGAAGGAACTGGTGTCCGGCATCGCGTATTCCCGGGACGAGGCAAAGGTGACGGTGCGCCGGGTGCCGGACCGGCCGGGGGTCGCGGCGCTGATTTTCGGCGCGCTGGCCGAGGCGCACGTGAACGTGGACATGATCGTGCAGAACGTGGCCGCGGATGGCACGACCGACATGACATTCACGGTCAGCCGCGCGGATTTTCCGCGCGCCGAGGCGGCGTTGCGCGCGGCGCACGACCATATCCCGTTCGCGGAGATCGCGACCGACCCGAACGTGACCAAGATCAGCGTGGTGGGGGTGGGCATGCGCAGCCACGCGGGCGTGGCGGCGACGATGTTCAAGACCCTGGCCGACCGCTCGATCAATATCCAGGTGATTTCGACCAGTGAGATCAAGGTGAGCGTGCTGGTGGCGGCGGAATATACCGAGCTCGCGGTGCGGGCGCTGCACACCGCCTATGGGCTGGATGGCTGAGGTGGGGACGCTCGGGGTGCCAGCGGAACTGGCCGCGCTGTGGGCGCGCGGCACAGAATTCCTGGGCACGGAAACGGCGCTGCTGGGCGGCGCGATGAGCTGGGTTTCGGAGCGGCACCTGGTGTCGGCCATTTCCAATGCCGGCGGGTTCGGCGTGATCGCCTGCGGGGCGATGACGCCGCAATTGCTGGAGGCGGAAATTGCCGCGACCCAGGCGCTGACGCAAAAACCCTTCGGTGTGAATTTGATAACGATGCACCCGAGGCTGATGGATCTGATCGGCGTGTGCCATGCGGCGAAGGTTTCGCACATCGTGCTGGCGGGCGGGGTGCCGCCGGGGCCGGCGGTGCGCGCGGTGCGCGATGGCGGGGCGCGGCTGATCGGGTTCGCGCCGGCTCTGGTGCTGGCCCGCCGGCTGGTGCGCACGGGCGTGGAGGCGCTGGTGATCGAGGGATCGGAGGCGGGCGGGCATATCGGACCGGTCTCATTGACGGTGCTGGCGCAGGAAATTCTGCCGCATATGCGCGATGTGCCGGTGTT
Organism: Acetobacteraceae bacterium; assembly: GCA_027459285.1. GTDB lineage: Bacteria > Pseudomonadota > Alphaproteobacteria > Acetobacterales > Acetobacteraceae > JAJXVA01. The sequence goes on from DAIDIQ010000018.1 coordinate 4,471, forward strand.
CGTGGCCGGCGGCCTGGGCCGGGGCGAGGCGATTGCCGCCTATCTGCGGCTGGGCGCGTCAGGCGCGCAGTTGGGCACGCGCTTTGCCGCGGCGCGCGAATCGGTCGCGCATGCGCGGTTCAAGCAGGCGTTCATTCGCGCCAACGCGCGCGACGCCATGCCGTCGGTGCAGATCGATGACCGGTTTCCGGTGATCCCGGTGCGCGGCCTGGTGAACGAGGGCACGCAGCGTTTCGTGGCGCACCAGATAGCGACCCGGGACCGCTTCCTGGCTGGGGAATTGACGAAGGAGGCGGCGCAACTGGAGATCGAGCATTTCTGGGCCGGCGCGCTGCGCCGCGCGGTGATCGATGGCGATGTGGAACAGGGGTCGGTGATGGCCGGGCAATCGGTGGGCATGGTGACCGCCGAACAGAGTGTCGCCGAGATCATCGGGGAACTGGTCGAGCAGGCGGCGGCGGCGCTGGCCCCGGCATGAACGCGGCGCAACACCGCGCGCGTCACCTCCCGCGCCGGGCAGCCGCCTGATGGCCCTCGGTTTCCTCTCCCGCCTCAAGGACGGGCTGCAACGCTCCACCCAGAAACTGTCCGACAATCTGTCGTCGGTGGTCACCCGTCGCCGCCTCGATGACGCGGCCCTCGACGCGCTCGAGGAGGCGTTGATCGCCTCCGACCTCGGCACCAAGGTCGCCGCCCGCGTCATCGCCGCCTTCCGCCGCTCCCGCTTCGGCCGTGACATCACCGACGCCGAAATCCGCGATGCGCTGGCCGCCGAAATCGCCGCCATCCTCGCCCCCATCGCCCAGCCCCTGCGGCTCGACCCCGCCCGCCATCCGCACGTCATCCTGGTCGCCGGCGTCAACGGCACCGGCAAAACCACCACCATCGGCAAGTTCGCCCAGATGTGGGCGGGCCAGGGCCTGCGCCCCGTGCTGGTCGCGGGTGATACGTTCCGCGCCGCCGCGGTCGAGCAATTGCAGATCTGGGGCAACCGCACCGGCGCCCCGGTCATCGCCGGCCCCGCCAACACGGATGCCGCCGGCCTCGCCTTCGATGCGCTCACCCGCGCCCGCGCCGATGCCGCCGACATCCTGCTCATCGACACCGCCGGCCGCCTGCACAACAAATCGGCGCTGATGCAGGAATTACAGAAAATCATCCGCGTCCTGCGCAAGCAGGACCCCTCCGCGCCGCATTCGGTGCTGCTCGTGCTCGACGCCACCACCGGCCAGAACGCCATCGAACAGGTCCGCGTCTTCAAGGAAATGGTCGACGTCACCGGCCTCATCGTCACCAAGCTCGACGGCAGCGCCCGCGGCGGCATCGTCGTCGCCCTCGCCGAGGAATTCGCCCTCCCCGTCCACGCCGTCGGAGTCGGCGAACAGGCCGAGGATCTCCGCCCGTTCGACGCCATGGTCTTCGCCAGGGGACTGGTCGGCATTTAGCCGCAGGCTGACGCGCCGGCTTGCGCCGCCCGGCACGCGCTTTGTCTGAAGTCCGGCACCGGCCCGCATGCTTTGTTTGAAGTCCGGCACCGGCGGGCGCGTCCAACAAAAAGCTTCCGGTGCCGGACTTCAGACAAAGCACGCCGGACGTCAAACTGGGACACTGCCGGCCGATGCAATCGATTGCGGTTGCCGCCAACCCCTGCTAGAAGCCGGTGAAAAGCCAACACACCGGCCGCCGCCGGGCAGGGAGCGTTCATGCGTGCCACCGGCCACCCCACGGCCCCGCCTGCCTTGTCGTTCGGCCGTATCCTTGCCATGAACACGGGCTTCCTCGGCCTGCAATTCAGCTTCGGCCTGCAACAGAACAACATGGCGCCGATCTACGGTTTTCTCGGCGCCGGGCAGGCCGCCCTGCCGCTGCTGCAACTCGCGGGGCCGGTCACGGGCTTTCTGTTG
>DAIDIQ010000020.1 GCA_027459285.1 Acetobacteraceae bacterium
TGTCTCTCCGTTTTCAGTAGAAGTCCGGGCTCGCGGCAATTTCCGTCTGCGTGATCCGGCCGAACAGCACCCGGTACACCCAGCTCGTGTAAATCAGAATGATCGGCAGGAAGATCACGGTGACGATCAGCATGGTGAACAGCGTGCCCCGGCTCGATGAGGCGTTCCAGACCAGCAGGCTCGCATGCGCGTCCGTGCTGGACGGCAGGATGAACGGAAACATCGACACCCCGACGGTTGCGATGATGCCCGCGACCGATCCGGCCGAGCCAAGCAGCGTCAGCCCATCGGCGCGGCGGGAAAAGCCGAGAAACGCGATCATCGCCCCGCCGAGGCCAAGCAGCGGCGCCAGCGCATTCCACGGATAGGTGGCGTAATTGCGCAGCCAGGCGCCGGCGGCATGGTGCACCGTGGCGCGCAGCGGGTTGGACGGCCCGGCCGGGTCCACCAGATTGACCATGGCATAGCCGAGATGACCGAAGGCGATGAAAATTCCGCCAACCGCGAACAGCACGATGGTGGCCACCGCCGCCATGCGGCCGAAGGCGCTGGCGCGGTCATGCACGCGACCGCGCTCGACCTTGGTCGAGACGAACGCGGCGCCGTGCATGGTCAGCATCGCGACCGACAACAGGCCGCACAGCAGGCTGAACGGCGTGAACAGGCCAAGAAAGCTGCCATCATAGAAAATCCGCAGATCATCGTCGAAATGAAACGGCACGCCGCTCAGCACATTGCCGACCGCGACGCCGAACACCAGGCTCGGCACGAAGCCGCCGACGAACAAGGCCCAGTCCCAGCGGCTGCGCCAGGCGCGCTGCGGCCGCTTGGAGCGGTATTTGAAGCCGACCGGGCGCAGAATGAGCGACGCCAGCACCAGAAACATCGCGAGATAAAACCCCGAGAAGCTGACCGCGTAGACGAAGGGCCAGGCGGCAAAAATGGCGCCGCCACCGAGTATGAACCAGACCTGATTGCCTTCCCAGGTCGGCGCGACCGCATTGATGGTCAGGCGGCGCTCGCCGTCGGTGCGGGCAATGAAGGGCAGCAGCGCACACGCGCCCAGGTCCCATCCATCGGTGACCGCGAAGCCGATCAGCAGCACACCCAGCAAAACCCACCAGATGACGCGCAACGTTGCATAACCGAGCATGTGTGCGGTGCCTTTTTATGCGGTGACGGAAATCGGCGCGGCCGCGACGGCGCCGGGCAGGCCCGGGTCATGCGTGGCGTAGGGGCCGCGCCTGATGGTGCGCACGATGAGCCTGAACTCGATCACCGCCAGCGTGCCATACAGCAGCGTAAAGCCGGCCAGCGTCGTCCAGATTTGCGCGCGTGACAGTGATGAGGGCGCCAGAAAGGTGGGCAGCACGCCTTCGATGACCCAGGGTTGGCGACCGAGTTCGGCGACCAGCCAGCCGATTTCCGCGGCAACCCAAGGCAATGGCAGCGCCAGCACCGCGAGCCACAGAAACCACCGCTGGTCGAACCGGCGCAGCGTGACCAGCGTGAAGCCGGTCGCGAACAGGAAGATAAAAAAGAAGCCAAGCCCGGCCATGACGCGGAAGGCAAAGAACATGAAGGGCACATCGGGCACCGTATCCCACGCGGCGCGCTCGATATCGGCCTTGGTCGCGCGGATCGGATCATCGACGTATTTCTTCAGCATCAGCGCATAGCCCATATCGTGCTGGTGGGCGGCGAAGATGGCGCGTTCGGCGATATTGTTCGGATCTTTCTTGAGATCCTGGAGCGCGATATAGGCCTGCAGGCCGGATTGGAAATTCTCCTGCTCCTTCAGAACCATTTCCGAAATGCCCTCGATGGGGCGGTTGATGCTGCGGGTGGCGATGAGGCCGAGCACCCAGGGAAATTCCACATCATATTTCGTGGTGTGGGTCTTCATGTCCGGAATGCCGAACAGCGTGATGCCGGCGGGCGCGGGCTCGGTATGCCATTCCGCCTCGATCGCGGCGAGCTTCATTTTCTGGTTGTCGGTCAGGGTATAGCCGGATTCATCGCCGAGCACCACGACCGAAAGCGAGGCGGCGAGGCCGAAGGCGGAGGCAACGATGATCGAGCGGCGGGCGACCGCCGGATATTTTCCCTGCAAAAGGTAAAGCGCCGAGACGCCGAGCACCACGACCGAGGCAATGACGTATCCGGCGCTGACCGTGTGCACGAATTTCGCCTGCGCCACCGGGTTGAAGATGACCGCCATGAAATCCGTCACCTCCATGCGCATGGTGTCCGGGTTGAAGGTCGCTCCCACCGGGTGCTGCATCCAGCCATTGGCGATCAAAATCCACAGCGCGGACAAATTCGTGCCGAGCGCCACCAGGAACGTGACGACGAGATGCTGCACCCGGGAGAGTTTCTCCCACCCGAAAAACATCAGCCCGACGAATGTCGCCTCGAGAAAAAAGGCCATCAGCCCCTCGATCGCCAGCGGCGCGCCGAACACGTCCCCCACATAATTGGAATAGTACGACCAGTTGGTGCCGAACTGGAATTCCATGGTCAGGCCCGTGGCCACCCCGAGCACGAAATTGATGCCGAATATGGTGCCCCAGAATTTGGTGATGGTGCGCCAGATCGGCCTGCGGGTCATGACATAGATGCTTTCCATGATGAAAAGCATGAACGACAGCCCGAGCGTCAACGGCACGAACAGGAAATGATAGAGCGCGGTCAGCGCGAATTGCAGCCGAGACAGGTCCACCACGCTCGGGTCCATGCTAGGTCCTTTCCATGCGGCTTTGCCGCCTTTCGACACCGGGCCAGACAGTGGCCGGCCGGCGCGCCGGCCACCTTGACCCAGATCATGCCGCGCCGCGGCAAACCCGATAGAGGCGTACAAAGGTAAAGTGGGCGCGAACCTGACCACACGAACAACACCGGCCCGGCGCCGCGCCGCCTTTCTGCGCGCGACCTTGCCGCATGAAAGCGCGGCCCGGGCGGCGGCATGGCTGCTGGTCGCCGATGGCGCGGTCGGGCTCGCCTTCGCCGCCTCGCTGGCCTGCCTGATCGGCCGGCTGGCCGCAACCGGCCGGCCCGCTCTGCGCCTCGCGGCGGCCTCTGCCGCGCTATTGCTGGTGCGCGGCCTGCTGGCCGAGGCCGCCATCAGCCAGGGCGCGCGGGCGGCGGCGCGCGCGCGCCACCGGGTGCGCGCCAATCTGGCCCGCGCCCTGCTGCGCCGCCCGTCCGACCGGCCGGTGGGCGAAATCGCCACCCTCGTGTGCGACACGGTGGAGGCGTTGCACGCCTATGTGGCGCGTTACCGCCCGGCGCGGTTTGCCGCCGGTGTCGTGCCCATGCTGGTCGGGCTCGGCGTGGCGCTGGCCAGCCCCATCAGCGCCGCCATCCTGTTCGCCACCCTGATCCCCTTCACGGCCTTGATGATCCTGGCCGGCGGCGCCGCGGCCGAGCAATCGCACCGCCAACTCACCGCGCTCAGCCGCCTGTCCGGCCTGTTCGCCGACCGGCTGCGGCAATTGCCGACCATTCTCGCCTTCAACGCCGAGGCGCGCGAGGCCGAAACCCTGGCCGCCGCCGCCGATGAGCTGCGACGGCGCACCATGGGCGTGTTGCGCATCGCCTTCATTTCCACCGGCGGGCTCGAATTCTTCGCCGCCCTGTCGGTCGCCCTGGTCGCGGTCTATGCCGGTTTCACCCTGCTGCATCTGCTGCCGTTCGCGCATCGCGCGCGGCTCGATCTGCGGCGCGCCGTTTTCGTGCTGGCCGCCGCGCCGGAATTCTATGCGCCGCTCCGCCGCCTCGCCGCCGCCTATCACGACCAGCAAGCCGCCGAAACCGCCGCCGACCGGCTGATGCCCATCCTTGAAACCGAGGCCGCGGCGGCCGCGACAAGCCTGCCGCCGCCACGCCTCGCCGCCCCCCCCAGCCTCGGCCTGCATCAGCTTTGCCTGCATCATCCGGGCGCCCCCTCACCGGCGGTGCGGGATGTCAGCCTGTTCGTGCCCGCCGGCAAAATCGGCGTGCTGCTCGGCCCCAGCGGCAGCGGCAAAAGCACCATCCTGCATGCGCTGCTCGGCCTCGTCCCGCTCAGTGGCGGCGCCATCACCATCAACGGCACCGACCTTGCCGCCATCGGCAGCCTGGCCGGCGCCGTCGGCTGGCTGGGCCAGACCACGCTTCTGGTGCCCGGAACGCTCGCGGAAAACCTGGCGCTGGCCCTGCCGGCGCGAACCGCCGATGCCGCCAGCCTGCGCGCCGCGGCCGAGGCGGCGGGGCTCGGCCCCTTGCTGGCCCGCCGCCCCGATGGGCTGAACACCAGGCTTGACGAGCGCGGCAGCGGGCTTTCCGGCGGCGAACGCCGGCGCATCGGGCTCGCGCGGGCCTGGCTCGCCGGCGCGCCATTGCTGCTGCTGGACGAGCCGTCCGCGCATCTCGACGCCGCGTCCGAACAGGCGCTGGTCGCCACCCTGCGCGCCGCCGCCGGCCCGCGCACCCTGCTCATCGCCACCCATTCGCCAGCCCTCGCCGCCATCGCCGACGTGGTGCTGCGCCTCGGATAGTGTGTGAGGGTGATAAGGAAAGTCCGGGAGTGGAAGTTTTGGTCAGGCGCGCCTCGCCGGCGCGCAGTCCGGCGGGTCTCATGGAAAGTCCGGCACCGGCCCGCACCCCCACCCGGCCACCCACGGAAGTATACTGTCATGGGTGGCCGGGTGGGGGTGCGGGCCGGTGCCGGACTGCGCGCCGGGCAAGCGCGCCTAACCAAAACTTCCGGTGCCGGACTTTCCATGAGACCCGCCGGACTTTTCATGAGACCCGCCGCATTGTCTCAATACCCCCCCGACCGGTCTTGACCAGCGCCGGCCGATGGCGCTTTCAACGGCACCAATCGCCGCGCGGCCAGGCCATGGCGGCCGCGCCCACCCGCCAACCGAGGGCACATGACACCGTTGGTTACCCCAGCCTGGCTCGCCGCCCGGCTCGATTCGCCGCACCTGCGCATCTTCGATGCCACCAAATACCTGCCCACCGAGGGCCAAAACGCGACCGACCTGTTCACCCAGGCGCATATCCCCACCGCGCAATTCTTTGACATCGACCTGTTCGCCGACCCGGACGATGCCCTGCCGCACATGGTGCCAAGCCAGGCACGCTTCGCCCGTCTGGCTCAGGCATGCGGCATCGGCACCCAAAGCCAGGTCGTGTTCTATGACCAGAAAGGTCAGGCATCGGCCGCCCGCGGCTGGTGGCTGATGCGCCTGTTCGGGCACGACCAGGTGGCTCTGCTCGATGGCGGCCTCCCGGCCTGGCGCGCCGCCGGCCTGCCAATCGCCACCGGTGACGCGCGGCCCGTCCCGACCGGTGACTTTCAACCGGCTTTGCGCGCGCGCCTGCTCGCCGGCCTCGGTGATATCGCGCCTTCCCTCGCCGCCGGCGCGCTGCTGCTCGATGCCCGGCCAGCCGGCCGTTTCACCGGCGCCGCGCCCGAGCCCCGGCCCGGCCTGCCATCCGGCCATATTCCCGGCGCCATCTCGCTGCCCTTCACCGAACTCCTCGACCCCGCGGGCCATTTCCTGCCCATCCCGGCGCTGCGCCAGCGCCTCGCCCAGGCCGGGGTCGATGGCACCCGCCCGGTCATCACCAGTTGCGGCACCGGCGTCACCGCCGCCATCCTGGCCTTCGCCCTGCACCATGCCGGGCTTGCCGAGGCCGCGGTCTATGACGGGTCCTGGACCGAATGGGCAACCCGCCCCGACACCGTGAAGGAAACCGGCGCATGAGAGACAACGACCAGGACCGCCTGCGGCCACGCACCCGGCTCATTCACACCGGCCGGCCCTCCCCGGCGCTCGGCCGCCGCTTCGTCAACCCCCCGCTGGTGCGCGGCTCGACCGTGCTGCACCCCAGCACGGCCGACCGCTTTGCCGCCAGCCAGGAATATCTCGACCAGGCGCTGATCTACGGCATCGAGGGCACGCCCACCCATTTCGCGCTCGAGGACATGGTGGCCGCGATCGAGGGCGGCACGCGTTGCCAGATCGTCTCGACCGGGCTCAACGCGCTCGCCGTCGCCCTGCTCGCCTATGCCAGGGCCGGCGGCCATCTGCTGATGCCGGACAGCGTCTATGGCCCCACCCGGTCCTTCTGCGAACGCATGCTCAAGCCGCTCGGCGTCGAAACCGAGTATTACCCGCCCACCGAAAGCCCCGATGCCATCGGCGCCGGCCTGCGGGAAAACACGATAGCCCTGTTCATCGAAAGCCCCGGCAGTCACAGCTTCGAAATGCAGGACGTGCCGGCGCTGGCGCGCATCGCGCGGGCGCGCGAAATTCCTGTCATCATGGATAATACCTGGGGCATTCATGTCTTCCAGCCCTTCCAGCATGGCGTCGATGTGTCGGTGCAGGCCCTGACCAAATATGTCGGCGGCCATTCCGATCTGCTGCTCGGCGCCGTCACCGTCTCGACCGAGGCGCATTGGGTCCGCATCCGCACCGCCGCCATGCTGCTCGGCGCCTATGCCAGCGCCGATGATTGCTGGCTCGCCCTGCGCGGCGCGCGCACGCTCGCGGTCCGGCTCGATCAGCAGATGCAGGCGGGGCTCACCCTCGCGCGCTGGTTCGCCGACCGGCCCGAAGTCGCGCGTGTGCTGCATCCCGCTCTGCCCGGTGCCCCGGGTCACGCCATCTGGCGGCGTGACTATACGGGCGCGCCCAGCCTGTTCGGCGTCGAATTCCACCCACGCATCGCCCATGAGAAAATCATCGCCATGGTCGATGGGTTGCGGCTGTTCGGCATCGGCGCCTCCTGGGGCGGCTATGAAAGCCTCGTCCTGCCCAGCCTCAACCTCAAACGCACGCATGGCACCGCGTTCCAGGGTGCCGCCGTGCGGTTCCATGTCGGGCTCGAGGATACAGCGGATCTGCTGGCGGACCTGACCCAGGCCTTCGAGGCGCTGGCATGAGCGCGCTCGATGCCGTGCGCTTCGGCCCGGACGGGCTCATTCCCGTCATCGCCCAGGCGCATGACACCGGCCAGGTGCTGATGTTGGCCTGGATGAACCGCGCCGCGCTCACCGAAACCCTGGCCACCGGCCGCGTCTGCTATTACAGCCGCAGCCGTCAGGCGCTGTGGCGCAAGGGCGAAACCTCCGGCCACACGCAACGATTGATCGAGGCCCGGCTCGATTGTGACGCGGATGCGCTGCTGCTGCTGATCGAGCAGACCGGCCCCGCCTGTCACACCGGCCGGCAAAGCTGCTTCTTTCAGTCCCTGCGTGACGATCCGGTCATCGCGCCCCATCCCGCCGCCGCGGGCACCGGCGCGCCCTGACACCCCGGCAATGAATGCCCTCATCTACATCGCGGTCGGCGAACATAGCGGTGACGTGCTCGGCGCGCGGCTCATGCGCGCGCTGCGCGACATCCAGCCGGATCTGCGCTTTGCCGGCATTGGCGGTCCGCGCATGGCCGAACTCGGCTTCGAGACCCTGTTCCCCATGCACGACCTCGCGGTGATGGGGCTCGTGGAAATTCTCCCCCGCATTTTCCTGCTCGGCCGCCGCCTGCGCCAGACCGTGGCGGATATCGAGGCCCGGCGCCCGGCCATCGTCGTCACCATCGACAGTCCCGGCTTCATGCTGCGCCTGCTGCGCCGGCTGAAGCCGCTCGCCGTGCCGCGCGTGCATTACGTGGCGCCGCAGGTCTGGGCCTGGCGTGAACATCGGGTGAAGTCATTTCCCGGCCTCTGGGAAACCCTGCTCTGCCTCCTCCCGTTCGAGCCGCCCTGGTTCCAGGAACGCGGCCTGCCGGCCAGCTTCGTCGGCCATCCGGTGCTGCAATCCGGCGCCGAACTCGGCGAGCATGACCGTTTCCGCGCCCGCTATCAGATCGATCCGCTCGCCACCCTCATCATCCTCATGCCCGGCAGCCGCCGCACCGAGGTGCGAAAACTGCTCCCCGTGTTCGCCGCGACACTCGACCTGCTGCGCCATCAGGCCCCCGAACTGGTGGCGGTCATTCCCGTGCCGCTCGCCGTCGCGGGCGAGGTGGAGGCGGCGGTATCGACCTGGAAAACCCGCCCGATCATCGTCACCGAACTCATCGACAAGCACGACGCCTTCGCCAGCGCCGGCGCGGCGCTGACCAAAAGCGGCACCTCCACCCTCGAACTCGCGCTCGCCGGCGTGCCGATGGCGGTCACCTACCGGGTCAATCCCATCACCGCCTGGTTCGCCCGCCGCCTGATCCGCGTGCCCTTCGTCGCCATGATCAACCTGCTCGCGGCACGCCGCCTGGTGCCCGAATTATTGCAGCAGGATTGCCGACCGGAAAAACTGGCCGAAACCCTGCTCGACCTGCTCGGCAACCAGAAAATGGCCGACGCGCAGCGCGCCGGCTTCCGCGAGGCGCTGGCCCGCCTGCGCCCCGCCGGCGGTGACCCCGCCATGGCGGCGGCCCGCGCGGTGCTGGCCGTGCTCGACCGGCACGATCGCCGATAATCCCCCAAGCAGAGGAGTTTTCCCGAGATGGCCATGCACACGATCACCCTGCCGGATGGCGCCATGAACACGCTGGTGGTGCACCCAAGCCAGCCCCGCGGTGGCGCCGTCCTCGTCATTCAGGAAATATTCGGCGTCAACGCCCCGCTGCGCGCCGCCTGCGCCATGATCGCCGATATGGGTTTCATCGCCGTCGCGCCGGATCTGTTCTGGCGCCTCGGCGAGGGCATCGATCTCGATGACCATAAGCCGGATCAGTTCCAGCAGGCGCTGAACCTGCTCGGCCGATTCGACCAGGCCAAGGGCGTCGCCGATCTGCGTGCCGCCCTCGCCTTCGCGCGCGGCCTGCCGGGCGCGCATGGCAAGGCCGGCACGCTCGGCTTCTGCCTCGGCGGCCGCCTCGCCATGCTGATGGCGCTCGAGTCCGATTCCGACGTCAATATCTCCTATTACGGCGTCGGGCTCGACACGCTGCTCGACAGGCTCCCCAGCGTGCGCGCCCCCCTGCTCATCCACATCGCCGGCAATGACGGGTTTTTCCCCAAGGCCGGACGCGAGGCCGTGCTCGCCGCCATCGCCGGTCATCCGCACATCCAGGGCTGGTCCTATGCCGGGGCCGACCATGCCTTCGCCCGGGTCGACGGCGCGCATTACGATGGCCTGCAGGCCCGCATCGCGCATGGCCGCTCGGCCCAGGCGCTGGCCGCCGCCCTCTCCGCCTGATCCCAGGGCAGGGCAGGGGAGGGGTGGGGGCGGGACGGAGAAGCGGCCACTCCGCCCCGCCCGGCAAAAAAACAAAACCAGTTTTGCATATCAGGTATTTCGGAAACTAATTTTTTTGTTTTCCCGGCCCATTGCGGGAACAAGGGAAGGATTTTTTATAGTGCCGGTGAAACGGGCATTTCCGCCCGCCACCCGCGAAAGGCCAACCCTGCATGACGCGTGCCGCATCGGCGCTGGCCGGCCTGCCAGAAACGGCGCCCTTCCCGGCCGAGCAGATCGCCCTGCTCAATTCGGTGCTCGCTGGCGCAAGCCACGTCCAGCGCGCCTGGCTCAGCGGCTTCCTGGCCGGGCTCGATGCCGGCAGCCCGCAAAGCCTGCCGGCGTCACCCCCCGCCGCCCGGCCCAAGCTCGCCATCCTGTTCGCCAGCGAATCCGGCAATGCCGAGGCGCTGGCCGCTTCCGCCAAGAAAGCCGCCTCCCGCCAGGGCTTCGCCGCCACCGTGCACGACCTCGCGGATATCTCGCTCGACCAACTCGCCACCATGCGCGACGTGATGGTGTTCGCGTCCACCTGGGGCGAGGGTGATCCGCCGCAGCGGGTCGAAACCGTCTTCGCCGCCCTGATGTCGCCCCGTGCCCCCCGGCTCGATCAGATGCGCTTCGCCGTGCTCGGCCTCGGCGACCGCGCCTACCCGAAATTCTGCGCCGTCGCCGAGGCGATCGATGGCCGCCTCGCCGCCCTGGGCGCCACCCGGCTCGTCCCCATGCTGGCCTGCGACGTCGATTATCAGCAGGCCGCCACCGGCTGGATCGGCACCACCCTGACCAGCTTCGCGCCCGAGCGGATGGATGCCGAAATCATCCCGCTCGAAACCCGCCGTCCGCCGAGCCCGGCCCTGCCGCAGGCCAACCGCCCCTTCGCCGCCACCATCACCGAGCACATCAACCTGCATTCCAGCCGGTCCAGCGCCGAAACCGTGCATCTGGAACTGTCCCTCGCCGAGTCCGGCATCACCTACGAGCCAGGGGATGCGCTGGCGGTGCAGGCGAAAAACCATCCCGCCATGGTCGAGGCGCTGCTGCACGCAACCGGGCACGCCGGCAATGCCGCCCTGGCCGAAACCCTGCTCACCGGCCGTGACATCACGACGCTCACCCCGCCAATGCTCGCCACCTACGCCGATCTCAGCAACGATGCCGCCTTGCGCGCCCTCGTCGAAAACAAGCAGGCGGCGGCCGACTGGATCGCCTCGCATCTCGTCATCGACCTGCTCCGCGCGGCACCCGCCAAACCCTCGGCCGAGGCGCTGCTGGCCATGCTGCGCCCCCTGCCGCCGCGTTATTACTCCATCGCCTCCAGCCAGAAAGCGGTCGGCGACCAGGCCGATCTGCTGGTCGCGCTGTTTTCCTTCCAACACGAAACCGAAACCCGCCACGGTGTCGCAAGCCACTATCTGACTAGGCAATTGCGGCGTGGTGACACCGTTCCGGTCTGGGTCAAGCCCAACCCGCATTTCCGTCTGCCCGCCGATCCCACCCGTCCCGTCATCATGATCGGGCCTGGCACCGGCGTCGCCCCCTTCCGGGCCTTCCTCCAGGACCGCCGCGAGACCGGCGCGACCGGGCGCAACTGGCTGTTCTTCGGCCACCGCAACTACACGCATGATTTCCTCTATCAGTTGGAATGGCAGGACGCGCACAAGGATGGCCTGCTGACGCGCATCGACCTCGCCTTCTCGCGCGACCAGCCGGAGAAAATCTACGTGCAGCACCGGCTCTGGCAGCAGCGCGCCGCCCTGCTGGACTGGCTCGCCGACGGCGCCCACCTCTATGTCTGCGGTGACCGCCGCATGGGTCAGGCGATCGATGCCACGCTCGCCCGCATCCTCACCGGGGCGGGACGCGACGCCGAACAGGAAATGGCGGCCTTGCGCCAGCAGGGCCGCTATCTCAAGGATGTCTACTGACATGACCGTGCTCACCTATCCTGTAAGCCAGGCAGATAATTTCGCCAGCCGCGACGAGCCAGCCTCGGCGGAAACCCTGCTGCGCGCCGCGATCACCCGCGATTTCCCGGGCCGTATCGCGCTCCTCTCCAGCTTCGGCGCGGAAAGCGCCGTGCTGCTGCACATGGTCGCCGGCATCGATGCCGCGACGCCCGTCATTTTTCTCGACACCGGAAAACTATTCCCGGAAACCCTCGCCTACCGCCTCACCCTGACCGCGCAGCTCGGCCTCACCAACGTCACCCATGCCGGCCCCAGCCCCGGGCGCATCGCCGCGACCGACCCCGATGGCCTGCTCTGGCAGCGAGACCCCGATCTCTGCTGCTGGAACCGCAAGGTCGAACCCACCGACGAGGCTCTGGCGGCCTTCGATGCCTACATCACCGGTCGAAAGCGCTATCATGGCGGCCTGCGTGACGCGCTGCCGATGATCGAAACCGACGATGCCGGCAAAACCCGCCTCAACCCGCTGGTCGGCTGGTCGCGCGCGCAAATCGATTGGTATTTCGCCGAACACGGCCTGCCGCAGCATCCGCTGGTGCGGCGCAACTACCGCTCCATCGGCTGCGCCCCCTGCACCCGCCCCACCGCGGTCGGCGAACCCGTGCGCGCCGGCCGCTGGGCTGGCACCAGCAAAACCGAATGTGGTATCCATCTGCCACACGCCCGGCACGGCTAGCCACTGCCCCCATTCAGGCGCGCCCGCGCGCCGGCTTCGCACCGACCCCTGTAAAGGCTGACGCTCGCATGGCTGGATCGCGCAACGAAACCATCAAGGATCGCAGCAATTATCTGCGCGGCACCATCGCCGAGGGGCTGGAAAACGCCATCACCGGCGCGCTCGACGACGATGATACGCAACTCACCAAATTCCATGGCATCTACCAGCAGGACGATCGTGACCTGCGGCCCGAGCGCGGCCGCAAGAAACTCGAGAAGGCCTTCTCCTTCATGGCCCGCGTGCGCATTCCGGGCGGTGTGCTCACGCCGGCCCAATGGCGCGCGCTCGATGCCATCGCCGGCACCTTCGCTGGCGGCCAGTTGCGCCTGACCACGCGCCAGGCGGTGCAATTCCACCACGTGATAAAAAACAACCTCAAGGCCAGCATCGCCGCCATCAACGCGGCCCTGCTCGATACGCTCGCGGCGTGCGGCGATGTGAACCGCAACGTGATGTGCGACGCCAACCCGCACCGCGGCGCCCTGCACGCCGAGGCGCAGGCGCTCGCGGCCGAGCTCAGCGCGCACCTGCTGCCGCACACCCGCGCCTACCATGAGATCTGGCTCGACGGCGATAAAATCATCACCACCGAGGCCGAGGCCGACGAAAACGAGCCGATCTACGGAAAATTCTATCTCCCGCGCAAATTCAAGATCGCCGTTGCCCTCCCCCCGGAAAACGACGTCGACGTGCTCACCAACGATCTCGGCTTCGTCGCCATCATCGAGGCCGGCGCCATCATCGGCTACGACGTCACCGTCGGCGGCGGCATGGGCACCACCCATGGCGATGCCAGCACCTTCCCCCGCCTCGCCGACACGCTCGGCTTCTGCCTCAAGCACCAGGCCGTGGCCGTGGCCGAGGCCGTGGTCAAGGCCCAGCGTGACCACGGCAATCGTCAGGAACGCAAGAACGCACGCCTGAAATACACGGTCGAGCGCATGGGGCTCGCCGCTTTCCACGACGCGGTCGCAGGCCATCTCGGCTATCACCTGCCGCCCGGTCGCGGCTTCATATTCACCTCGATGGGTGATGGTTTCGGCTGGGTCGCGGGTGATGACGGGCTCTGGCATCTCGGCCTGTCCATTCTGGCCGGCCGCGTCAATGACACCGAAACGCGCCGCCTGCGCACGGCACTCCGCGAGGTCGCTTCACTCGATATCGGGGATTTCCGCCTGACCGGAAACCAGAATCTGGTCATCGCCCGCATCCCGTCCGAATACCGTCAGCGGATCGAGGCCATTCTGGCCGGGCACGGCGTGCCGATAACCGAATCCGGGCTCCGGCGTGACGCGATGGCCTGCGTGGCGCTGCCAACCTGCGGCCTCGCCCTCGCCGAATCCGAGCGTTTCCTGCCCCGCCTGCTCGAAAGGCTGGGCGCGGTGCAGGCCCGCCATGGCCTGACCGAGCAAAGAATTACCCTGCGCATGACCGGCTGCCCGAATGGCTGCGCCCGCCCGTTCAACGCCGAAATCGGTCTGGTCGGGCGCTCGCCCGGCCACTACGCGCTCTATCTCGGCGCATCCCCCCTCGGCACCCGGCTGAACACCCCGCACGCGCCCGACCTCGACGAGGATGGCATCATCGACACGCTCGACCGGCTTTTCGGCCAATACGCCGCAACCCGCGCCGACGGCGAGCATTTCGGTGATTGGGCCAGCCACGCATTGACGCCGCCAAGCCAATAAGCCCTAGTGGCGGCGTGACAGCAGCGCCAGCACAGCCGGACCATGGCACCCGACGCGTGTGACGCCGACATACGCATCCTCGGCACGCGTGAGGCGATGGCGGCGGGCAGTGTCGCCACCGCGCGGCAATTGACCGAGGCGCTGGCGTTCACCCGGCCCGATCCCGCCTATATCGACCTCGAAATGGTCCGCCCGCCGCTGCAACCCGCGCTGCGGCGCATGCTCGCCCAACGCCACGGGGTTTTCCCCGACCGGTATCTGCTCACACTCCACCAGGCAATCGTTGCCGGCGCCGGCTGCGTCATCATCAACGGCCAGGCCGGCCCGACCCTGCTGCGCGAAAGCGCGCTTGAATTACTCGCCAGGGAAGGCTCGCCACCCGGATTCGAAAAAACCGCCGATGCCAGCCTGCGCCGCACCCTTCCCCTCACCCGGCATTTCCCGGAACCCTGCCTGCTGCTGAAGCGCGGCTGGTCCAGCAATCCCGCCCACTGGCTGGTCGAACAGGCGGCCGCGCTCGCGCTGCTGGCACGCCACCATGCCTCGCCCGCCAAGGACATCATCGTCAGCCGGGTCACCTCGCCCACCCTGCTCGACACGATGTACGACGTGCTGGCCACCATCCTGCCTGGCGCGCGCCTGCACCATCTTCCGGACGATGAAGCCTGGTCGTTCGATACGCTCGACTATCTCGAGCCCACGCATATTCCACCCATGGCCAAATCGGATCCCGCCTTGCAGGCCCTGCGCCACGCCATGCTCTCGGTCGGCGCACAGCCGCGGCTGACCGAGCGGCGGCTGTTCATCTTTCAGCAGCCAGGCGCGCGCGTCATGGCCAATGAAGCCCGCCTTGCCCAGGCCGCGCAATCACGCGGCTTCGTCGGCATCGAAACCGCCCGCTACACCGCCACCGAACTCGCAGCACTTTTCGCCAACGCCGAAGCCATCGTGGGCGCGAAATCTCCCAGCATGGCCTTCTCCATCTTCGCCCCACCCGGCTGCAAGCTGATGCTGCTGTCACCGGGCAATTTCATCGATCCCTTCTTCTGGGACACCGCCTCCCGCCTCGGTCAAGCCTACGCCGAAACCTTCGCCCGCGCCGAAGGCAACGCCAGCGCCACCCGCTACATCATGCCGGAAACAAAACTTGCCGCCATGCTCGATCATGTGTTGGGGGTGTGAAAAACCAATCAGGCAAGAAAGACTGTTCTTTTTTGTAAAAAAGAACCAAAAAACTTTCATGCCTTGAGCGCTTTGATGCGCTCGTCCAGCAGCATGTCTAATTCTCCGGTGTGGTCGTAGCTCGGCATCAGCGTTTGCAGAATGTCGTCGCGTCGGCTTGCCGGATGCGTGTAGATCTCGGTCGATCCCGCCGGCAGATGCCGCAACAGCCGCAGCACGCGCGCCGCCGTCATGTGCCCGCTCCAACGCAGCCCGAACACCTGGTCATCGGCCATGAGCCCCGCGCCACGCACCGCCGCGCGCAGCCACCCGCTCCAGCCATACAGCGCCCGCTCGCCAAGGCGCGGCACCTCCCCACACGCCGCCAACACATGCGGCGGCTCCGCCGGCACCCGCACCCGCGGCGCGCCACGGGCCGCCGCCTCCGCCACCAGCAACCGCCCCACCACCGGCTGCAACTGCATATGCTTGTGCGCATCCACATGGCAAAGCGTCAGCCCGGTCGCGGCAAACGCCGCAAACTGCGCCGCGATCTCCGCGGCCAGTTGCCGCCGGCAGGCAGGCGAAAAAAAATACCGGAAGCCGCGCGCCACCTGGTCCGACCCGAACCAGCCGGAAGCATCCACCAAATCGGGAATTTCCGCCGCCGGCAGCACGCTCCGGCCCTCCACCAGCACCAGATGCAGCCCCACCTGCAAATCCGGCAACCGCCGCGCCCGCGCCACCGCGTCCGCCGCCGCCTCGCCCGCCACCATCAAACTCGCGGCATCCAGCACGCCCTCGCAATG
>DAIDIQ010000021.1 GCA_027459285.1 Acetobacteraceae bacterium
GGTCTCTCAGGCGCCGGCGATGGTCATTTGCGGAATATGAATGGTCGGCGCGTCCGTGCCGTGCCGGAACGCGAGGTCGTTGGCGGGGGTAAGGGTCGCGAACATGGTGGGCAGCGTGCTGGCGATGGTGAATTCCGCGACGGGTTCCGCGAGCGCGCCGTCGCGGATCATGAAGCCGCTGGCCCCCCGGCTGTAATCACCGGTCAGTAAATTCACGCCCATGCCCATCAGTTCGGTGACATAGATACCAAGCTTGATGCTGCCGATCAGGGCCTCGGGGGCATCGGCACCGGCCTGCATGTAAAGGTTGGTGGCGCTGGGGCTCGGGTTGCTGCTGGCGCCGCGGGCGGCGCGGGCATTGCTCGCCAGGCCCAACTGGCGGGCGCTGCGCCAATCCAGCAGCCAGCAGCCGAGTATGCCATTGTCAACCAGCGTCAGCGGCGCGGTCGGCATCGCCTCCCCGTCATAGGTGCGCGAGCGCAGGCCCCGGCGGCGGCGGGGATCATCGATGATCGTGACATTGGCGGGCAGAATCCGGCTGCCCAGCCGGTCCTTCAGAAAACTGGTGCCGCGGGCGATGGCGGCGCCGTTGATGGCGCTGGCCAGGTGCGAGACGAGGCTCGCGGAAACCCGCGGGTCGAACACGACCGGCAGGGTGGCGGTGGCGGGGCGGCTCGGGTTCAGCCGCGCGAGGGCGCGGCTGGCGGCGTTGCGGCCAAGGCTCGCGGGGTCCTGCAGGTCGGACGCGTGAACGGCGGTGTGATAGTCATAATCGCGCTGCATGCCCGTGCCGGTGCCGGCCATGGCGGTGATGGACAGGCCGTGGCTCGCGCGGCTGGTGGCGGCGGCAAAGCCGGTGCTGGTGGCAAGAAAGGCGGTGGTGCGGCTGTGGCTCGCCTCCGCGCCATCGGAATTACTGATGCCGGGCACGCCCAGGGCCGCATCCTCGGCGGCTTCGGCGCGCGCAAGCAGGGTCGCGACATCGGGGGTGGTGCCGTCGTCCAGGTCCAGGCTCGCGGGGTCGTCCGGCGAATGAATGGTCTCGGGCAGGCCGGCGAACTGGTCCGCGGGCACGATTCGCGCCATGGCAACGGCGCGCTCGGCCAGGTCGGAAAAGGCATCGGCGCGGTCCGACCCGGTCGAGACGATGGCGCTGGCCTGGCCCACGAACACCCGCAGCCCGATGTCGCGGCTCTCCGACCGTTCGAGCTGTTCGATCTTGCCGAGCCGGCGGGTGACGGAAAGGGCCTGGCTATCGACCCAGACCGCATCGGCCGCGGTGGCGCCGGCGCGTCTCGCGGCGCTGAGCAGCGCATCCAGCGCGCTGAATGGGGCCTGCCTCGGGGCCATGGGCGGCTCAGGCGGCAAGCTGGCGGGCAATGACGGCGTGGCCCGGCACGTGGCTCGCGGGGCCCATCAGCGCGAGGCTGGGCTTGGCGCGAAAAATGCCTTGCGCGGCGCGGCGGATATCGGCCTCGGTGACCGCGTCGATGCGGCCGAGGGTTTCGGCCATGGGAATGATGCGGCCGAACACCTGCAACTGACGGGCGATCTGTTCGCAGCGGCTGCCGGTGGATTCGAGCGACATGAGCAGGCTCGCCTTCACCTGCGCGCGCGCGCGCGCGATCTCCGGTTCGGTCACGTGCCGCTGCACGGCGGCGAGCTCGGCGAGGGTGACGGGCAGTAATTCCCGCGCCTCGGATTCCCCGGTGCCGGCATAGATGCCGAACAGGCCGGAATCGGAATAGGGGGCGGTGAAGGAATAGACCGAGTAGACGAGCCCGCGCTTTTCCCGGATTTCCTGGAACAGGCGTGACGACATGCCGCCACCGAGCAGGGTGGAAAGCAGCAGGGTCGGGTAATAATCAGGGTGGTCGTACGGGCAGGCCGGAAAGCCGAGCACGATATGCACCTGGTCGAGGTCGCGCGGCTCGCGGAATTCCCCACCAAGATAAGTTGCGTTGGCGGCCTCCGGCGCCGCGTGGGTGGGCAGGTCGGCGAAGTGGCGCGCCGCCAGATCGACGATCTCGGCATGCCGCACGGCGCCGGCGGCGGCGATGATGGTGTTGGCGGTGGTATAGTTGCGGCGCATATAGTCGGTAAGCGTGCCGCGCTTCATGTCCCGGATGCCCGCCTCGGTGCCAAGGGTCGGGCGGCCCATCGGCTGATCCGGATAGGCGGTGAGCTGGAAATGGTCGAAAATGATATCGTCCGGGGTGTCGTTGGCCTGGCCGATTTCCTGGAGAATGACGCCGCGCTCACGCTCCAATTCCTCGGGCTCGAAGGTGGAATGGGTCAGGATGTCGCCGATGATGTCGGCGGCAAGCGCCGTGTCCTCGGCCAGAACCTTGACATAATAGGCGGTGTGTTCGCGCGCGGTATAGGCATTGAGCTGACCGCCGACCGCCTCGATCTCCTCGGCGATGGCCGCCGCCGAGCGGCGTTCGGTGCCCTTGAAGGCCATGTGCTCGAGAAAATGCGACACACCGTTCTCGGCCGTGCTCTCGTGGCGGGTGCCGGTCGCGACATAGGCGCCGAGGCTCACGGTCGCGACCCGCTCGATGGTCTCGGTGACGATCGTGAGGCCCGAGGGCAGGCGGGTAACCTCGATCTGTTCGGCGGTCAGGGTCATGCGGCACTCCTTCGGCCCGAGGCTTCGACCGCCGCCATGATGGCATCGAGGTCTGGCTTCAGGGTCTGGTAAATCTCGGTCCGGTCGAACAAATCGGCAAGGTGGGGGGGCAGCGCCGGGGTGATGCCGGTGGCCCGGCGCACCGCGTCCGGGAACTTCGCGGGGTGGGCGGTGGCGAGCGCGATGACCGGTATCGGCGGGTCCAGCGCCGCGCGCAGGTGGCGGGCGGCGCCAATGCCGATGGCGCTGTGCGGGTCCGCCAGATAATGCGCGGTTTTGTGCAGGTGGGCGATTTCGGCCAGCGTCTGCTCATCATCGAGGCGCCAGGCGCTGAAGCCCTCCCGCGCGCGGCGCCACGTGGCATCGGGCACGCGCATAATGCCGGTGCGGCGGAATTCCCGCATGATGGCGGTGGTCCGGTCGGGGTCACGGTCCAGCAGTTCGAACAGCAGGCGCTCGAAATTGCTGCTGACCTCGATATCCATGCTGGGCGAAAGGCTTGGGGTCACGCCCGCCACGCGCATGTCATTATGCGCGAAAAACCGATGCAGTATGTCGTTGCGGTTGGCCGCGACCATCAGGCCGGCAATCGGCAGGCCCATGCAGCGGGCGGCGTGGGCGGCGAGCACATTGCCGAAATTACCGGTCGGCACGCTGAAGGCAACGGCGCGGTCCGGCGCGCCGAGGGCGAGGGCGGCATGGGCATAATAGGGAATTTGCGCGGCGATCCGCGCCCAGTTGATGCTGTTGACCGCCGACAGTTGGGTGCGGGCACGAAACGACTGGTCCGCGAACAGGGATTTGACCAGATCCTGGCAGGTGTCGAACGAACCCTCGACGGCGATGTTCGTGACGTTGGCGGCATCGATGGTGGTCATTTGCCGGCGCTGTACGGGGCTGACGCGGCCGGCCGGATGAAGCACCGTGATGGCGATGGCGGCACGGTCCCGGCAGGCCTCGATGGCGGCCGAGCCGGTATCACCCGAGGTCGCGGCAACGATGGTCACGTGCTGGTGGGTGCGGGCGAGCACATGGTCGAACAGGCGGCCGAGCACCTGCATGGCCATGTCCTTGAAGGCGAGGGTAGGGCCGTGGAACAGCTCGAGCGACCAGAGATTGGGCCCAAGCTGCACGAGCGGGGCGATGGCCGGGTGGCTGAAGCCGCGATAGGCGTCGGCGCAGATGGCGTCGATGTCAGCTTCCGCGATGGCGCCGGCGGTGAACGGCGCGATCAGGCGCGCGGCGAGCGCGGGATAGGGCAGGGCGCGCATGGCCCGCCATTGCTCGGCGCTGAAACGCGGCCAGGCTTCGGGGACGAACAGGCCGCCATCCTCGGCAAGACCCGCGAGCAGCACGCCGGCGAAATCTCGCGCGGGGGCACCGCCGCGGGTGGAAATATAGCGCATCAGCAGCGGGCGAGGCCGGGGGTGATGAGGGCGCCGTGCCGCATCTCGGTCGGCAGGCAGGCATCGGCCAGATAGGGGGCGATGGCCTCGGGCGTGGGCAGGGTGGCCGGGTCCTCGCCGGGCATGGCCTCGACGCGCATGCGGGTGCGGGTGGGGCCGGGGTCGAACAGATTGATGCGAATGCGGTCGTTGCGGGTTTCATCGACCCAGGTGAGCACCAACGCCTCCATGCCGGCCTTGGCGGCGGCATAGGCGCCCCAATAGCCGCGATGGGCGCGGGCGACATGGCTGGTGACGAACACCGCGCGACCCGCCGGGGCTGCGAGCAACAGCGGCCCGCACGTGCGGATAAGGCGCCACGCGGCGGCGAGATTGACGCCGATGGCGGCATCCCAGTCCTTGGGCAGAATGTGCGGGGTGGGGGTGAGGCGGCCGAGCGCGCCGGCATTATGCACCAGAATATCGAGCCGGCCGAAGCGTTCGAGCAGGGTGGGGCCGAGCGGGTCGAGCGCGGGCCCGTCGGTCAGGTCGATGGGCAGCAGGGTGGCGGTGCCACCGACCGCCTGAATGGCGTCATCGGTTTCCTCGAGCCCGCCCTGGGTGCGGGCCAGCAGCACCACATGCGCGCCGCGCCTCGCGAGTTCGACCGCGGTCGCGGCGCCGATGCCGCGGCTCGCGCCGGTCACGAGGGCAACTTGAGTGGGATGGGGCATCAGCGAACCTTCAGGCTCAGTTGCCGTTGGCGAGCAGGCTCATCTGCCGTGGCTCGTTGCCGGCCTGGTCAAGCAGGGGAATGGGATAGTCGCCGGTAAAGCAGGCATCACAATGCTTGCCGGCGCCGGCCGCGCGCCTCGCGTGGCCGAGGGCCCGGTAAAGCCCGTCGAGCGAGATGAAGGCAAGGCTGTCGACGCCGATGATGCGGGCCATTTCGTCCACGTCGTTATTCGCGGCGAGCAGCTTGGCGCGTTCCGGCGTGTCGATGCCATAGAAGCAGGAATGGGTGGTTGGCGGCGAGGAGATGCGCATATGCACCTCGGCCGCGCCGGCGGCGCGCACCATTTCGACGATCTTGCGGCTGGTGGTGCCGCGAACGATCGAATCATCCACCAGAATGACGCGCTTGCCGGCAAGCACGGCGGCGTTGGCGGAATGTTTGAGCTTCACGCCGAGATGCCGGATCTGGTCGGTGGGCTCGATGAAGGTGCGGCCGACATAATGGTTGCGGATGATGCCGAGTTCGAAGGGAATGCCGGCCTCGGCGGAATATCCCATCGCGGCCGGCACGCCGCTATCCGGCACGGGGACGATGACATCGGCCGGAATGGCGGATTCGCGGGCCAGCTCGGCGCCGATATTCTTGCGCGCCTGATAGACGGCGGTGCCCTCCATGATCGAGTCCGGGCGGGCGAAATAAATATACTCGAACACACAGAAGCGCGGCTCGGCGCGGCCGAAGGGCTTGATGCTGTGCACGCCCCGATCATCGATGACGACGATCTCGCCGGGCTCCACATCGCGCACGAACTCGGCGCCGACGATATCGAGCGCGCAGGTTTCACTAGCCAGCACCCAGCCGCCCTGGCCGGCCCCCGGCATGCGGCCGAGAATGAGCGGGCGCACCCCGAACGGGTCGCGCACGCCGTACAGCGCGCTGTCGGACAAGGCGACCAGCGAATAGGCGCCGACGACCTGCTTCAACGCATCGATCAGACGGTCGGTGACGGTGGAATAGAGGCTGGTGGCGATGAGGTGGACGAAAACCTCCGAATCGGTGGTCGACTGAAACAGGCAGCCGCGGCGCACCAGCGCCCGGCGCAACTGCCCCGCATTGGTCAGATTGCCATTGTGGCTGACCGCGAAGCCGCCGAATTCGAACTCGGCGAACAGCGGCTGTACGTTGCGCAGCACCGTATCTCCGGTGGTGGCATAGCGGTTATGGCCAACCGCGTTGGTGCCGGGCAGGCCGGCGATGGTTTTGGCATCGCCGAAATTTTCGCTGACCAGGCCGAGGCCGCGATGCGAATGAAAGCGCGCCCCGTCATGGCTGACGATGCCGGTGGCTTCCTGGCCGCGATGCTGCAACGCATGCAGGCCGAGCGCGGTCAGCGCCGCCGCGTCCGGGTTGTTCCAGATGCCGAAGACGCCGCATTCCTCATGCGGCTTGTCGTCGTCGGCGCTGAGGTCCCATGGGGTCATGGCGTGTTCCCCTTTGGTGCCAGGCTGGGTGGTGCCGGCACATCTGGCGCGAGCGGCGCCGGCAGCAGGCTGGCGATGAAACGGGCGCCCTGATAGGCAAAGGGCAGGCTGCGGGCAGCGAGCACCGGGTTGGGCCAGGTCCGTGGCACGAACACCAGCGAGACCAGCATATAGGTCACGGCAACCAGCGCAGCCCCGCGCAAAACGCCGAACAGAACCCCGACACTGCGATCGAGCCCGCCAATGCCGGTGGCGCGGAAGGTGCGCGCCAGCAGGCCGGCGACGATGGACAACAGAATCAGGGCGAGCAGAAACAGAATGCCGAATGCCACCGGCTCGGCCAGGCCCGCGCTGCCCAGCAGCCTTTGCGCCATCGGCTCCGCCCTGGGCGTCAGGCGGACGGCGAGAAACACGGCGCCGATCCAGGCAGCCAGACCCAACGCCTCGCGCAGGAAGCCGCGCATGAAGGCGAGCAGGGCGGAGATCGCCAACACCCCGAGCACGATCAGATCGACCAGGTTCATTGCGCCCGCTTATGGGTCAGCCGCATGACAAAGGCCAGACATGGCGGGGAATGGGATTGGAAAAAGTCGGGCTGGTGCTGACGTGGCAACGGCGGGCCGGTGCCGGACTTTCTTTTTCAACCTGAGACACTAACGCTGCCTCGGCTACTCACCAAAGCGCGCCGTGAGTTCCGTGAGGTGGCCGAGTTCGGTGAGGCGCAGCCCCTCGGGCGCGAGCGGTTTGGCGCCGCCGCGGGCAACCCGGCGGGGCAGGGAGGCGGCGGCAAACCCCAGCTTCGCCGCCTCCTTCAGCCGCGCCTCGGCCTGTGCCACCTGGCGGATTTCGCCCGACAGCCCGATTTCGCCGAAAAACACCTCGTCCGGGCTCGTCGGCTGCCCGGCGGCTGCCGAGGCGAGGGCGGCGGCGACCGCGAGGTCGGCCGCGGGTTCTGCAATGCGCAGGCCGCCCGCGACATTGAGATAGATATCGTGGTTGCCGAGGCGCAGGCCGCAGCGGCTTTCGAGCACCGCGAGCAGCATGGCCAGCCGCCCACTATCCCAGCCAACCACGGCGCGGCGCGGCACGCCGCCCTGGCCATTGGCAAGCAGGGCCTGCACCTCGAGCAGCATCGGCCGCGAGCCTTCGAGGCCGGCGAACACGGCCGAGCCGGCGACGTGGCCGCGCCGCTCGGCCAGGAACAAGGCCGATGGGTTGGTGACCTCGGCGAGGCCGCGCTCGGTCATTTCGAACACGCCGATTTCGTCGGTGGCGCCGAAACGGTTCTTGACGCCGCGCAGGATGCGGAACTGGTGGCCGCGATCGCCCTCGAAATACAGCACCGCATCGACCATGTGCTCAAGCACGCGGGGGCCCGCGACCGCTCCATCCTTGGTGACGTGCCCAACCAGCACGACCGCGAAGCCGCGCGTCTTGGCCATGCGGATCAATTCGAACCCGGCGGCGCGGACCTGGCCGACGGTGCCGGGGGCGGACTCCAGTGTATCGACCGCCATGGTCTGGATCGAGTCGATGATCAGCAGATCGAGGCTCGGGCTTGCGCCGACATGCGCGCGAATCGCCGCGAGATCGCCGCTGGCGGCAAGCTGCAAGGGGGCGGCCTGCACGGCAAGGCGGCGGGCACGCAACTGGATCTGATCGACCGATTCCTCGCCCGAAACATACAGCACCGCACGGCCGCAGGCGGCGAGCCTGGCCGCCGCCTGCAACAGCAGGGTGGATTTGCCGATGCCCGGGTCGCCGCCAACCAGCACCGCGGAGCCGGCGACGAAGCCGCCGCCAAGCACCCGGTCAAGCTCGGTCAGGGTGGTGGGCAGGCGCGGCGGCGGGGCGGCAATGCTGTCGAGCCCGGCAATGGCAAGCGCGGGCGCGCCGCCGCGACGGGTGGGGGCCGGGGCGGCGGTCTCCTCGGCGATGCTGTTCCAGGCGCCGCAGGCCTCACACTTGCCGGCCCAGCGCGGGGCAATGGCGCCACAGGCCTGGCAGACGAAACGGGTTTGGGACTTGGCCATGCGACGTCTATGGCCGAATTGCGCGAAAAAGAAAGCCTCTTCTTTTTCTGAAGAAAAAGAAGCGAAAAGACTTTGGGGCCGGGCGGCGGCGCGGGCGTGCCGGACCGGTGCCGGCCGCCTTATCGCCGCGACGTGGTGGAAAACCATCAAACCCATACCCACGTTCAGCGCATGGGCGGCCCATGGGGGTGGGCGTTGCCAAAACCGCCCGACCAATAGTCGCGTCAACCGCGCGCGGACAATCGCCGGAGGTGGTTGCCGCCGGGTTTGCGTCGCCCTGTAACGTAACGGAGCCGACATGGACAAATATTCACCAGACGGGGCAACCCGTCGCACCGTAAAAACCCCCAACGCGGCCCGCCAGGCCGAAATACGCCGCCCCATGCGCTATGTGCTCACGCTATCCATTCTCGGCGCCATCGTCGCGTTGGCCATCGTCTTTCTCCTCGTGCACGGACTCTAACGCCATGTCAGACACCCCAAAGCCGCCAGCCGAAATACCCAAGGAAAGACCATCGGAACTGCCGCCCGGCCACCCGCAGGAACTGCCCCCGCGCGGCCGGCGTGCCCCGGCAACCGGGTCGGGCTGAACCGTCGATCGCCTCCAGGGCGCCACCAGCCGGGGGTTGCGCGGTTCCCCCACTCCGTGCCCACTCTGTCATTCGCCTGCCGCGTCGCATCACCGCAAAGGAGCGTTACATGACGATTTCCGCAAAGGAATCAGGACAGTTTCGCATTGCCGGCGACATGACGGTGACGCGCCTCGGCTTTGGCGCCATGCGCATCACCGGCAAGGGCATCTGGGGCCCGCCCGCCGACAAGGCCGAGGCGCTGGCGGTGCTGCGGCTTTTGCCCGAACTCGGCATCGATTTCATCGATACCGCCGACAGCTATGGCCCCTTCGTCAGCGAGGATCTGATCGCCGAGGCGCTGCACCCCTATACGGGTCTCACCATCGCCACCAAGGGCGGGCTGACGCGGCATGGCCCGGATATCTGGCGCCCGGTCGGCCGGCCCGAGTATCTGCGCCAATGCGTGCTGATGAGCCTGCGGCGGCTGCGGCTCGACCGGCTCGATCTCTGGCAGTTG
>DAIDIQ010000049.1 GCA_027459285.1 Acetobacteraceae bacterium
AACGGCGCGGCCGCGGTGTTCGGCAGCGGCGCGAAGCCGTTATTGACGATGATCGCCTGGTACGGCCGGTCGAAATACTGCGCGTTCAGCCAGCCGGAGACGATCTTGCCGATGGTCTTGTTGGCGTAGCAGGAGCTGACCAGCACCGTGGTGTAGCCGACGATCGGATAGCCGGTCGTGGTCACCGGGATGGACGGCACCCAGTTCAGCGGGTCCTGCGCCGCCGTCTTGGTGTTCGGCGGGGTCGGGTTGGTCGAGCCGGCGCCCGGGTTCGCAAGGCCGGTCTCGGTGTTCTTCACGGTCGGCTGATAATAGACGCCGTCATTCGCATTCAGCACATAGGCCACCTGAAGCGAGGTGGTGTTGGCCGACTTCGGATTGATGTCGGTGTAATCCGGGCTGAGATACGTGAAGCTCTGCGGCACCGCGACACCTTCGGTCGCAACCGCTTGCGAGCCATCCTCGCCCACGAAGTTCGCCGGCGGCACGCCATTGGTGAAGATCGTGTTGAAGCTCTTGGTGATCGGCACCGGCAGGATCGGGAAGTTCGAGTTGCTGGCGTTGCACACCGCGTTCAGATGCTGCGTGGTCAGGAAGCTCGTGCCCGAGCCATCCGTGCGATAAACCACCGTGATGGTGCCCGAGGCGCCCGGAACCACCTGGCTCCAGTTGGTCAGCTTGCCGGACAGAATGCCGCAAACCTGGTCATCGGTCAGGTTCAGCGTGGTGATGGCCGGATAGTTATAGGCCATGGCGATGCCGACGCCGATGGTCGGAAGCTGGATCAGCGGGCCGTCGACATTCGATAGGCCATAGCCGCCGGTCGCCGGGTTGGTCAGCTGCGAGGCGACCAGATAGGCGTCGGAGGCGCCGAAATGCACCGTGGTGCCGACGATCGTGCCATAGGTCAGGATGCCCGAGCCGAGATTCTCGAACTGCGTGATGTCGTTGTTCAGGAACGCGTTCTGGCCGGCGCCGCTGCCGACCGCTTCATAGCTGAACAGGGCCTGCGGATAGGTGGCGGTGATTTTCTGATATTCGGCGATGTAGGTGGGGGCGGCGAGGCTGGAGCCGCCGCCATTGGCGGTGAACGTGGTCGCGGCGAAAGCGGCGCCGGAAACGAGCGCGGCCGCCGCCACGGTGGTGGCGAGCAGGGTGCGGAACATGGGATCCCCTTTATGGGTATGTGTGACTGACGCCCGGCAAGGCAGGCCGGACGGCGGGGGCTTAGCAGCACACGCCCGGGGCAGCGGTTAAGTTTCAATGATGAAATTATGAAGCTATTATGTCGAACGCCGCGTCACGCCTCGTCTCGTCTGGTCCGGGGTCCGGGGCCTCGCGGCCCCGGCGGGCGCGGGCAGAGCCCGCCCTGTGCGCTTTTATGGCTGTCCGCTCAGCTCAGCATTCCGGCTGATTGACAGCGAACCCCACCGCCAACCCGCCCAGCGCCGTTTCCTTATAAATCTCGTTCATATCCGCCCCGGTGCGCTTCATGGTGGCAATGACCTTGTCCAGGCTGACCGTGTGCTCGCCATCGCCATGCAGCGCCAACCGCGCCGCGTCGATCGCCTTGATGGCGCCCATGGCGTTACGTTCGATGCAGGGAATTTGTACCAGCCCGCCGATCGGGTCGCAGGTCAGGCCCAGATTATGCTCCATGCCGATTTCCGCCGCGTTCTCGATTTGCGCGTTGCTGCCACCCATCACCGCGGCAAGCCCCGCCGCCGCCATCGAACACGCAACCCCCACCTCGCCCTGGCAACCCACTTCCGCGCCCGAGATGCTGGCATTGCGCTTATACAGCGCGCCGATCGCCGCGGCCGTCAGCAGAAAATCCTGGCGGCCGCGTTCCGTGCCGCCGCAGGCCCGGTCGTAATAACGCAACACGGCGGGAATGATGCCGGCCGCGCCGTTGGTTGGCGCCGTCACCACCCGCCCGCCCGCGGCATTTTCCTCGTTCACCGCCAGCGCCCACAAATTCACCCAATCCATCGCCGCCAGCGGGTCATTGATCAGCCGCTCCGCCCGGGTCTTGATCGAGCCAAGCAATTTGCCGGCCCGCCGCCGCACCCGCAGCCCGCCCGGCAATTCCCCCTCCTGGCGCAGGCCGCGCTCGATGCACGCCTCCATCGCGGCATGAACCGCATTCAGCCTGGCCGCCACCTGGTCGGGGGGCAGTCGCGCCTCCTCGTTCGCGCGCATCAGGGCGGCGATGGAAAGCCCGTGCGCCTCGGCCATCGCCAGCAATTCCTGTGCCGAGGCAAACGGATAAGGCGGCGGCTCCAGCGTCGAGGGGTCGGGGTCGTTGCGGGCAATTTCCGCCTCGTCGCGCACGAACCCGCCGCCAATCGAAAAATACACACGCTCGCCCAGCACCTCGCCCGCCGCGTCATAGGCCACGAAGCGCAGCGCGTTCGGGTGCTGCGCCAGCCGCTCATGCCCGGCCCACAGCACATCGCGCGCCGGGTCGAAACTGATTTCGTGCAGCCCGCCCAGGATCAGCCGGTGCCGGGCGTGGATGCCCACCACCGCCGCCTCGCCGTCATCGGGGTCCATGGTCGCAGGCACGAAGCCGGCCAGGCCCAGCAGCACCGCGCGGTCGGTGCCGTGCCCGCGCCCGGTCAGCGCCAATGAGCCATACAGCGTCACCACCACGCGCGCCGCATCGGCCAGCGGAATCGTCGCCAGAAACCGGTGCGCCGCCGTCATCGGCCCCATGGTGTGCGACGAGGATGGGCCGATGCCTGGCTTGAACAGATCGAATGCGCTGACGAACATGCGCGGGACGCTACAGGCGTGCCCGCCTCATGACCAGCGCCCCCCACGCCCCCGCTTGCGGCGCCCGCCTGTTCGGGTAAAGCGTGCACCGTGCACGCAACAAACCCCGATCTCGCCCTGGCCCGCCAGGTCAGCCTGGCACCCATCGATGCCATCGCCGCCCGCGCCGGCCTGCCCGAGGCGGCGCTGTATCGGCACGGCCCGTTCAAGGCCAAGGTGGCGCTGACCGCCCTGGACAGCCTGCCGCCACGGCCCGATGCGCGGCTCGTGCTGGTCACCGCCATCAGCCCCACGCCCGCCGGCGAGGGCAAAACCACCACCACCATCGGCCTTGGTGACGCGCTGAACCGCATCGGCCGCCAGGCGATCATCGCGCTGCGTGAACCCTCGCTTGGCCCGTGCTTCGGCATGAAGGGTGGCGCCACCGGCGGCGGCCGCGCGCAAGTTGCCCCGGCCGATGAAATCAACCTGCATCTGACCGGTGATTTCCATGCCATCACCGCCGCCAATAATCTGCTGGCTGCGTTGATCGATAATCACATCCATTGGGGCAACCCGCTCGGGCTCGACCCGTCGCGCATCACCTGGCGCCGCGCGCTCGATATGAACGATCGGGGCCTGCGCCACATCGCCATCGGGCTCGGCGGCAATTCGCCCGTGCGGGAGGATGGGTTCGACATCACCGCGGCCTCCGAGATCATGGCCATTCTCTGCCTCGCGCAGTCCCTGCCCGACCTCGAGGCCAGGCTCGCGCGCATCATCGTTGGCACGGATCAGGCCCGCCAGCCCGTCACCGCCGGCATGCTCGGCGCCGCCCCCGCCATGGCCGCCCTGCTGCGCGATGCCTTGCAACCCAATCTGGTGCAAACGCTGGAGGGCACGCCCGCCCTCGTGCATGGCGGCCCGTTCGCCAATATCGCGCATGGCTGCAACAGCCTGGTCGCCACCCGGGCGGCGCTGAAGCTGGCCGATTACGTGGTGACCGAGGCCGGGTTCGGCGCCGATCTGGGCGCCGAGAAATTCCTCGACATCAAATGCCGGGTCGGCGGGCTTGCCCCGTCGGCCGTGGTGGTGGTGGCCACCGCGCGGGCGCTGAAAATGCACGGTGGCATCGGCAAGGCCGCGCTCGGCGCCGAGGATGTGGCGGCCGTGCGCCGCGGCGCCGCCAATCTTGGCCGCCATGTCGAGAACATGCTGGGCTTCGGCCTGCCGGTGGTCGTCGCCATCAATCTGTTCACCTCCGACACGCCAGCCGAAATCGCCGCGATCGTCGCGCATTGCGCGAGCCTTGGCGTCGTTGCCATTCCCTGCCGCCATTGGGCCGAGGGCGGCGCCGGCGCCGAGGAACTGGCGCACGCGGTTGCCACCGCCTGCGACGCGGCCGCGCGCTACACGCCGCTCTATCCGGACGAGCTGCCACTCGTCGAGAAAATCCGCGTCATCGCCAGCCGTATTTATCGGGCGCGCGCGGTGGAATTCTCGTCACTCGCGGAAAAGCGTCTGCGCGCCTTCACCGCTGGCGGGCATGGCCACCTGCCGGTCTGCATGGCCAAGACCCAATATAGTTTCAGCGCCGAGCCCGGCCTGCTCGGCGCCCCGGAAAATTTCACCCTGCCCGTGCGTGACGTGCGGCTTTCCGCCGGCGCCGGCTTCGTGGTTGCCCTGTGCGGCGAAATCATGACCATGCCCGGCCTGCCCCGGGAGCCCGCCGCCTTGCAGGTGCATTTGAACGAGGACGGGCTGATCGACGGCCTCGCCTGACCATCGGCAAAGAAAGCGCATCGTTTCCGCGGCAGACGCGGCCACGCGACGCGCGATCAGCAACCCGCTGAAACCGCCCCTTGCCAGGCCCCGCGCTTGCCGCCCCGGACCGGGCAGCCTGGCTCGCATCCCGCCCGGAATTGCTTTAGACACAGCCCATGCAGCGCGGTGCCACCCTTTTTCACGGCTCGATCGTCGCCCTGGTCACGCCGATGACCGAGGCGGGCGCGGTCGACCATGACGCCTATGCCCGGCTGATCGAATGGCAGATCGGGCAGGGCAGTTCGGGCCTGGTGCCGGTCGGCACCACCGGCGAATCCGCCACCCTCAGCCACGAGGAGCATCGGCGCTGCATCGGGCTTGCGGTCGAGGTGGCGCAGAAGCGGGTGCCGGTCATTGCCGGCACCGGGTCCAACAGCACGCGTGAGGCGATCGAGCTTACCAATTATGCGCGCCAGGCCGGGGCGGATGCGGCGCTGGTGGTGACGCCCTATTACAACAAGCCAACCCAGGACGGGCTTTTCCTGCACTACACCGCCATCGCGGACGCGGTGGACATACCCATCCTGATCTACAACATCCCCTCGCGCAGCGTGGTCGAGATGTCGGTCGCAACCATGGCCCGCCTCGCCCGCCACCCCAACATCGTCGGCGTCAAGGATGCCACGGCCAACCTGGCCCGCCCGGTGCAAACGCGGCTCGCCTGCGGGCCGGATTTCTGCCTGCTGTCCGGCGAGGATGCGACCGCGGTCGCCTTTCTCGCCTCGGGCGGCGCGGGCTGCATCAGCGTCACCGCCAACATCGCACCCCGCCTGTGCGCCGATATGCACGCCGCCTGGCAGCGCGGTGACGTGGCAACCGCCATCGCCGTGCAGGAAAAACTGACCCCGCTGCACGAGGCCTTGTTTGCCGAAACCAACCCGGTGCCGGCCAAATTCGGCACCTCGCTGCTCGGCTTCGGCGGGTTTCATTGCCGTCTGCCTTTGGCCCCGCCAACCGAGCCCACGCGGGCCGCGCTGCGCCACGCGATGCACGCGCTCGGCCTGGTCTGACCCGCGTGCCGACGCCACCCAACCGCGCCTCGGGGCTGATCGCGCACGGCCTGGCCGCGCAGAACCGCAAGGCGCGCTTCGACTACGCGATCAAGCAGACGGTCGAGGCCGGCATCGTGCTGCGCGGGCCGGAAGTGAAATCGCTGCGGCTGGGCCGCGCCACCCTGAACGAGGCCTGGGCCGGCGAGCGCGACGGCGAGATGTATCTGTTCAATTGCTATATTCCGGAATATCAGGGCGGCATACTTTCCCGGTTCGAGCCGCGGGCGCCACGCAAACTGCTGCTAAAGCGCAAGCAGATCAATGAATTGCTGGGCGCGGCCAAGCGCGACGGCATCACGCTCGTGCCGCTCGACATTCATTTCAACGCGCGCGGCATGGCGAAGGTGACGATAGGCGTGGGCCAGGGCAAGCAGAAAGCCGATAAGCGCGCCGCGATCGCCGAGCGGGACTGGCAACGCGACAAGGCGAGGCTGATGCGCGCCAAGGGCTAGAGCGGATCGCCGCAGGGTGGAATCACCCGAAGGCGTGACTCCGCTCTGCAAGCCATGGCTGGAGCGGTTCCAGTCTGGCTGGAACCGCTCCAGAACCGGATCGCGTCAGGTCGAATCGCCTCGTGGTTCGCCGTCACGCGTGCCTCGGTCCCTGACCCTGTGTTTCAGACCGCGATGCGCTCGCACCTGGCCGGCACCGAGGTCAGCCATCGGCCAGGCCGGCATCCGTGTTCTCCTCCATGCGCACCCGCGCCGGCGGCGCCTTGCCGGCTTTATCCTCGCCGAAATAAATCGTCTGGTGCGGGAACGGAATTTCTATGCCCAGCTCATCGAAGCGCCGCTTCATGCGCCGGTTGAATTCGCGCATCACGCTCCATTGCTGTATCGGCAGGGTCATGATCCGCGCCTTCACGATCACCGCCGAATCGGCGAACTGATCGAGCCCGAGTATCTCGATCGGCTTCATGATGCGCCACGCATAATCGGCATCCTGCTGCAACTCATCCGCCAGCGCCTTCACCACCTTCACCACCTCGTCCACGTCCTCGCGATAGGCAATGCCGATATCGAACAACGCATAGCTGAAATCCTTGGTCAGGTTCTTGACCGTGGAGACCTCGCTGAACGGCACCACGATAACCGTGCCGCTGAGGTTACGCAGCCGGATGGTGCGGATCGAGATTTGCTCCACCAGGCCGGAATTACCGGCCACCGTCACCACATCGCCCACCGAAACCGCGTCCTGCATCAGGATGGACAGGCCGGTGATGACATCCTTGACGAAGCTTTGCGCGCCAAAGCCGACCGCGATGCCGACGATGCCGGCACCCGCCAGCAATGGCGCGATATTCACGCCGATGGTGGCAAGCGAGATCAGGATGACGATTATGCCCAGCGTCACCGCGAAACTTTTGCGAAACAACGGCAGCAGGGTGCGCACGCGCGCGCTGCGCGCGGCCGGCGTGCCATCCGCACCCTGCCGGTTCAGATAAAGCTCGGTCGCGAGACTAACGGCCTCCCACGTCATCAGGGCAATGGCCATGATGACGATAATCGTGACACAGGCGCCGATGGCGTGCAGCCCGGCCTTGGTTTCCAGCGCGTCCAGGAAATCCACATCCCATGCCTGCAGCGCCACCACCAACGCCACGCCATACACCAGCGCCCGGCCAAGACCGAGCAACAACGGTGAATAAATATTGACGCGGGATTGCAAGCCAGGCAGGCGCTGTTCCAGCACGGGCCCGATGCTCAGAAAGCGGTTGGCGATGCGCGTGCCCAGCACATCGATGACGCGCGCCACCAGCAGCGCCAACGCCGACAACACCGAGGCGCGCAGCAAGAACGCGAAGCCCCCCGGCACCGTTGCCGCCCAGACCACATAGGCACCAACCAGATAGGCCAGCGCGACCAGATACCAGAGTTTGCCCAACTGAAAACGCAACCTGGCCCATGCGCGGCCATCAGGCTGCCCGCCAATGGTTTGCGCAACACTTTGCCGGTTCTGCAAAATCAGCATGACCAGCAGCCCGGTCATCAGCAGGCCATAAGCCTTCAGCAGGATGGCAAAGCCGGCATCGCTCAACCCCGCCTGATGCGCGAAATCGAGCCCGAACCAGCCCAGAGCGGCAAAATTCGCGAGCCGCATGGTCCAGACCAGGCAATATTCCGCGGTGCTGTCCGCCACCGGCAAAAAGCGCTCGCCGGCCGCCTCGGCCAGCAGCAAGGTTTCCACCAGGCCGGAAATCGCGCGGGTTGCCGCCAGTGCCGCCAACACATCCAGCGCCAGCGCGCGCGACAGCGCATCCAGCCCAAGGCTCGCCACCGCCACCGCCAGCGCCGCATAGCCCACCACCAGCATCAACGCCGCCGGCAATAAACTCAGCACACAGCCTGCCAGCGCCGCCAGCCAGTGCCGCCATTCCGGGTGGCGCGGCACGCGGCGCAGGCGGTTGGCGGGCGCGCGCAATGCCCGCCACATCCCCCACCAACCGAGCAGCGCCAGCGCCAGCACGCCCAGCACCGTGCCGACCTGCCGCAGCACGAACGCCCGCAAGGCAGGGTCCGCGGTCAGGCGCCGCTGCCACACATGCGCGGTCTGCCATGGCGTCAGGCGCGCCAGCGCCGCCACCGCCCGGCCCGCCCGCACCGCCGCGCCGGAAAGCACGCTGACCAGCACGCTGCCCGGCCGGCTGCCATGCGCCCCGTTCACATGGTGTTGCACCGCAATCAATGCCTTGATTTCACTGATTAGAATCTGGCGCTGGGCCGGGTTCTGCAGCGCCTGCTCCAACGTCTGCAAATCGGCCAGGCTGGGCGCCGTGGCGGGCGTGGACGCGGAACTCGGCGTGGGCGTGGGCGCGGCCGCGCGGCACGGCGGCACCAGGGCCAGCAAAATCAACACCACCCAAGCCATGGCGGCAAAAAACGCCGGGCGCGCCTTTCGCTGTGTCATCGTCACCTCCGCTCTTGCCTCCGGTGCCGGGAACCAGCACAGGCCGGGGGTGCCCTCAGGGTTGGGGGGTGGTCGGGGAATGTCAAGCTTGGGGACGGGAAGTGAGAAAATAAGCAAGAAACTTCTTTTTCTGAAGAAAAAGAAGCAAAAAGACTTTATTTCATGGGAGTGTGTATTATCTGGTGGGCGGGGGCTTGCGGCTACCGTAATTCCACCTCGATCGTCACGTGCGACAACGCGGGAAACCGGCTCAGCTTGGCGCGGTAATAATCCAGCGCGCGCGCATGCCCCGTGCGCACGCAAACAATGGCCCCCAGATGCCCAGGCCCAAGCCGCCAGACATGCAAATCAGCCAACTCATCCCCATCCTGCTCGATCGCGGCACGCATGCGCTCCGCAACCCCGCCGGCCGGCGTCATGTCCAGCAGAATCGCCCCGGTATCGCGGATCAGCGTCACCGCCCAACTGGCAATCACAATCGCGCCGACCAGACCAGCCAACGGGTCCATCCACATCAGGCCAAACCAACGCGCCAGCAACAACCCCACAATCACCATCACCGATACCGCCGCATCCGCCATCACATGCACCAGCGCGGCACGCATATTATTGTCCCGCCCGACCAGATGATGCGCATGATCATGATGGTGGTCATGATCATGGTCATGCTCGTGGTCATGATCATGCTCATGCTCGTGGTGATCGTCGTGGGCATGGCCGTGCCCATGCCCGTGCCCATGCTCGCCCGCGCCCAACAGCCAGGCGCTCGCCAGGTTCACCGCCAGCCCCAGGCAGGCAATCGGAATCGCCTCACTGAAATGAATCGGCACCGGGGCAAAAAACCGCCGCACCGCCTCATAGCCAATCAACAGCGCAATCATGCCCAGCACCATCGCGCTGCTGAACCCCGCCAGATCACCGAACTTACCCGTGCCGAACGAAAAGCGCGGGTCGCCCGCATGCCGCCGGGCAAACCGATAGGCCAGCGCCGCCAGCAGCAACGCGCCGGCATGCGTGCTCATGTGCAGCCCGTCCGCCACCAGCGCAATCGACCCGAACACCGTGCCGCCGATGATCTCGGCCACCATCATCGCGCTGCACAACACAATCACCGCCCAGGTACGGCGCTCGTTCTCGGCATGGCCACTGCCCAGAAAATCATGCGCCCTGGCGTGTTCGATCCTGCTTGCCTGATCCATGATGCGGCAGCCCTATCATGGCCGGCAAATGCTATACTATGTCAGGCGGCACTATGTCAGACGGCTGACACCCGGCCGCGCCCGCTGTCGCGGAATCATCATGGTTTCGTAAAAATTTCGTGCTGTTTCGATCCAGAACGGTCAGCTAAGCGTCAGCCTGCGTTCAGCCTGTCGTCAGCTTCCAGGATCGTCACCGCATCATGCCCATGCTTTCCGCCCGCCGCGCCCTGCTCGCCGGCCTGGTCACCCTGCCCTTGCCCGCGTTCGCGCAGGCTCTCTCCCGCATCACCGTCATCGCGCCAAGCCCGGTCCCCGGGGCCGATGTGCCCGCCGCCATCGTGCCGACCCAGGTCGATACCCTCACCGCGGCCGATATCGACCGCACCCTGGTGCCGGATCTGACCGGGGAATTGCTGGCCAATATTCCCGGCGCCACCGTGAACGAGACCTCCGGCAGCACCTTCCAGCCAGATATTCTCTACCACGGCTTCATCGCCTCTCCGGTCGCCGGCACCGCCCAGGGCCTCGCGGTCTATGTCGATGGCACCCGCTTCAACGACCCGTTCGGAGACACCGTGAACTGGGACCTGATCGCCCCGGAAGCCATCAAATCCGTCGCGGTCCAGGCCACCAACCCGATATTCGGGCTGAACGCGCTCGGCGGCGCCATCGATGTGCGCCTGAAGGACGCATTCTCCGCCGAGGGGGGCGATATCACCGCCTATGGCGGGTCATATGACCGCGGCGCCGGCAGCATCGAATACGCCACGCATAATGACCATCTGGGCTTTTACGCGGCCGCCGATACCGCCAATGACGGCGGCTGGCGCCAGACCCAGCAGGCCGCCCTGTACCGGCTCTACACAGATCTCGGCTGGCGCGACGCGGTATCGGAACTGCATTTGTCCATCACCGCGGCCGATAACAAGCTCGGCAATCCCGGCGCGTCCCCGGTGCAGGAACTCGATGTCGCTCCATCCGGCATATTCTCCGGCCCGAATACCGTGACGAACGAATATGTCTCGGCAAGGCTGCGCGGCACCACGCGCCTGAACGCCGCCACCGCGCTGCAGGCCGTCGCCTATTTCGATAACCTGACCCAGCGTGTCAGCAACGGCGCCACCGTCGATGCCGAACCCTGCGACAACGGCACCGGCGCGCTCTGCAATGGTGATGGCACGCCGGTCACCACCTTCGGCGGCGCCATCGTGCCGGATTTCCTGCATGGCGGCCCCTATTCGGCCCTGGTGCTCGAGGGGCTGGACGCGAAAAGTTACGGCGCCTCGCTGCAACTCACCGAAGCCGCGCCCGTCTTTTCCCGCCCCAACCACTTCGTCATCGGCGGCAGCTTCGATGGGTCCAATTCCACCTTCAACGCCGATACCACGATCGGCGGCTTCACCAGCAACGGCACCCAGCTTTTCGTCGGCCCCCCCGACTATATCCAGGTGCAACCCTCCGAAGGCGTGACGCCGGTGAAACTCGGCACCGTCACCCGCTATTTCGGCCTGTTCTTCACCGATACGCTGACCGTTCTGCCCAGCCTCGATCTCACCCTCGCCGGCCGCTTCAACGCCGCCCAGATCGACCTGCACGATGAAATCGGCACCGCGCTCAACGGCAACCACGTCTATAACCGCTTCAACCCGGATGCCGGGCTCGCCTGGCACGTGCTGCCAAGCACCACCCTGTTCGTGAATTACGCCGAGGCCAACCGCGCCCCAACCCCCACCGAGCTTTCCTGCAGCAACGCCAACAACCCGTGCTCACTGCTGAATTTCTTCATCGGCGACCCGAACCTCAAGCAGGTCATCGCCCGCACCGTCGAGGTGGGCGCCCGCGGCACGCTGCCCCCGCAATTCGGCGGCCACCTGCACTGGAGCGTCGATTATTACCACACCGCGGATACCGATGACCTCATCTTCGAATCCGCCCTCAACAACCCCAACCTCGCCTATTACACCAACGCCGGCCGCACCTTGCGCCAGGGTGTCGAGGCCGCGCTCGATTTCGACACAGGGCGCCTGCACCTCGCCCTCGGTTACGCCTACACCGATGCCACGTTCCAATCTTCCCTGCTGCTCGGCTCCCAGGAAAATCCCGGGGCGGACGCGAACGGCAATATCCAGGTCCGCCCCGGCGACCAGCTGCCCGGCATCCCCCAGCATCGCGGCACCATCGTCGCCAGCTATAAACTCACCAATGCCTGGACCATCGGCACCGACGCCGATCTGCAATCCAGCCAATATTTCTATGGCGACGAGGCCAATCTGCAAAAGCCGCTCGGCGGCTATGTGGTGGTGAATGTCAACACCCAATACCGGGTCACCGACCGGCTGACGCTGTTCGCCCTGGTCGATAATATTTTCGACCAGCGCTACGCCAATTACGGCACCTTCGGCCCAACCGACGCGGTGCCCTTCCGCATGGTGCCCGGCGGCGTCACCAGCACCCGCACCGCCGATCCCGGCCAGCCAGTCAGCGCCTATGGCGGCTTGCGGTATCGGTTCTAACCGCTCACACCCCTCGCCACCACACAAGCGACGTTCCCGCGCCGGCGGCGCTGACGCGGGCCTTGTCGCCGCCCCACCGCCTCAGGTCAGCCTCAGCCGCTGGCCCGGGTAATCAATCCAAAGCTGCCGCCCGCGCAGCACGTCCATGCCCAGCACCAGCCGCATCGGCAAAATCGCCGCCAGCCGCGTCACCCGCAGCGTCAGCCCGCCCAGTTCCCGGCCGCCCAGCGCCAGATCCTCAAA
>DAIDIQ010000065.1 GCA_027459285.1 Acetobacteraceae bacterium
TTCTGATGAAAAACCCGCGCCCCCACCGCAATCGGGCTCGTCCGCGCCGGCCGTGCCGGCTGCGCCCACACCTCGGTCACCCGCGGCCGCGCCATCACCGGAAAGGATGTCGGCGGCAGCATCGCCCGCCGGTCACGCGCCATCGCGGCACTGCCTTCGCGGGCAATTTCCGCCTCCGGCAATTCCTCCAAAAACCGGCTCGGCAGGCTCGCTTGCCAATTCGCGTAAATCCGCCGGTTTGCGGCGTGCGAGATTATCGCCCGCTTGCGCGCCCGCGTCAGCCCCACATAGGCCAGCCGGCGCTCCTCCTCCAGCCCTTTCGCCCCTTGCTCATCCAGCGCCCGCTGGTTCGGAAACACGCCTTCCTCCCAACCCGGCAAAAACACCGTATCGAACTCCAGCCCCTTCGCTCCATGCAGCGTCATCAACGAAACCCTGGCCCCCTCCGCCGTCTCGTCATTCTCCATCACCAGGCTCACATGATCGAGAAACCCGCCCAGGCTCTCGAACTCCGCCATCGCCCGCAGCACTTCCTTCAAATTCTCGAGCCGCCCCGGCGCCTCGGGCGATTTGTCGGCCTGCCACATCGCGGTATAGCCGCTTTCCTCCAGCAGGGTTGCCGCCATCACCACATGCCCCTCGCGCTCGTTCATCTCCCGCCACTGGCCGATGGCGCGGGTCAAGTCCGCCAACGCCTCCCGCGCCTTGCCGCGCAAGCCGTTTTCCCGGCTCGCCGCCGCCACACTCAGCGGCACGCCATCCCGCCGCGCCGCCTCGTGCAGCGCGCGCAGGCTGGTCTCGCCAATGCCCCGCCGCGGCACATTCACAATCCGCTCGAACGCCAAATCATCCGCCGGCTGCTGCACGATCCGGAAATACGCGACCGCGTCCCGAATTTCCGCCCGCTCGTAAAACCGCAGTCCCCCCACCACCCGGTATGGTATGCCGAGCACGATCAGCCGTTCCTCGAACGCGCGGGTCTGAAACCCCGCCCGCACCAGCACCGCCATCTCGCCCAGGCTCTCGCCCTCCCGCCGCAACCCCTCTATCGTCTGCCCAACCAGCCGCGCTTCCTCATCCGAATCCCAAACCGAAAGCACGCGCACCTTCTCGCCACCGCCCTCCGCCCGGCCGCTGCGCAAGGTCTTGCCCAACCGCCCCTCATTATGCGCGATCAGGCCGGAGGCCGCGTTCAGAATCGGCGGCGTGCTGCGGTAATTCCGCTCCAGCCGAACAATCCTGGCTCCGGGAAAGTCGGTCTCGAAGCGCAGAATATTCTCCACCTCCGCGCCCCGCCATGAATAGATCGATTGGTCATCATCGCCCACGCAGCAGATGTTGCGGTGCGCCTGCGCCAGCAGCCGCAGCCACAAATACTGCACCACGTTGGTATCCTGGTATTCGTCCACCAGAATGAACCGGAAGCGCCGTTGATACTCCGCCAGAATCGCCGGCTCGGCGCGCAAAATCTCGGTCACATGCAGCAGCAAATCGCCGAAATCCGCCGCGTTCAGCGCGCGCAGCCGGTCCTGATAGGCGGCATACAGCGCCTCCGCCCGGCCATTGGCAAAATCCGTCGCATCCGCGGCGCTCAGCCGCGCCGGCGTCAGGCCGCGGTCCTTCCAGCGCTGGATAATGCCCATCAGCCCCTGCGGCGGCCAGCGCTTCATGTCCACCCGCGCCGCGTCCATCACCTGCTTCAACAGCCGCAACTGGTCGTCCGCGTCCAGAATCGTAAAGCTCGGCGTCAACCCCACCAAATCCGCGTGCCGTCGCAGCATCCGCGCCGCCAGCGCGTGAAACGTGCCGAGCCACAGCCCTTCGGCCGGTTGTCCCATCATCGCCGCCACCCGCTCGCGCATCTCGCGCGCCGCCTTGTTGGTGAAGGTCACCGCCAGCACCTGCGAGGGAAAGGCCCGGCCGGACAGCAGAATATGCGCGAACCGCGTGGTCAGCACCCGCGTCTTGCCGGTGCCCGCTCCCGCCAGCACCAGCAGCGGTCCGTCCAGCGTCTCCACCGCCGCGCGTTGTTCGGGGTTCAGGTGGGTCAGATAGGTCTGGGTCACGCCGCAATACTGGCCCCGCCGCGCCCATCGGCCAAGCGGCGCTCACGGGCGATGCGATTCTCCCCTCTCCGACTCGACACGATGCGGCTAAACATGCAGGTCTCGCCGCTCGCGCAAGGGGTTTCGCATGGCAACGGTTCTGGTCGTCACATCGGGCAAGGGCGGCGTCGGCAAAACAACGTCCACCGCGGCCCTGGGTGTCGCTCTCGCCCAGGCCGGGCAAAGCACCGTCGTCATCGATTTCGATGTCGGCCTGCGCAATCTCGATCTCGTGCTCGGCGCCGAACGCCGCGTCGTGTTCGACCTCGTGAACGTCGTGCAGGGCGAGGCAAAGCTCGCCCAGGCGTTGATCCGGGACAAGCGGGTCGAAACCCTCAGCCTGCTCGCCGCCAGCCAAACCCGTGACAAGGACGCGCTGACCGAGGATGGTGTTGCCCGCGTGATCGACGAGTTGCGCGAAAAATTCGACTGGATCGTCTGCGACAGCCCCGCCGGCATCGAGAAGGGCGCGGGCCTCGCCATGCGCTTCGCCGACCGCGCCCTGGTCGTCACCAACCCCGAAGTCTCGTCGGTGCGCGATTCCGACCGCATCGTGGGCCTGCTCGATTCGAAAACGCTGCGCGCCGAGCGCGGCGAGAAAATGGAAAAGCACCTGCTCGTCACCCGCTATGACCCCGCCCGCGCCGAGCGCGGCGACATGATGAAGGTCGAGGACATTCTCGAAATCCTCGCCATCCCGCTCATCGGCGTCATCCCGGACAGTGAGGAGGTGCTGAAAGCCTCCAATCTCGGCGCCCCGGTCACGCTCAGCGCCCCCTCCAGCCTGCCCGCCCGCGCCTATCTCGAGGCCGCCCGCCGCCTGCGTGGCGAAACCATCGACGTCACCGTGCCCACCGAAAAAAAATCCCTCATCGGCCGCCTGTTCGGACGGAGGGTCGCATGAACCTGCTCGGCTTTCTGCAACGCAAGCCCAGCGCCCCGGTCGCGCGCGAACGCCTGCAAATCCTGCTCGCCCACGAACGCGCGACCAACGGGCGCCCGGGGCTCACCAATCTGTTGAAAGACGAAATCCTGGCCGTGATCAAAAAGCACGTCGCCATCGATCCCGAAAAAGTCCAGGTCAAGCTCGACAGTCAGGGCGGCGTCTCAACCCTGGAAATCGATATCGAAATGCCCGCCCGCGCCAAGCCTGCGGCCTGACAGGCCCCCGGCACGACCGCCCCCCATGCGCCAGGCGTCGCGCACGCGCCTTCGCGCCCGCCTCAGCCGCTGACCGCCGGCACTTCCGGCACCCCGGCATCCGCGTGCAGCACCCGCCCGCGCCACACCACGCGCGACCCCACGAATGCCCACCCCACCTCCAGCCACGACATCAGGTCCCGCGCCGGCAGCAGCGCCACCGGCACGGCGGGCGCGCGCGCACCCGCCAGCACGCGTGAAACCAGGCCAGCCGCCAATGCCCGCGCGCCCCAGGCGAGCGCGAAAAACCCAAGGCTCGCCCATCCCGGCG
Source organism: Acetobacteraceae bacterium (assembly GCA_027459285.1). GTDB lineage: Bacteria > Pseudomonadota > Alphaproteobacteria > Acetobacterales > Acetobacteraceae > JAJXVA01. The sequence continues at coordinate 3,577 of DAIDIQ010000065.1, forward strand.
CCACCGCCACCGCCAGCATCGCCCAAACCAGCGGATACAAAACGAACGTGCCGGCATAGGCACAGGGTTCCAGCGCCCGAATGGTCCGCGCCCACCGCATTTCGTGCCGCCACAAATCAGCCAGGCGCGCCTCGGCAACCCCGGTCAGCGGCACCGTGCGGGCCAGCCCCACCCGCAGCCCCAGCCCGCACACCAACTGGCCCAGCACATTATCGTCGGCCAGGTGGTTGCGCAGCGCGTGCAGCCCGCCCGCCGCGTCCAGCGTCGCGCGCCTCAGGGCCATGGTCGTGCCCAGGCAATCCTGTCGTCCCAACCCCCGCGCCATCACCGCCGCCGGCGAGAAACAATGGCTGATGCCGGTTGCCCCGAGCCTTGCCACCAGCCCCGGCACGCTTGGCAGGCCAAGGCAGATCGTGGTCACCAGCCCCACATCCGGCGCCGCCAGCGCCTCGGCCAGGCGCGCCAGATAATCCGCCGGCACATGCAGATCACTATCGCAGAACACCAGAATATCGTGCCGCGCGTGCGGTAGCATATTGATCAGGTTGGCGATTTTGCGGTTGCTGCCGTGCGGCGTGGGGTCGATCACCAATGTCGTGTCGATCTCGGCGAAGCGCGCCTGCAACCGCCGCACCACGGCAATGGCGGGGTCGGTCGGGCTTTGCACGCCAAACACCGCCTGCTGCCCCGGCCGCATCTGGCCAAGGGTCGAGGCCAGGGCAGCCTCCAGCCCCGGCTCGGCACCGCACAGCGGCCGCAGCACGCTCATCGCCGGCGCCGGCTTGCACGGCTCGGCCAGCCGCCGCGCAAAGCGCAGCACGCTCAGCGTGCTCGCGGCCAGCACCGCCAAACCCAGACCGCTGATACTGTCCAGCACCAAAGCAACCGGCTGCACGTTCCGCCCGTCCCCTTTCCGTTATCCCGGCCCGGTCTGCGGCAACGGCGCGGCAATCGCCACCTGGCCGCGTGCCGCCTCCAGCCGCCACAGCGTCAGCCCGATCAGCCCGCCGGCAATCTCGCGCAGCCGCTTGGTCAGCGAAAGCGCCAGCGCCGCCGGCGCCGCAACCCCCACCGCGGCGGCGGCCAGCACAAACCCGCCCTCCTGCGCGCCCAGCGCCGCCGGTATGGCAAACCCGGCGCTGCGTGCCGCCATGCCCAGGCTTTCGATCACAAAGGCCTGCGCCGGGGTCACGCCAAGGCCCATCGCGCGCAGCACAATGAAGGTTTCCATCGTGCCCAACAGCCAGGCCAGACCATGCCATATCAGGCTCAGCACCACGCCGATATGGCGGCCATAAATCACCCGCGCCGCCTCGTGCAGGCCGAGCAGCGAAACATCACCGAGCGCCGGCCAGCGTCGCACGATCTTGTCGGAAAGCGCTTCCAGCGCGCGCAGCCCACCGCCCGCCTGCGCAAGCCCAATGCCCACGGCGCCCACCGCCACCGCCAGCACCAGCTTCATCGAGGCGGCGCCATCCGCATGCCCGTTCATCAAGCCCAGGCACGCCAGCCCCGACAGCAAAAACACCAGTTGCGTCGACACTTCCAGGCTCACGTCCACGATCACGCTGGCGCCCGCGCCACCCAGCGTCATGCCGCGCCGCGCCAGCAGGCGGCTGCCCACCAGTTCGCCACCCACCTGCGCCACCGGCAGCAGCGAATCGATGCCCTCGCGCACGATCCGCAGCCGCCAGAAGCCGCCAATCCCGGTCGGCGGCGCCGCCAGCAGGCACCGCCAGCCCAGGGCCGCCAGAAAAAGCTGGCCGAGGTGCCACGCCACCAGCAACGGCAACAGCCACGCCGCGCGCCGGATCAGCCCGGCCACATGCGCGGCCATGGCCAGATGCGTGGCAATCGCGGCCCCCACGGCAATGGCGGCCAACACCGCCACCAACGACCAGGACAGCCGTCGATACGCCGCAAAGCGCCGCGGCCCCGGCGGAGCCTCATTGATCAGCGGAGCATGCAGTGCCGCGTTCCCCCTTGGCATGGCGCCTCAGCCCGACGCCAGTTTGCCCCTGCGTATTGACTTTCCCCGCCCGCGACAACAGGCCGCGCGGAACCGGGCGGTGCTAGAGGACAGGTTTGAAGTCCGGCACCGCCCGCACCCCCACCCGGCCACCCATGGCAGTGTACGCTCGTGGGTGGCCGGGTGGGGGTGCGGGCCGGTGCCGGACTTTTCATAAGCACGCGGGGGAGCGGGCCGGTGCCCGCCACTAGACCTCCGGCCGCACCGCGAAGCGCTCGAAATAAAACGCAAACGGTGCCCGCAGCGCCTGCGCGCTCACGCCGAAATCCCGTTCCAGCCGATACACCAGCTTTTCCGTCTTCTTGCGCTGATGTTCCGCCGAGGATTCCCGCATCGCCCGCACCTGCGCGTCAGTCACCGGCAAATCCGCCAGCCGATAAATTTCCCGCAGAACCGCGTCCGTGTCGCCGGTCAGGTCATGAAACATCACATCCAGCGTCTGCGCCGCCGGCAGGCTGTCGCGGTCGCGCACACAGGCCGCCAGCATCTGCCGATAGCGCGCCGGCCACCACCCCAGCGGCTCCGCCGGATCCACCCGCTTTCGGAACACCCGCGCCGAATACAGCCCCATCACCATCGCCGAACGCAACGATGCCACCGGGTCACGATGGCAGATCACGAAGGTCGCGTCGGGAAATACGTCGCGTAGCACCGCCAATTGTTCCATGTGCTGCGGGCATTTCAGCAGCCAGCGGCCCGGCCCGCGGATAAAGCTCAACGCCTGCATCGCGCGCCTGGCATAGCGATAGACCGGGCGCTGATCCTCGGCCAGGTAATAATCCCGCCAGCGCGGCACATAAGCCTGCCATTCCAGCATATAACTGGAAAAATCCAGCACATGCAGGTCGATATCCTCGGCGATATGATCGGCCGAGAAGGAATGCATCAGGGTTTGGTACGGCAGCAGCGTCTCGATCGCGCGCCAATTCGCCGCCGCCCGCGTGCGGCGCGGGTTCGGGTCGGTCTCGGTCGGCGCGTCGTGCGGCCCCGGTATCGGCGTCAGCGCCTCCCACCAGCGCAGGCTGCGAAAGCGCGCGTCCGCGCCCAGCAATTCCAGCAGGAAGGTGGTGCCGGATCGCGGCGTGCCGGCGACAATGATCGGCCGCTCGATCGGCATGTCTTCGATTTCCGGATGCCGGCGAATGAAATCCTCCAGCCGCAGCCGGTTCACGGCGCTGCGCACCGCCATCTGCCACACATTGGTGCGCCCGAATGACGACAGGTTCTCGTCCTCCGCCACCGATTGCATCCAGCAATCGAGCCTCGGCAGAAACGTCGCCGCGCCAAAATCCGAGAGGCCGGTCGCCGCCCGCGCCGCGCTCAGCACCGCGTCCCGGGTCAGCGTCACCGGCCGGCGCGCGGTCGCGGTCAGCGCCAGTTGCTGCATCCGGGTCAGAACCGGCGCCCGCAGGTCATCGATGTCGATCAGCCGCGCCGTTTCGCTCATGGCCAAGCCATGCCAGCCGCGCCATACGCCGGCAAGCCTGCCGGCATGTCAGCCGTCCCGCGGTTCCTGGGGCACCAGCAATTCCTGCTCGGCCGGCAGGTCGCGCAGCGAATTGAGCCCGAATTGGCTCAGGAACCCGCGTGTGGTGCCCCACAGTGTTGGCCGGCCGGGTGCCTCCTTCTGGCCCTTCGGTTCGATCAGCTTGGCTTCCAGCAGCGAATCCAGCGTCTGCTGCGCCAGCGCCGCGCCGCGCGCCGCCTCGATGTCGGCCCGCGTCACCGGCTGGCGCCAGGCAATTATCGCCAGCGTTTCCATGGCCACCCGTGGCAGCCGGCGCGGCACCGGCACCACCCGCGTCAACGCCGGCGCCAGGTCCGGCGCGGTGCGAAACTGCCAGCCACCGGCCACGCTCACCAACACAACGCCCCGTCCGGCATAGCGTGCGCCAAGCGCCGCCAGCACGGCGTCGGCATCCGCCTCGTCAGGCAGCAGCCGGGCCAGTGCCGCCGTCGGCACCGGGTCGGCGGCGGCGAACAGCAAGGCCTCGGCCAAACGCAGCCAGGCCTCGTCCACCCCGGCCGGGTCGGTTGGCATGGCCTGCTCTCCGCCCATGTCGGTCATGCGGCAACCCGCAAGCCATGCCGGGCCATTCGCGCATAGGCCGGCCGCGCCGCATCGGCGATGGCCGCGAGCGCGGGCGGCAAGGCCGGAACCGGCCTGGGCGCGGCGAACCCGGTCGATCGCCACACCTGGTCATACCAGGCGGGCGCCCAGACCCCGTCCCGCGGGTGGGGGCCGGCGGGCCAGCGCAGCATGGCCGGCATGAAGTCCAGCCCCAGCGCCGCGCACAACGCGCGCAACGCCGGCTCGGGCGCCGCCAGCACGTCCGCCGCGTCTATCACCGGCGGCGGCCTGCCGGTGGCGGCGCATACCGCGTCGAACAAAGCCGCCTGCTGCACAATGCCGATATCCGCAAGCGTCACCGCCTCGCGTTTTGCCGCATAGGAGGCGAGCACCGCCTCGGGCGCGCGCAACAAAAACGCGTGCCGGCAGGCGGGCAGCAGCGCCGCGCATGCCTCGGGCCGGACATGGTGGGTCATGTGCTTTTGATAGAACAGGGCTTTGCCGCCCGGCACCGGCCCAAGCAGTTGCCGCGTCACCACTGCCGGGTCGGTCGGCTGCGCCGCCAGCACCGCGTCCCGCATCGGATGATCGGCGCCGCTTTCGGCCAGAAACGCCGCGTAATACGGCTCATCGACCACCCAGCAATCCGGCCGGCTGGCAAAGGCGCGCATCATCGCGGTCGAGATGTTGCGCGGCCCGCTCCACATCGCGATGCGCACAGGGTCGGTCATGCCGCGTTCGCATCCATCAGCGCCGCATAGTCCGCCTGCAGGGCCCGCGTCAGCGCGCCCGGCGTGTCCGGCAGGTCCCGGCCATCGATCCGTCGAACCGGGGTTATGCCCCCGAGCGTGCCGGTGACGAACGCCTCGGTCGCCGCCGCGACCGAGCGCGGGGGAAAATAGCCGATCTCGAGCGGTATGCCGGCCGCGCGCGCAAGCCCGATCACATGGCCGCGGGTAATGCCATTGAAGCAGAAATCGCCCCCCGCCGTGCGCAGCACGCCGCCATCGCGCCAGAAAAAATTGGTCGCATTGCAGCTTGCCACGCAGCCATCCGGGTCCAGCATCAGCGCCTCGTCCGCGCCCTGCCCGATCGCCTCCAACAGCGCGCGGATCAAATTCAGCCGGCTGTGCGAATTCAGCCGCATATCGAACATCGCGGCCGGCGTGCAGCGCGTGGCAACGGTGGCAAGCGCAAGCCCGGGCCCTGGCTTTTTTTGCTTATGTTCGGCGGTTATCACCAGCGTCGGGCGGCCCAGCGCGTTGCGCGGGTCCTGGTTGACGGTCGCTTTCAGCCCGCGCGTCAGCATGATCCGGCAATGCACCCCGTCCCGCATGTCATTCGCCGCCACCACATGCCGCAGCGCCCCGGTCAATGCCGCCCGGTCCGGGGCGTTCTCCAGCCTGATGGCGGCGGCGCCCGCCAGCAGCCGGTCCAGATGCGCATCGAGAAATAAAAACCGGTCGCGGTGCAGCCTGATGCCTTCCCACACCCCATCGCCCAGGCCGAACCCGGCATCGAACACCGAGACCATCGCCCGCTCCCGCGGGAACAGGGCCCCGTTCACGTAAACCAGCACCTGCTGGTTAAGCGGATCCTCCACTATGTCCTGACTGCCAGCCATGGCCGAACCGTATCATCCCTCGTCAAAGCAATGGTGCGCCGGTGCCGGACTTTACTATGTCAGACCGAGACACTACCCGCGCCGAGCCCGTCTCAGCCAGGCCCGATTTCCACCCGCGCGAACGGCATGTCCTGGCGCAAACTGGCGCGCCCGGTGCGTGCCAGTTCCAGCCCGGCCAACAAGGTGCTGGCATAGGCTGCCCGGCGCGGCAGCGCGTCCTGCCCCGGCAGCAAAGGCAAAAACAGCGCAAGGTCGGTCCAGCCGGCAAGTCCCGGCAGCATCCGGCTCAGCCTTTCCATGGCATCGGCCAGCGTCCAGGTTTTCACCGGGCGGGGGGTATAGCGCCGTGCCGCCGCACCCCGCGCATTGGCGGCAATAAAGGCGCGGATCAGCCCCGGCACATCGGCCGCCAGGCGCGACCTGTCCTGTGCCGTATGGTCCTCGGGCATGCCGCGGCCGAACACGTGCTGGCCCAATCGGGGCCGCGCGCCGAGCCAGGCGGCCGCCGCCCTGATCTGCTCGAGCCCGGCCAGCCGCAGCGCCAGCAAATCGCCGGCTTCCTCCTCCGCCTCGGTCCGCTCCGCCGCCGGCAGCAGCAGGCGTGATTTCAGCCAGGCCAGCCACGCCGCCATCACCAGCCAATCCGCCGCCAGCTCCAGCCGCACCCGCCGCGCATCCTCGATCACCGCCAGATATTGCTCGACCAGCGCCAGGATGGAAATGCGCGCGAGATCGACCTTCTGGCTGCGCGCCAGTTCCAGCAGCAAATCCAGCGGCCCTTCATAGCCGTCCAGCCGCAGCGCCAGTCGCTCATTGGCGGGCGCGGGCGCGCCGGCTTCCGGCTCAGTCATCGCCAAGGCCGGCCTGGCGCAGCAAGGCCGCCCGCTCCTCGGCCATGCCGGCCCGGCCCAATGGCTGCCTGCGCCCGCGCAGGGAAAGCGCGGCGGCATCCAGCCGCGCCGCCGTGGCCGGGCTCACGGCGCCCGCCGCGCGCAGCACCGCCTCCGAGTCCGCGATCTCGCCCGAGCAATGCAGCGCCAGGTCGCACCCCGCGGCAATGGCGTCCCGCGCCCGGGCCGCCATCGGGCCGGATAAGGCGTGCATGCCCAGATCATCTGTCACCAACACCCCGTCGAACCCGATTTCGTCGCGTATCACCCCCGTGATCACCGGTCGGGACAAGGTGGCGGGCAAGGCCGGGTCCCGGGCGGCATACACGATATGCGCGGTCATGCCCCAGGGCAGCATCGCGTTCACCCGGAACGGCATCAGGTCGGACGCCGCCACGTCATCCAATCGCGGCAGCGCCAGATGGCTGTCGGCCATGGCCCGACCATGGCCGGGCATGTGCTTGGCCATTGGCTGCACGCCGGCGGCCCACAAGCCGGCGGCAAACGCCGCGCCAAGCTCGGCCACCACGCGCGGGCTGGCACTGAAGGCGCGGTCGCCGATGATGGCGTGCGCGCCCGGCACGGCCACATCCAAGACCGGCGCGGTGGTGACCGTGAAGCCCGCCTCGGCGCAATCCAGCCCGATCAACGCGCCGCTGAGAAACGCGGCGCGCCGCCCGGCTTCGGGGTTTTTCGCGTGCATCGCGCCGAGTCTCGCGGCGGGCGGATGCGCCGGCCAATGTGGCGGCCGCAGCCGCGCCACCCGCCCGCCTTCCTGGTCGATCATGCGCGCGGCCCCGGGCGGCAGCGCCGCGTCGAGATCGGCCATCAGCGCCGCCAGTTGCGCCGGATTATCGATGTTGCGGGCGAACAGAATAACCCCCGCCGGCGGCAGGGCGGCAAACAAATCCCGCTCCGCGTCACTCAGCCTCTGCCCCGCCAGCCCGATAATCGCCGCCTGAACCATCGGCGCTCAGAAATCAGCAATGGCGCAGGCGGCGCCGGCCGCTTTCGCGCGCGCGCAAAATTCGGTGGCGGCGGCGATATCGGCAAAGCCCCCGGTCCGCAGCCGCCAGAACACATGCCCATCATGCGCGAAGCGCGTGATCTCGGGCGTGCGATCGGCCAGCAGCCCCGGCAGGCGACGCCGCAGGCGGTGCCATTCCGTCGTTGCCGCCGCTTCCGAGCCCAATGCGGCAAGCTGCACACTGACCCGCCCGGTGCCCGCATCCGGCGTGGGGGCCGCGGCCTGGGGTGCCGCTTGCGGCGCGCGGGCGGTTTCAGCGGGGGCCGGCGCCGGCGGGGCCGAGACTGGCGGGGCCGAGGCTGGCGGGGCCGTCACAGTCGGGGTCGTGACAGCCGGGGCCGTGACGGCAGGGGGCGCCGGCAACGCGCCGGCGGCAGGGGCCGGCGCGGCGGGGCCAGCCGGCGGGGATGTGGCACTTTCCGCGGCGGCCAGGGCTTGCGGCTCCGGCGTTTCCGGGGGTGGCGCCAGCGTATCGTGCTCGGGCCCGGTGCCGCCGTTCAGCAGCGCGTCATTCAGCCCATCCACCTGCATGCCGCCGGGGTTTTTCGGGCGGATCCGCATCGGTCGCGCCTCGGGGTGAATGACCGGCACGGCATGCGGCCCACCCTTCACCGACAACAGCCACACCCCGCCCAGCACCACCGCGCACACGCCCACCGCGCCCAGCGCCAGCCGGCGCATCGACGGATCCGGCTTGCCCGGCGCCACCCGGGGCCGATACTCCGGCTCCGGCATCTCCAGCCGGCTTTGGTCGGGCACACCTGTATCGGGCATCAGCGCATCTCCTCGACCGGGGTCACGCCCAGCACCGCGAGGCCAGACCGGAGCACGATCGAAATACCCGCCACCAATGCCAGACGCGCCCGAGTCGGTTCACGCTGTTCCGCCTGAATAAACCGCAATGTCGCCTCGTCGCGGCCCTTGTTCCAAAGCGCGTGAAACAGCGATGCCAACTCCTGCAAATAGAACGCGACCCGGTGCGGCTCCCGCGCCTCGGCCGCGCCCTCGACCAGCCTTGGCCAGCCGGCCATGCAGCGCAGCACAGCAATTTCCGCCGCATCGCTGAGCCAGGCGAATTCAGCATCCACCAGCGCCGCGGGTTCGGTCCCGAAGCCCAGTTCCGCCGCCGCGCGCAACACGCTGCGGCACCGCGCATGCGCGTATTGCACATAAAAAACCGGGTTATCGCGCGTCTGCGCGATGGCCTGGTCGATGTCGAAGCTCATCTGCGCGTCGTTCTTGCGCGTCAGCATGGTGAAGCGCACCGCGTCGCGCCCAACCTCGTCCAGCAGATCGGCCAACGTGACGTAGGTGCCGGCCCGCTTGCTCATTCGCACCGGCTGGCCGCCCTTCACCACATGCACGATTTGACACAACACCACCGAGAATGCCGCCCGCCGGTCGGAAAGTGCCGCCACCGCCGCCGCCATGCGCGACACATAGCCGCCATGGTCGGCGCCCAGCACATCGATCAGCACCTGAAAGCCGCGCCCCAGCTTGTCGGCGTGGTAGCCGATATCATTGGCGAAATAGGTGTTGCTGCCATCCGATTTGCGAAGCGGCCGGTCGACGTCGTCGCCGAACGCGGTGGCGCGGAACAAGGTCTGCGCCCGCGCCTCCCAGTCATCGGGCAGCTTGCCTTTCGGCGGCTCCAGCACGCCCTGATAAATCAGGCCCTTTTCGTCGAGCGTGGCAATCGCGGCATCAGCCGCGCCGCTTGCCAGAATGGCCCGCTCGGAGGTGAACACGTCGTGGCGCACGCCCAGCCGGTCCAGATCGGCGCGAATCTCGGCCAGCAGCGCCGCCACCGCATGGTCCCGGCAGATATCGAGCCACAGCGTGGGGTCCGCCACGCTCAAGCCGGGCCCAGCCAGCGCCGCGCCATGCGCCCGCGCCAGCGCCGCGCCAATCGGCACCAGATACTCGCCTCGATATTGCAGCCCGCCCGGCACCTGGGCGGCAAACTCATCCTCGGTCAGCCCCGTGCCAAGCGCCTGCAGATAGCGCCAATAGACCGCCCAGCCGAGCGCGCGAACCTGGTTGCCGGCATCGTTGACATAAAACTCGCGCGTCACGGCGAACCCGGCCTTGGCCAGCAACGCCGCCAGCGCATCTCCCACCACCGCGCCGCGGCAATGGCCCACATGCAGCGGCCCGGTCGGGTTGGCGGACACATACTCCACGTTCACCCGCGTGCCGCCGCCCAGCGCGGAATCGCCAAATGCCGTGCCGGCGCGGAGAACATCAGCCAACACACGCTGCCAGCATGCGGGCGTGAGCGTGATATTCACGAAGCCCGGCCCCGCCGCCGCCGCCGCCGCCACCCCCGGCAGCGCCGCAAGCTCGGTCGCCAACCGTGCGGCCAGCACCGGCGGCGCCTGCCGCGCCAGCTTCGCCACGATCAGCGCCGCGTTGGTCGCGAGCTCGCCATGTGCCGCATCCCGCGCGGGCGAAAGCTCGACCCGCGCCAGCATTGCCGGCTCCACCCCCGGCACCAGCCGCGCCAGCACGGCCAGAACAGCATCACGGAACTCGGTATAGGGGTTGGCGCTCATGCGGCCCGGCATAGGGGCAAGTGCCCGCCAACAAAAGCCCGGCACCGGCACGAAAATCGTAAAGCCGCGCGGGTCGTGTTAACGTTTGGTTCATTGGCTCCGGCTGGTATGGCGCCCTGACATTTCGCCGCCAGGCCCAACCCATGAAGCCAGCCCCCCGTCTGCCAGACCCCGATGCGTTCAGCCCGCTCAGTCTGGCCGACCGCCTGCTCAGCCTGGCCAAGGAAGCTGACGCCGCCGGCCTCCCCAACGCGGCCGACCGGCTGGTCGGCCTCGCCTTCGCCGTGCTCGAACAAGGCATGACCCCCCACCGCGTGCACTGA
>DAIDIQ010000069.1 GCA_027459285.1 Acetobacteraceae bacterium
TCCAGGAATTTTTGTCGCCGCCGCGCCTTCAGGGTGGCGGTGTCCAGGCCAAGCAGCAGCACCAGGCTGTCCTGAATGGCCGCGCCGACGGCGTCGATCGTCTCGGCCGGGTTGCGTTGGGCGCCGCCCACCGGTTCCGGCACGATCTGGTCGATGATGTGCAATTGGCGCAGGTCCTCGGCGGTCATGCGCAAAGCCTCGGCCGCGGTTGGTGCCTGACCCGCGTCCCGGAACAGGATCGAGGCGCAGCCTTCCGGCGAGATCACCGAATAGATCGCGTGTTCCAGCATCAGCACCCGGTCGGCGCAGGCCAGGGCGACCGCGCCACCCGACCCGCCTTCACCGATGATGGTGGCGATGATCGGCACCGGCGCATCGAGGCAGGCTGAGATCGCGCGGGCAATCGCCTCGGCCTGGCCGCGTGCCTCGGCCTCGACGCCCGGAAAGGCGCCGGCCGTATCGACGAAAGTCAGGATCGGCAGGCCGAATCGCCCGGCCAACTCGATCAGCCGGCGCGCCTTGCGGTAGCCTTCCGGGCGGGCCGAGCCGAAATTATGCTTGATCCGCGTATCCGTGTCGGTGCCCTTTTCGGTGCCCAGCACCATCACCGGCTGACCGCGGAATCGGCCCATGCCGCCGATGATGGCGGCATCATCGGCATAGGCACGGTCGCCGGCCAGAGGCGTGAAATCCGTGATCAGCGTGCTGACATAGCTGAGTGCCTTGGGCCGGTCCGGGTGACGGGCGACCAGGGTTTTCTGCCACGGTGTCAGCTTGCCATAGATGGCGCGCAACTGCTTGTCGGCCTTGTCGGCAAGCTTTTCGACCTCGTCGGCAATATTGATGCCGCCGGGCTCGGACATGGCGGTCAATTCGCCAATCTTGCTCTCAAGCTCGGCGACCGGCTTCTCGAATTCCAGGAACTGGCGCATGGGCCAAGTTTTAAGCCATAGATCGGGCGCAAAGCCAAGCGTCAGCCATTCGTCTCCCGCTTGCCCGCCGTCTTGCCCAGCGGATGATGCGCGGCCACCGCGTCGCGCAAGCGGTCGGCCTGAACGTGGGTGTAGATCTCGGTGGTGCTGATATTGCTGTGACCCAGCAGCATTTGCAGGCTGCGCAAATCAGCGCCGCGCGCCAGCATGTGGCTGGCGAAGGAGTGGCGCAGCACGTGCGGCGAAACCCGCTCCGGCGCCAGCCCGGCTTCCAGGGCGGCGCGCTTCAGGGCCAGAAAGAACGCCTGCCGGGTCAGTGCCCGGCGCGGGTCGCGCCCCGGCAGCAGATACCGGCTTGGCGGCAGCCCGGCCTCGTCGCGTGCGGCCAGCATCGCCGCGGTGGCGTCCCGCGCCGCGGCCGAGAGCGGCACCAGCCTTTCCTTGCCGCCCTTGCCACGCACCAGCAGCATGGCGCGCGCACCGCCCAGCGCGTCACGGGGCAGCGCCAGCAATTCCGAAACCCGCAGCCCGGTCGCATACAGCACTTCCAGCGCCGCCCGCAGCGTGAGCCCGGCGAGGCCCGGACGCGCGCCCGCCGCCTCGATCAGCGCGGTCACCTCCGCCTCGGACAGAAGCTTCGGCAGGCCCCTGCCGGGTCGTGGCGCCTCGGTCAGGCTGGTCGGGTCATCGCTCGCCTCGCCGTCACGCAACAGGAACCGATGAAACTGACGCAGCGCCGAAAGCCGCCGCGCCTGGCTGCGCGGCGACAGCGTGCCCGCAAGGCTTGCCATGTAGGCGTCGATCGTGGCCGCCGATGCCTCGGCCAGACCCAGCCCGCGCGCCGCGACGAAGCCGGCGTAATCCTGCAAATCCCGCGCATAGGCCAGCAACGTGTTGCGGGCGCGGCCACGCTCAGCCGCCATCATCTCAAGGAACGACTCGATAAGCCCGGACGCCGCCTTATTGCTCGGCGGGGAAATGCGCGCTGTCCAGCTTGTGATCGACGGTCTGGCTGTGCGGCGGCGGCGGATGCAGGCCCAGCATCACGAAGCCGCCAAGCCCGGCCAGCACGGCGACAAGCACGGCAATCAAAAAGGCAAGTCGCATGGCGGCAACGGTCCGGCAGGGCAGGGTAAAAGGCACGCGGAGCGCGCGCGTGCGAAAGTGCGGCGCCTGGCCCGAGAAGGCGCCTTTTCGCCCGCGCCCATTGCTGTAGCTTTGCCGGAAATGACACGCAACACCGATCGGCGCGCCGCGGCGGCGAGTATTGTGCTGGTGGGCTTGATGGGCGCCGGCAAAACCGCCATCGGCCGCCGCCTTGCCGCCCGGCTAGGCCTGCCCTTCATCGATTCCGACCGCGAGATTGAACGTGCCGCCGGCTGCACCATCACTGACCTGTTCGCCGAGCATGGCGAGGCGAGCTTTCGCGATGGCGAACGCCGCGTCATTGCCCGCCTGCTGGAAGGCGCGCCGATCGTGCTGGCCACTGGCGGCGGCGCCTTCATGGATGCCCGCACCCGGGCCGCGGTCCGCGCCGCCGGCGCGATTTCGGTATGGCTGCGCTGCGATCTGCCCACGCTGTTGCGCCGCACCGCTGGCCGCACCCATCGCCCCTTGCTGGCCAAGGGCGATCCGGCCGAGATATTGGCGGCGCTGATGCAAACGCGGCACCCGATCTATGCCGAGAGCGACGTGATCGTCGATTGCGACGATCAGAGCCAGGAAAGGACGACCGAACGCGTGCTGGATGCGATCGATGCCTACGAGGCGCCGCGCCAGGTCCCGGTGGCGCTGGCGGACCGCGGCTATACGGTCACCATCGGGGCCAGGCTGCTCACCCGGGCCGGTGGGTTGCTGGCGCCGGTATTGCCGCACCGGCGGGTGGCGTTGGTGGCGGATGCGACCGTGCTCGCCTTGCACGGCGCCGCGTTGCGGCACGGGTTGCGGGAAGCCGGCATCACCCTTGCGGTTGAGCTGTCGGTGCCACCTGGCGAGGCCAGCAAATCCCTCGCCCAGTATGGCGCGCTGGTGAACGGCCTGATCGATGCGGGGCTTGACCGCGGCACCGCGCTGCTGGCCTTCGGCGGCGGGGTGGTGGGTGATCTGGCCGGCTTTGCCGCCGCCACCACGCTGCGTGGGCTGCCCTTCGTGCAGATTCCCACCACCTTGCTGGCGCAGGTCGATTCCAGCGTCGGCGGCAAAACCGGGGTGAACACGCCGGGCGGCAAGAACCTCGTCGGTGCCTTCCACCAACCCATCGCGGTGCTGGCTGATACCGATGTGCTGACCACCCTTGGCGCGCGGGAAATGCGCGCCGGCTATGCCGAGATCGTCAAGGCGGCGCTGATCGGCGATGCCGCCTTTTTCACCTGGTGCGAGGCCCATGCGCGTGCCGCCCTTGGCGGGGATGCCGACAAGCTGCGTGAGGCCATTGCCCGCGCTGTCGCCTTCAAGGCCGCCGTGGTGGCGTATGACGAGCTTGAGCTACGCCCCGATGGCGGGCGCGCGCTGCTCAATCTGGGTCACAGCTTCGCCCACGCGCTCGAAGCCGAGCTGGGCTACGGCACCATTCTGCACGGCGAGGCGGTGGCCATCGGCATCGGGCTCGCGTTCCGCCTGTCGGCCCGCCTCGGCCTGTGCCCGCCCGACCTGCCCGCCCGGATCGAGGCGCATCTGGCCCATGTCGGTTTGCCGGCGCGCATCGCGGGGCTCGATGCCAGTGTGTCGGCCGCGGCGCTGATGCACCGCTTCGGCCGCGACAAGAAGATGCGCGATGGCCGGCTGACTTTCGTGCTGGCGGAGGGAATCGGCCAGGCCTGCACCCGGCGCGATGTGCCGGACGATGCGGTGCGGGCGATATTACAGGAAAGCGGCGCCGCCGGCTGACCCCGCGCCGCGTCTGTCCGGTCAGGCCTGCCGGGCGCGGGCGCGGGTAATGCGGCGCTTCAGGTCCAGCGCCTCGGGCGGCAGCTTGCGGGCCGGGGTATTCAGCAAAAACGCATCGATCCCGCCCTTGCTTTCCACCGTGCGCAGCGCCCGGGTGGAAACGCGCAAGCTGACCTTCTGCCCCAACACTTCGGACAGCAAGGTCGCGGATTGAATATTGGGCAGGAAGCGACGGCGGGTCTTGTTGTTGGCGTGGCTGACGTTATTGCCGGTCAGCACACCCTTGCCCGTGACCTGGCAGCGGCGAGACATGCGAAAATCCTTCCCAAACCCAAGCCCGACCCGTGGTCGATGCGAGCGCGCGCCTTACAGGCACACCGGCGCAAAATCAAGGGCGGGCAACGAAACGACGTGATGCTGTTGGAAAAGGAACGTCCGGCACCGGCCCGCACCCCCACCCGGCCACCCACGAGCGTACACTGTCATGGGTGGCCGGGTGGGGGTGCGGGCCGGTGCCGGACTTGAAACAAAGCACGCGGGCCGGTGCCAGACCTCAAACTCAGACACTACCGGTGGTGCGGGCGGTCGGAATCGAACCGACACTCTGTTGCCAGAACCGGATTTTGAGTCCGGCGCGTCTACCAGTTCCACCACGCCCGCATCCGTGTCCGGGCGCTTGCGCGACCGGATTATGTCTGGAGGTCCGGGCCGGAATTGAACCGGCATTCGCGGATTTGCAGTCCGCTGCATCACCACTCTGCCACCGGACCGAAGGCGCGCTCTTCATTCCAGCCTGTTGCCCCGCGGTCAAGAGAGGCATGGTATATGCCTACTTGAAGTCCGGCGTGAGTCTTTGAGTGGCGCGCAGTCCGGCACCGGCCCGCACCCCCACCCGGCCACCCACGAGCGTACACTGCCATGGGTGGCCGGGTGGGGGTGCGGGCTGGTGCCGGACTTCAAACAAAGCACGTGCGGGCCGGTGCCGGACTGCGCGCCGGGCAGGTGCGCCGCGCTTAGACACCATCATGGTTTCCCTGCCGCCGGTTCCGCATTATGGGGGCAAGGCGGCACCGTGCGGGCGTGGTGGAATGGTAGACGCAGCAGACTTAAAATCTGCTTCCTGAAATCAGGAGTGCGGGTTCAAGTCCCGCCGCCCGCACCAGCCTCGATTTCTCGCGGCCTCAGTTTTTCCCAGGCTCAGCCAGTTCCGCCAACAGCCGAAGCACCCGGCGGAACCCATCGACCGAGCTTCCGCCGGCCAGCCGGAACGCCCGCGCCAGGGCCTCTCGCTCAGCCTCGAAAACACGCCGTTCCAGCGCCAGGCCGACCTCGCTGAGGCTGAGTTTGCGCGCCCGCCTGTCTGCCCGTCCCTGATCGGAGACAATCAGCCCCCGTTGCGCCAGTGGCTGCATGGCCCGCCACAGGCTCTGCTTGGAAATGCCGAGCCTCGCCTGCAAGTCACCCACCCCAAGGCCGGGGTGGCGCCCGATCAGATACAGTATCCGATACTGTGCCCGGCTCAGGCCCTCGGGGCGCAACACGGTCTCGGCCGCCTGATTCAGTCGGAAATTGGCCAGGAACAGCATATGCTGCGCCTGGCGCAAATCCTCCTCGCGCAAGAAAAGCAGCGCCTCGCTCATGGTCCGCCGTAGGCCAGGGTGTCCCAGCGCGGCGGGCAGGCCAATGCCGGCGGGCCCTCGGTATAGGCCAGGTTCGGGCTCCAGAACCGGTCGCGGCGCAAGGCTTCGGGCCAGCGGGCCGCAAGCACCGCCTGTTCCGCCGCCGCCCGCAGCGCCTTTTCCGCGTCCTGGTCGGCGCGGCGCGTTGCCAGTTCCAGGTGCATCAGGCGCGCCTCGGGCGTCCAGATGATATCCAGCCCCAGCGCCGCGACCCGCAGGCACAAATCCGTGTCGCTGCACGTAATCCGGTAATGCTCGGTATCCAGCCCGCCCGCCGCCGACAGCACCGTGCGGCGAATGGCCATGCACGCCCCGGTCACCGCGCTCACCGCGCGCCGGTGCCGCAGCAAATCCTCATAATCCCGGCATTCGGCCCGGGCGTGCCGCATGACGTGGTGCGCCGTGCCGTCATCGCGCAGCACCATGCCGGCATGCTGCACGCGGCCATCCGGATAGAACAGCGCGGCGCCGGCAATGCCCGTGCTTTCCCGGCACGCCTCGGTCACCAGCGCGGCCAGCCAGCCCGGGTCCAGCACGCGCATGTCATTGTTCAGAAAAACCAGCACCTCGCCGCTTGCCTCCCGGGCGGCGTGCTGGTTCGCGGCGGCCCAGTTGAACAGCCCTGGCATGGGCAGCACGCGGCAGCGCGCGTCACGCCGGTTCAACCGGTCCAGATAGGCGCGGCTCAACGGCTCCCGGCTGCCATTGTCGATGACAATGATCTCCGCCGGTGCCGGCCAGGTCCGAAACAGCAGATCCTCGATAAACGGCGCCAGCAGGTCCATCCGCTCCCGCGTCGGAATCAGCACCGAGGCCGCCGGCATGCCGGCCGACCCAGGGCCGGGTTTGACGGGCGCGGCGGGCCTTGCCGGCACCGGCGCCACCGCGCCAATCCGGTGCGTCAGCACACGGGGAATATGGCGCCGCGCCGCGGGCGGCACCATTGGCGCCAGCCGGGGCAGCAAGGCCTCGCCGTCGCCAAGCGCCGTCCTCAGCCAGGCCAGGCCCACTGCCTCCACCAGGTCGCGCCGCAGCGCCAGCAACCCGTCATGGCCGCGCGGCCGCGCTGTCATCTGCCAGTCGGCGTCGCATTTGAACCACGGGGCGCGGCGTGTGCCATCCGGGCCGATGCAATCCTCATCGGCAATCATCAGCCGCGCCGCGCCATCCGCCCCGCATGCCAGAATTTCCGCGAAGCTGGTATCGGCCAGCAGGCACGGCGCCGGCAGCACCACCAGCCAGTCCGCCTCGCCCAGATCGGCTGTCGCGCCGTCCGCGAACAGGATCGGGCCATGCGCCACGCTTTGTGCCGTGATGGCGCCGATCATGCCCGGCGGCGCCTCTGCCTCCGCCGCGCCGATCAGCGTTGCCATGCGCGCGGGCGCGATGGCCGCGCCGCGCAGGCTCGCGCGGAACGGCGCCTCGAACGCCTCGATCCACCATTGATAGGCTACCGGATCGTTCGCTGACAGCACCGGTGCCGCCGGCGGCACCGGGCATGCGCCGCCGCCCAGCGCCCGCAGCCCCGCGGCGTAAGCGGCAAGATCGGGCGGCGGGGCCACGCCGCGCCCGCGAAATTCATCGCCACTGAGGAATTCCGCGATGATGCTCTCGATCGTCTTGCCGGCTTGCAGCCCCGCCACATAGGCGCCAAGGCCGCCAGCATCGGGGGGGCGACCCAGCAGGTCCCGGTACAGGCGGTCCATCATGTAGGCATGGCCGCGCGCCGCGCCGCCGGGCGGCAAATCCGGCAGGCGGCCGTACAGGGGCTCAGCCACGCCGGCCCCATTTCCGGACCGCGGCGCGCCGCAGCGGCGCGGTCAGCCGCCATGAGGTGGATTGGTGCACCGAATCGAGCGCGCTTTGTAATGCCGCCACCTGCTGCGCGAGCATTTCCGCGCGTGTGCGCGTGCGCTCAAGGCCCGCCAGTTCGCTGAACAGCGCATGCAAGCCTGGCACCGCGTCCGGGTGCAGCAACCAGGCCGGGTCTGGCATGGTCAAGGTCTCCACGCGGCTGCCCGCTTCATCAAGGCCGGCGGTTCCGTCCATCCGGTCCCGGTAGGTCGCGCCGAATTCCGCGTGCAGGGACCGGAATGGCTCGATGCCCAGGTCGAGCCTGAAATCGCGGCTTTCATTTGCCGCGAGCCTGATGATGCCCGCGCAGGGTTCGCTCGTGGCCACCGCCTCGACCGCGTCCACCATGCACCGAGGCAGTCCGGGCGGCCGAGGCACATGCGCGTGGGCAATACGCATCAACGCCCTTGCCACCTCCGAAAGGGCGACCGAGGGTGATGGGTGCACGCGCCGCTCCGTCGCGCGCACTGGCATGAGCCCGCATGCCCGCAACACGGCGTCGAGTAAATTCCCGCCACAAGCCAGACAGTCGGGATACGAGACGATACGGATCGCCGCGTGCCCGAACACGCTGGCATAGGGCGCCAGACTAAGGGCGGGGTTCATCAACGGGTCTCGCCATGGGTCAAGCAGCCGGTCCGCCAGAAAGCTGCCGAAATCCTCCGCCGCGCCGTGCCGCAGCCTTTCCTGCCAATGCGCCCGCAAAAGCTCTGGCAGCGGCCGCCAGACGAACACGATGGTCACCTCGGCATCACCGAGAAAGCCCGCCAGGAATCGCAGCGAGGACTCGTCCAGCAGACAAAGCGACTCCGCGGAAATAATCACATGTCGCGCCGGATGCGCCGCGATTGCCGCGAACTGCGCCGCGAGTGTTTTGGTATCTCTGGCCCTGATCAGGTCTGGCAATTCATATTGGCTGACTGAACGGTCCGGGCCACGCCAGAAATGGGGCCGCCACGCATCCTGTGTCTGCAACGCGGCCGTGGCTTTGTCCAACCCCTCCTGCACGAAGGTGGAACCAGTTTTGTATGGACCGATATGCAGCAGCACATGCCGCCGTCGGACCGGATCCGCGCCGTGCTCCCGCTGGCTCAGAGCAAAAGCTCCGCCATCGCCTCGATGATCGCATCCGCGTCCAGCCGATAGGTCCGGTACAGATCAGGCAATTGCCCGGTCTGGCCGAAACTCTCCACGCCAAGCGGGCTCACCCGGTGGCCGCGCACCCCGCCCAGCCACGAAAGTGCCGCGGGGCTGCCATCCAGCACCGTCACCAGCCCGGCATCGCGGTCGAGCGGCGCCAGCAGCGTCTCGATATGGCTCCGTGTCGCCGGCCGCCCGCGCCAGCGCGCCGCCCGCGCCGCCATGAAGCCCTGGTGCAACAGCCCGGGTGACGTCACCGCCAGCAGCCCAAGACCGGGAATTTCCTCGCGCATGGCGACGAACGCCGCCTCCGCCTCGGGCGCGATCGCCCCCATATAGGCAATCGCCGCCCGCGCCCCGGGCGCCGGCGCAACCCGCCAATAGCCACCGCGCAGCATGTCCGCCCGCCACGCATCGTCGGCCCGCGCCGCCTGCTCGATCTGCCGGGTGGACAGGCGCAGATACACCGACCCGCCGGATTTTTCCTGCATGTGGGCAAACGCGAATTCCAGGCATGCCGCCAATTCATCGGCATAGGCCGGCTCGAACGCGGTAAGCCCCGGCTGCCCCATGCCGATCAGCGGTGTATTGATGGACTGGTGCGCCCCGCCCTCCGGCCCCAGCGTCAGGCCGGACGGGGTTGCCACCAGCAAAAATCGCGCATCGCTGTAGCAGGCATAGTTCAGCGCATCCAGCCCGCGGGCAATGAAGGGGTCGTACACGGTCCCGATCGGCAACAGCCGCGCGCCGAACAGCGGCGCCGCCAGCCCCGCCGCCGCCAGCAGCAGAAACAAATTACTCTCGGCGATACCCAACTCGATATGCTGCCCGGCCGCGTGCCCCGCCCATTTCTGGGCCGATGGAATTTTTGCGCGCGCGAACACGTCCGGCAGTTCCGCCCGCCGGAACAGCCCGCGCTGGTTCACCCACGCGCCGAGATTGGTCGAAACCGTCACATCCGGCGAGGTGGTGACGATTCCATCCGCGATCGGCGCGCCGGATTTCGCAAGATCGAGCAATATTCGCCCGAACGCCGCCTGGGTCGATTGCGTCTTCGCGTCCGGCACCGCAAGCGCCGGCATGGGCAGGGCAGGGGCCTCGGCCGACCCGCGCGCCCGCGCCACCGCACTTGCGTCGACAAAAGCTTGCAGCCGGGCCGCGGCATTGGCGCCAAGCCCGGCCCAGGCGTCCCATTCCGCGCCTGGCGGAATGTTCAGCCTTGTGCGCAGCGCATCCATCTGCGCCTCGTTCAGCAGTCCGGAATGATTGTCCTTGTGCCCGGCCAGCGGCAGCCCGTAACCCTTGATCGTGTAGGCAATGAACAAAGTCGGCCGGTCGTCAGCCGCGGCATCGAACGCCTGCACCAGGGTCGCCGGGCAATGGCCGCCCAGATTGGTCATCAGCGCCGCCAGCGCCTCATCGTCGTGGGCGGCAATCAGCGCCCGCGTGTCCGGGTCATGCAAATCCGCCAGCAGCCGCGCCCGCCAGGCCGCGCCCCCCTCATAGGTCAGCGCCGCGAACTCGGCATTGCCACAGTCATCGATCCAGCGCGCGATCGCCGCCCCGCCCGGCTTGCGGAAGGCCTCGCGCTGCATCGTGCCATGTTTCAGCGTCACCACCCGCCAGCCGCAGGTGCGGAAAATATCGTCGAACCGGTTGAACATCCGGTCGGCGGTCGTCGCATCCAGCGATTGCCGGTTGTAATCGACAATCCACCAGCAGCGCCGCACATCGTGCTTATAGGCCTCGATCAGCGCCTCATAGATATTGCCCTCGTCCAACTCGGCGTCACCCAGCAACGCCACCATCCGCCCCGCGCGGTCAGACGCCATCGCGCCATGGGCAATCAGGTAATCCTGCACCAGGCTGGCAAAAACCGTCACCGCCACGCCAAGCCCGACCGATCCGGTGGAGAAATCGACCGGTATCTTGTCCTTGGTCCGGCTCGGGTAGCTCTGCGCCCCGCCAAAGCCGCGAAACCGCTCCAACTGCTCGCGCGTCTGCTGGCCGAGTAAATAATGTATGGCATGCAGCACCGGAGACGCGTGCGGCTTCACCGCCACCCGGTCATTCGGCCCCAGCGCATGAAAATACAGCGCCGCCATGATCGCCGTCATCGACGCGCACGATGCCTGATGCCCGCCCACCTTCAGCCCGTCCGGGTTCTCGCGCAGATGGTTGGCGTGATGAATGGTCCAGGCCGAAAGCCAGCGCAGCCGGGCATCGATCTGCCCCAGCATGGCCACCAGATCCTCGGGCGGCGCGGCGATATGGTCGGTCACCTGATCCATCATGACCCCTGATAGCGCGCGGGCCTTGTCGGTCAAAGAGCGACCTGTTCGCGGCGTGTCCTGGATAGCAGAAAGGGTGGACGTTGCGCCTTTCACATAAAGCGGCCGAAGCGCGACGACTTCCGGCGTTTGAAATCAGATCGCTGCCAGGTCAACGCACAGGGCGCGGCAAGGCCGCGGCCTGGCGGTGGACGCGACCGGCCTTTTTTTCATCCGGGCCGTGAAGGCAGGCGGCTGACACACGCGCGCGCCTGCCGCCGCACCGAGGCGGGCAAGCCTGCCCGCGATCGCGCGCCCGCGAGGACAGCGCGTAGACTGATGGGACGGGCTTTGCCCGTCCCGCAGCGTGCGAAAATTTTCTGGTTGTTTTCCGTCAAAAAAGAACGCGCTTCGTCATCCGAACAATTTCGTGGCGATCGTCGCCACGTGCCGGCCCTGGAAGCGAGCCGCGTCAAGCTCGTTGTCGCTGGGCTTCCGGCTGCCATCGCCCGCCGCGATGGTCGTGGCGCCATAGGGGCTGCCGCCGGTGACTTCGTCCAGTCGCAACTGCCCCTGGAAGGAATAAGGCAGGCCGACGATCACCATGCCGAAATGCAGCATGTTGGTGATCAGGCTGAACAGGGTCACTTCCTGCCCGCCATGCTGGCTTGCCGTGCTGGTGAACGCCGACCCCACCTTGCCGTTCAGCGCCCCGCGCATCCACAGCCCGCCCGCCTGGTCGAGGAACGAGGCCATCTGCGCATTGACGCGCCCGAACCGCGTGCCGCAGCCGATGATGATCGCGTCATACTGTTCAAGCTCGGCAATGCTCGCCACCGGCGCCGCCTGGTCGAGCTTGAAATGGGCGCCACGGGCAATTTCCTCCGGCACCGTCTCGGGCACCCGCTTCACATCCACCATCGCCCCCGCGCCGCGGGCCCCTTCGGCCACGGCATGCGCCATCGCCTCGATATGCCCATAGGCCGAATGATACAGCACCAGGATTTTTGCCATCGTCCACTCCGACAGTTTGTTCGATATCGAACTATACCCGCGGTCGCCAGGCCGCAAGCGCGTCCGCCTCATGCCGCCAATGCGTCCGCCGCGTCCCCGCCGCCCGCCATGCGGCGCCGTGCCATGGGCCGCGACAAGTCTGGGCAAGGACCCTGCCCACGTCTATGCTGTCTTGGTGGATGGCGAAGGGCTGTGGCATGACCAGGCTGATCCCCTACCTCACGTTCGACGGTGACTGTGCCGAGGCCATGCGGTTCTATGCCGGGGCGCTCGGTGGCACGCTGCGGGCCATGACCCACCGACAATCACCGCAGGCGGCCGACATGCCGCCCGACTATCTCGATCGCATCATGCATGCCGAACTGCACCTGCCCGATGGCGGGCTGCTGTATGGCGCCGATTGCCCGCCGCACAAGCCGTTCCAGGGTCGGCATGGCATGGCGGTGTCCCTCAACCTCGACAGTGTCGCGGCCGCGGCGCCATTGTTCGGCGCGCTTGCCGATGGTGGGGAAATCACCATGGCATTCGGCCCCACCTTCTGGGCGCGCGGCTTTGGCATGGTCACGGACAAATTCGGCGTGCATTGGCTGGTGAATGCCGAGATGCTGGGGCCGGGTTAGGCCAGCCGGACGCCGCGCTTTTTCGGATGGCGGTCGCGCGGGAAGCCGCCGCGACCGCCATTTCACGTTCCGCAGCGCACGCCCGCCAGGGCACGCTGCACGCCGTTGGTCCAGCCGAAGCCGTCCTGCAGCCTATATTCCCCACCGCCACCGAACCGGCGTTGTTCCACATTGTATTTTTCGACGAGCTTGCCCGTTTCGGCATACGCGTCCGCGACCGTCGCGCGCCAGCGGCAGGCGATCGCGCGGGCCAGGTCCGCCTCGCCATAGTCGCGCAGGCCCACATAGGCGATCCATTGCAGCGGCGCCCAGCCGTTCGGCGCGTCCCATTGCTGGCCGGTTTGGTTCTGGGTGGTGCGCAGCCCGCCCGGCGCCAGCAGATGCGCGCGCGCATAGGCGGCGATCCGCCCTGCCTCGGCTTTATTGGCAAGATGGGTGAATAACGGATAGAGCGTTGCCGCGCTGGCAATTCCGGTCAGTTGGTTCGTCTGCCAGTCGCGGTCACGGAACAGCCCGCCAGCCGCGTCCCACAGATAATGGCGCATGGCCGATGCCCGGTGCCTGGCCGCGGCGGCGAAGCGTTTGGCGCAGGCCGGGTCGGCCAGGCGCTGGCACAGTGCCACGATCGTGCGTTCCTCGGCGTAGAGCAGGCTGTTCAAATCCGGCTCGACCAGGGCGGTGGTGTCGATGCTCGCCAGGGTTTTGCCGTCCGCCAACCAGCGGGAGCTGAAATCCCAACCGCTTTCCGCCCCCGCGCGCAAATCCCGATACACGATCGCGGCCGGGCGGGTGGTTTGCGCGGCAATGGCCACATCATTGGCCCAGCTTTCGTCGCGCGGGGTATCGCGCGCATCGTAATAGCGGTTCAGCACGCTGCCATCAGGCATCGCCACCACATGCAGCCGCGCCTCGCCCGGCGCCAGATGCGCACGTCCCGCCATCCAGAAAGCGTGCTCCTGCTCGAGCGCCGCAAGCCGTGCCCGCAGCCTGGCCATATTCCGCGTCGGCACCGCGTCGAACATCGCCCACAGAAAGGGCGGCTGCGAGCGGCTCAGATAATAGGTCCGGCTGCCGTTCGGCACATGCCCGTAGCGGTCGATCAGGCTGATGAAATCGGCAATCATGTCGCGTGCCAAATCTGCCCGCCCATCACGCACCAGGCCCAATATCGTGAAATAGCTGTCCCAGTAATAAAGCTCGGTGAAGCGGCCGCCGGGCACCACATAGGGGCGGGGCAGCGCCAGCGCGGACCCGGCTTGTGGCGGGTTCAGGCTTTGCCGCACCAGGCGCGGCCAAAGGGCGGCGATATGCACCGCCATCGGCGGGGGCGGCAGCTTTGCCGCCATGGCCTTGGGTGGCGGCGATGGCAGGCGGAAATTGCGGCGCACGAAGGCGCGCAGCGCGGTGTCGTCCGCCGGCGCCGCGGCCCGCCAGTCATGCAGAATAGCCGCCGGGTCGCGCAGCGGCACCGCGTCGGCGAATGTTTTTTGATCGGGGAATATGCGCGCCTGTTCCACGCGTGCGTACAGCGCGCCGAAACGATCGTGCGGTGTCGGCACCGCCGCCGCCGCCGCATAACGTGCCGCCGCGTCCTCGGGCCGTGCCCGGGCCGGCGGCGCGTAGATTACAAAAAGCGCGAGGGCGCCGGCCAGAGGGGAGAGTTCGGGCCGGCGCCCTCGCCAACGGCCAAGGCGCACACCCCGCAACCGGAGCCCGATCGGGGCCTGCATCGATCTGCCTTGGCCAGCCATCCGGGCAGGGGCCATGCCGCCCCCGCCCAAGCCTGTCTCATACCAGCGGTCATGGCCGCTGACGCTTGCAAAACCCATGACCGTTGGCATTGCGCGCCGGGTTGGTGGGCGGCGGCGCGCCAGACAAAGACTGATTCCAACGGTCATTCGCAATGACCGTTGGTATCAGAATCGATAGGCGGCGCTGAACTGATAATCGGCCCCGAACAGCGGCCGGCCGAGGAATACCCCACCCGGTGAAACGCCGCTGCCCAGCACCCGGACATTGCCTTCGGTGATCGCCAGGGTGTTGGTGACATTGGTGCCGGTGAACTCCAATTCTATGCCGTCCGGCAATGTCAGCTTCGCCCCCACATCCAGCGTGGTATATTGAGGCAGGGATTGCGTGTTCTGCAAATCCGCCCAACGCTGCGCCACATAGGTGACGGTGGCGAAGGCATTGAAATCACCGAAGCTCAGGGGCATGCCATAGCTCGGCGTGAAGCGGAATTGCAAATTCGGCTGCCGCGCCACCTCGTTGTTCTGAATGCCCGGCCCGCCCGATGTGTAGGTGCCGGCCTGATAATCGCCGGAAAACGCCAGTTCCAGCCCCGGCAGCGGCCGCAGCGCGCCATCGAGTTCCACGCCCTCGGTCTCGGCGTTGGTGATGAAGGTGACCTGCTGCCCGCTCAGGAGGATCTGCGATGTCGGCTGACCCTGGAACCGTTCGTAGAAGCCGGTGATGTCGGCCGAATAATACCGCCCGAATGTCTTGAAGCCACCCTGCGCCTGATCGACATAGGTGGTGTTCGTCACGCCACTGCGCAGATCATCGAAGGTCGGCAGGGCATAGCCGTGGTTGAAGCCCACGAATCCGCTCAGCCGCTTCATGAATTGATAGTTCGTATCCACCGCGAACGAGCTTGCCTCGCCGCTGAAATTCAGCCCGTGCGACGTGCCGGTCAGGACCGAGGCGCCATTATCGTATATCGCCAGCGGGTTCGACGACAAATTCTCGGTCGTGATGTTGCCGATGGTCGCGTTGGTGTTGTCCCACTCGTTGCGGAAGCCGGCATCGATGCGCCAGCGCGGATTGATCCGCCAGGTGTCGGAAATGAAGGCGGCGACGTTGCGGGCGTCGTATTCGTTTTGTAACGCGAACGAAACCGGGGATGCGATGCCGTCCGCGCTGGTGGCCAAGACGCCGTTGTTCAGCGTCACCGCCACGGGAATGGCGTTGTTCTGCACCGTCATCAGCTGGTTATTCCCCAGATACCATACGTCATGCGAGGAGAACGCGGCGAAATACAGCCCCGCCGTCAGCGTGTTGCCGTCGAACAAATCCCGCGAGAGCCTGGCTTCGTCCTGGAAGCCCTGCAAATGCTTGTCCACGTCCCACACGCCGATTTCCTCGACCTGCTGGTTCAGATTGGTGAGCACGCGGCCATTGGTCACGAACCGCGCCGTGCCGCCGCTGGCAAGCCCCGCCGCCGCCACCGCCGCCGGGTCCGCGTTTGCCGCCGCCACCGCGCCGCTGATGAAGCTGCCCAGCGTCTCGGGGTTGGCGCCGGTGAATTGCGCGATCGTCGGCGCATCCTCATCGACATACGACATGCGGTTATCGAAATGGAACGGGCCGAAATCCTTCTCGAAATCGAACCCGATCACCTTGCTGTCGATGCCGCGCCCCTGCGAGAGGTCAACGGTTTTGCTGATCGGGTTGCCGCCCGGCCCGCCTGGCGCGATATCGAACGTCACCATCCGGTTGGCATTGCCGAGGAACGTCGCGGTCAGCGGGTTGAAGCCGGGGAAGGGATGAATTTGCACATTGGCGCCGCTGCCGCTCGAAATCAGCGGTATCGGCGTGAAGAACGCGTTCTGGTCGTGCGTGTAGCGCGCGTAGAAGGTGAGCTTGCCATCCTCGATCGTGTGCACCAGCGTGCCCACCACCTGCCCGCCCTGGTCGGCGGGGAATTGTGTGTCGCGCACGCCCTGGTCGGTGCGCCAGAACCCGCCCAGGCTCGCGTACCAGCCATCCGCGATCTTGCCGCCATAATAGCCATCGATGCGGAACAGGCTGCCCGTGCCCGTGGTCACGCGCATGATGCCGCCGGGGTCGGTCTGACCGGTTTTCTGAATGATGTTCACGGTGGCGCCTGGCTGGCCGTTGGCCAGCAACACGGCCGGGCCGCCGATCGTCGCCTCCACCGAGCGTATCGTGTCGTCCAGGCGGAGCTGCGTCGAGTTATCCAGGAACGACAGGGTCGGCACCGGGAATATCGGCAGCGAATCGAGCTGGAAGGTCACGAACGGCGCATCGCCCGCGGTCGGAAAGCCGCGCACCTCGATATTCGGCCCGGAAACACCGCTCGTCGTCTCGACGAAAATCCCCGGCACCACCTTCAGCAAGTCCGCCGTGCTCGATGGGATGGCCTTGCGGATTTGTGATGCGTTCAGCGTGGTGATGGCATAGCCGGCGGCAATTTTGCGCGTGCCTTGCGGGTTGGCCGACCCCACCACCACCACTTCCTCGGCCGCCGGCGCCGTCTTGGTGCCGGCGGTGCGCGCCGGCGGCGGGTCGGCCGGCGGATCGGCCGGGGCTTGCGCCGCCGCGGCGTTGCGCACCACCAGCGCGCCGTTCGCGGTTTCGCTCACGGTCAAATGCGTGTTCGCCACCAGCCGCAGCGCCGCCTGCCGCGCCGACATGGTGCCGTGCAGCGCGGCACCGCGCACACTGCCCACGGCACTCGGTGAAAACAGCACGTCTCGCGCCGTCTCGTGCTGCAACATCACCAGTTGCTGCGCCAGCGGCGCCGACGGGATATCGATCGTCACCGCCGCATCCGCGGTCGCCGCCCGCGCCGGCAGCACCGCCAGGCCGGAAAGCGCGCTCGCGCAAATCAACACCGCGCGCCGCGCGCGCCACCGCTGGTTAAACCCTGTCCGCTGCATTGTTCCCCCTGGGTCAGCTTTTGCCGGGGCGTTGTCGCCACCCCTGTGATGATCGACGCGCGAGACGGGGCGTTTCCTCACCCCGTGTCGTGGATTTTTTTGGGGGGATGGGGGCGGGCTAACGGGGAGAAAGATCTGTTCTTTTTTGAAAAAAAGAACCAAAAAACTTTTGTGACTCCGGCGCGGGCATGGGGGGTGCTGCCATCATTGCCGTCTCAGCGTCAGGTGGGTGGGTGTTTCGTTGACATGCAGCCCGAACAGCAGCGCCACCGCGTGCGCGAAATCCGCCGTCGCGTGCGCCCGATACGACCCGCTGATGCGCAGCCGGCCGAGATCTGGCGCGCCCAACACCAGCCGCCGGTGCGTATAGCGGTTCATCTCGGCAATCGCCTGGGCCAGCCTTTCATTGGCAAAGTCCAGCCGGCCGCTCTGCCACGCGGTCACCGTGGCCAGGGCTGGGCGGTCGGTCACCGGCGCGGCACCGCCGGCCTGCGTCAATCGCTCGCCGCCCGTCAGCGTCAGCGTGCCGGCGCCCGGCACATCGGTCACCACCGCGCCGTCGAGCGCGGTCACGCTCACCGCCCCATCAAGTTCGGCCACCTGCACCGTGCGCCCCAGCGGAAACAGCCGGACATGCCGCCCGGTAATCAGGAACGGCCGGCCCGGGTCCGGCGCCACGGTCAGCGCAATCCGCCCCCGGTGCAAAACCACCTCGCGCAGCCGGCGGCTGAACGCGCAGGTCACGCGTGAACACGCATCCAGAAACAGCATGCTGCCGTCCGGCAGCCGCACCTGCTTCTGCTCGCCAATGCCGGTGGCATAGGCCTGTCGCGGCAGCAGGCTCAGCCCCACCCCGCCCAGAACCATGGTGGCCGCCGCCGCGCCGGAAAGTGCCAGCACGCCGCGCCGCCGCCAGGGGGGCGCGCCGGTGGCGTCCGGCTTCCGCCATTGGCCGGCCAGCCCGCCGGTTGCGTCCCACATCGCGTTCGCCTCGGCCATCGCGGCCCGGTGCGCCGGCGCCTCGGCCAGCCACGCGGTGCAGGCGGCACGGTCTGCGTCGGTCGCGTCATCGGCGTGCAGCCGCGCGAGCCAAGCCGCCGCTTCCGCCCGCACATGCCGCGCGCTCATGCGCCGGGGTCCAGCGCGTGCATGGCCTCAGCCAGCAAAAACACGCCACGCGCGATGTGCTTTTCCACGGCGCTCTGGCTGATCGCCATGCGCTCGGCGATTTCCCGATATTTCAGCCCCTCGACCCGGTGCAGCAGAAACGCCATGCGGGTGCGCGGCGGCATGCGGGCCAGCACCGCCTGCACCATGCGCAGCCGCTCGCGCGCGGCCAGCACCTCATCCTGCAACGGCGCCTCGTCGTACAGCGGCACCGAAAGCGCATCCAGCGCCTGCCAGCCCTGGCGCTGGCCGCGCCGCCGCGCATCCCGCGCCAGATTGGCGGCGGTATGGGCGATCAGGGCATGCGGGGCGCGAATGGTCTGGGTGCGGCCATAATCCGCGACCCGCACGAATGCCGCCTGCAACGCATCCTCGGCCGCGTCCGGGCAGCCGGCCAGCCGGTCCAGCCGGCGCCGCAGCCCCGCCCATTGCTGCCCCCAGGCGCTCATGCGTCAGCCCGGCCCATGCCGATAACCCACCGAAACCATGTGCTTTCCTATCATGTATTTTTTCGCCCCGCACCAGCCCGGTGCATGGCCGGGCTGGCATTGGACCGCGCCCTTTTCCCATGCTAACCGCCCCCGGCCATGAGCGCGCCGCTGATCGTCATCCTCAACGGGCCCAACCTCAACCTGCTCGGCCAGCGCGAGCCGGAAATCTATGGCCACGCCACCCTCGCCGAGATCGACCAGATGTGCGCGCGAACCGCCGGTGGCCTGGGCCTTACGGTGGAATGCCATCAGAGCAACCATGAGGGCGCGCTCGTCACCCTCGTGCAGGAGGCGCGTGGCCGCAGCCACGGGCTCATCATCAACCCGGCCGGCTATACCACGAGCTCGGTCGCCCTGCTCGACGCGCTGCTCGCCTATCCTGGCCCGATCATCGAGGTTCACCTGTCGAACATTCATAAGCGTGAGGCGTTCCGGCGCGACTCCCTCGTCTCACGCGCCGCCACCGGCGTGCTGTGCGGGTTCGGCGCGCGCGGCTATGCGCTGGCGCTGCACGCCATCGCCGGCTTATTGCTGTAATTCATTCTGGTGCCGGGCCGCCTTCTCGCCCGGCCGCCCTGCGGGAGCTGTAGTGTCCATGAGCGTGCCGTTCGATGCCGAGGCTATCCGCGCCCTTGCCGGCATACTGACCGAAACCGGCCTCACCGAGATCGAAATCGGCGACAAGGAGTATCGGCTCCGCGTCGTCCGCGCGCCCGCCCCCATCATCGCCGCTGCCCCCGCCTCCCAGCCGATGCTGGCCGTGCCCGAGCCACCCGGCATGCCGCCTGCCTCCGCCGGCAACGAGGCGGGCCACCCCGGCGCGGTCAACAGCCCCATGGTCGGCGTGGTTTATCTGTCGGCCGAGCCTGGCGTGCCGCCCTATGTCACGCTCGGCCAGCAGGTCTCGGCCGGCCAGACCCTGCTGCTGATCGAGGCGATGAAAACCTTCAACCAGATCAAGGCGCCGCGCGCCGGCACGGTGAAGCGCATTCTGGTTCAGTCCGGCGTGCCGGTCGAATTCGGCGAGCCGTTGATGATCATCGAATAAGCCGCCGATGATCCACAAAATCCTCATCGCCAACCGCGGCGAAATCGCGCTGCGCATCCAGCGCGCCTGCCGCGAGCTCGGCATAGCCTGTGTCGCGGTGCACTCCACCGCCGACGCCGAGGCCATGCATGTCCGCCTGGCCGACGAAAGCGTGTGCATCGGCCCGCCCAACCCGCGCGATTCCTACCTCAACATGGCCGCGATCATCGCCGCCGCCTCCATCACCGGGGCGGACGCCATTCATCCCGGCTACGGGTTTCTGTCCGAAAACGCCATTTTCGCCGAGATGGTCGAGGATCATGGCCTGACCTTCATCGGGCCCAGCCCCGAGCATATCCGGATGATGGGCGACAAGATCACCGCCAAGACCACCATGGCCGATCTCGGCGTGCCCCTCGTGCCCGGCTCCGCCGGCGCGCTTGCCAGCCTCGAGGAGGCGCGCGCCTGCGCCGCCCGCATCCAATACCCGGTGCTCATCAAGGCGGCCGCCGGCGGCGGCGGGCGCGGCATGAAAGTGGCACTGAGCGAGGCCGGGCTGGAGGAGGCATGGCGTGTTGCCCGCGCCGAGGCCAAGGCCGCCTTCGGCAATGATGCCGTCTATATGGAGAAATATCTCGATCGTCCGCGCCATATCGAAATGCAGGTGCTGGGCGATTCCTTCGGCAATGTCGTGCATCTGGGCGAGCGGGATTGCAGCCTGCAGCGCCGCCACCAGAAACTGCTCGAGGAGGCCGGCTCCCCCGCCATAACCGCCGCTGAGCGTGATGCGCTCGGCGCCACCGTCACCGCGGCCCTTCGCCGCTTCGGCTACCGCAATGTCGGCACGCTCGAATTCCTGTATCAGGACGGGCAATTTGCCTTCATCGAGATGAACACGCGGCTTCAGGTCGAGCATCCGGTCACCGAAATGGTCACCGGCATCGATCTCGTCGCCGAACAAATCCGCGTCGCCGGCGGCGAGGCGCTCGGCTATGAACAGGCCGACATCCAGTTCCGCGGCCACGCCATCGAGGTGCGCATCACCGCGGAAAACCCGGAAACCTTCATGCCGACGCCAGGCCGCGTCACCGCCTATCACGCCCCGGGTGGCATCGGAGTGCGGGTCGATTCCGCGCTGTACGCGGGTTGCGTCGTGCCGCCTTATTACGACAGCATGATCGCCAAACTGATCGTCCACGCCGCGACCCGCGAGGCCGCCATCGCCCGCCTGTCCCGCGCGCTCGAGGAATTCGCGATCGTCGGCATCGAAACCACCATCCCGCTGCATCTTCGGATTCTTGCCGATGGCTCGTTTCAGTCCGGGGATTATACCATCCATTGGCTCGAACAATATGTCGAGCATCTGCGTAATCTCGATGCGGATGCCTTGGAATAGGAAAGAATAAATAGAGACGTCTTTCAAAAAAATGAACCTAATTTTCACGATGGCGGCTTTGTCACGGCGCCATATTTTATTCCCCAGTCCTGCAGATCTCTGCCCCCCCACCGAGTGTTGCGATGATTTCGGGTTCGATCGCCCTGGCAATCCGGGTCCAGCCCGCCGCGTTGGGGTGCAGCAATGGCCGGTCAAGACTGGCTTCCCGGTAATAGGCGGGGTCGGGCTGACCGTCTTGACCCAGCACGTCGCTGACATCGCGATACCGGGCGCCCAGTGCCGACCAGGCCATATGGGAAAGTTTCCGGTTCACCTGCCGCCGCAGCCGGTTGCGCTTCTGCCGCGGCAACAGCCCAAGCAGCAGGATATGCGCATGCGGCACTGCGTCATGCACGGCTTTCACGACTGACCAAACCCCGGTCGTCGTCTGCGCGGGGCTGGCGTCCCAACGGGGGCTTAGATCATTGGTGCCGATCAATACCACCACCAGCCTGGGGTCGGTGCCAGCGAGTTCTCCGTGCCGCAGGCGCCACAGCACATTGCCGGTGGTATCGCCGCCAAACCCCAAATTCAGGGCACCGCGGCAGGCATAATAGCGCCGCCAAACCTGGTTGATGTCGCCAAAGCGCGGGCTTGTGTTGCGTAGCTCCTGGATGATGGAATCGCCCAAAAACACCAGTCTGGGTGGATGCGCATGCTGCTCACGCAGGGTCGCCTCGAAATGCGTCTGCCAGCCTGGCTTGCGCCGCGGCGCCGGCGCCTCGGCGCTGAGCGGGGCCGCTCCAGCTCCCAGCAATGTCAGTGCTATCCCAAGCCCCATCGCCGGCCTCAACACGGTGGCAAAGCGACGGGCCATTCGGCTCACGGCGTTTCCTACTTGCAGCTTCGCTATGGCACTGCAAAGAATGGTCATGTCAGGCTCTCCCCCGCCGTGCGGCACGTCGCGGCTAACAGACGACGAGGTAACACGCGTGAACGAGAACATGTCCGAAATTCGCGCGGCAATCGAGGCGGCGAAATCCCAGCAGGATTGGGCAGCGATGGCGAGCCAGGCCGCGCTGTTACGGGATGCCGAACCAGAAAGCGGTGATGGCTATTTTTTTGGTGCCTCGGCGCTATATCGTTTGCGGGACGCAGACGCTGCGCATGCGTTAGCGCAAGAGGGCCTTAGGCGCTTCCCCAAGCATCGCCGCCTGCAAGGTCTGGCCCGCATGCCATCGCGTCCGGCGCAGCCCCGGCCCACGCCTGATATCGTGGCCGAGGCCAAACCGATGACGCAAGAGCAGCTCCAGGCCTTGCGTCGAAAAGCCGAGCAAGCTGCCCGGGAAAATGATTGGACTGCTTTGGCAAGCGCGGCCACGACTCTGTGCGCCCAACTTCCCGAGGAGCCACTTGGCTACCGGCTCCAGTGTGTCGCCTTGCGCCAAATGCGCCGTGTGAAACAGGCCGACAAGTGGTCCGCCCTGGCAATGACGCGTTTTCCCAACGACATCGGCATAATCGAGGAGCGGGCACAGATCCTGCATCGCGCCAACCAGCACGCGGCCGCGCTGGACTGCTTCCGTAAAATAATAGAGCTGGATCCGACGCACCTCGCGGCCTGGACCCGCGCTTCCGGCGAATTGATACTACTCGGTCGCTTCGATGAAGCCGAAGCCGTCATGACCGAGGCGCTGGTTCACTTCCCAAATAATCGAAATATCCTTGTCAATCAGATACTTTGCGCCCGACGCCGCCTCGACCTGCCTCTCGCCCGTACCCGGCTCGATATTCTGAAGAAGATCGCTCCAACCGACCGGCGGATATTGGGTCTTGAAGCCCGTCTCGAAATCGGGGCACGGGTTACCGAACTTGCTGACAACGATTTTCAGGCCGAACAGGATCTCACCGCCGCCGATGCGCTTCCCCTCTCAGCCGATGCCAACCCGGATGCCCAGGAAGCTGCGCTGCTGAAGCGTTTCGAGTCCCTTGGTGCAAACTGCGAATTTGGTCTCGTGCAGAGAGTCGGCGGAATCGAGCCGCTCGGCCTTCTTCGCTTTTCCGCCATCACGGAACGAGAACTGGCTGAGATGCTTGAAGCCGGCTTTGCAGATGTCGGTTCGCCCGAGACAATGACGATCTCGCTCAACCGCGCCAAGGAATATATGCTGGAAGACCGGCGCTATTTTCGGACTCATACCTTCATAAATTTTGGTGCCGAATCCGAGGAGACACTCTTTCCAAAGCTATGCAAGCGCACGGTTTTCTTGCGGGAAAAGCTCATCAAGGAAATTCAGGAAGGCAAAAAGCTCTTTCTCTACCAGACTGTCTCCGGCTCTCTGCAGCCACAAATCGTGGCCCGGCTCCACGTCGCGCTGCGTGCCATCGGCCCGGCCACGCTCGTCTGCGTCGGACACGATGGTGCGGACCAGGTCGTGGCACACCGCGCTGATGATGGCCTCATTCTAGCGACACTGCCCGGGACAATGCCAAAACTCAGTCTGCAAGCGGTTTACGGCGAGCGTTACCAGGCTTGGCTGCAACTCTGCCGCGCCGTGCTCGATTGTGCCACCTGACCTGCCAGAACCTGCAAGGACTCCGACATGACCGAGGCCGAAAGCTTCACCTTCCTTACCGCCATGCTGCAACGCGTGTTCGAACGCAAGGACATCGTCGCCACCCCCGAGCTAACCGCCAAGGACGTGTTCGGCTGGGATTCCTTCAAGCAGGTCGAACTGATCATGGAAATCCAGGATCAGCTCGGCATTGAATTCACGACAGAGGAGATGGACAATATCGAGAATGTCGGTGTCCTCGCCCGCATCGTGCGCACCCACGCCAACAACAAGGCCTGACCCAAGTGCCGGACGCAACCCCGCCCGCCGCCACCGATAACGCCTTCCTGTCCCCCATCCTGGCCCGTGCCCATGCGAGCCCGGCCAGCATTTTCGGCCAGTTCCACGAGGCCGGAACCTGGGTGGAAATCACCCTCGGCCAGGCGCTCGGCCGCGCCCGGCAATTCGCCGCGCTTTATGCCGCTCACGCCATCCCGCCCGGCGCCACCATCATGCTCGCCATCCGCCAGGACCGTGACGCGCCATGCGCTTTTCTCGGCGCGATGCTCGCCGGCTGCGTGCCGAGCTTCCTGCCCTGCCCCTCGCCCAAGCAGGACCATGCGCTCTACTGGCACCAGCACAAAACCGTGCTCGCCTTCAACCGCCCGCCGCTCGTGCTCGTGCCCGATGATCTGCTGGCCGACATGCAAGCCTGCGCCGAAGGCTCGGGCGCGGCCGTCGTGCCCATCAGCGCGGTCGAGGTGCTCGGTCCGGCACCCGTGCCCGTCACCCTGCCCACCTCGGAGAAAACCGGCCTGCTGCAACACAGCTCCGGCACCACCGGCATGAAAAAAGGCGTCGCGCTTTCCTATGGCAGCATCGCCCGGCAACTCGCCGCCTATCGCGCCGCGCTGGGGCTAAATCCCGACAGCGCGAAAATCGTCTCCTGGCTGCCGCTCTATCACGATATGGGGCTGATCTCGAGCTTCCTGCTGCCGGTCTGGCTCGGCGTGCCGATCCTGTCGATGGACCCGTTCGTCTGGGTTTCGCAACCCGATCTGTTCCTCGAGGCGATCGAGCGTTTCGGTGGCACCCATGCCTGGCTGCCTAATTTCGCCTTCCTGCACCTCGCGCGCCGCATTCCGCGCAAAAAAACCTGGGCCCTCCAATCCGTCATCGCCCTCATCAGTTGCTCCGAACCCTGCAAGGCCGCCGCGTTCGACGCGTTTCTGGCGCGCTTCGGCGACGAGGGTATCACCGCCGAGACATTGCAAACCTGCTACGCCATGGCCGAGACCGTGTTCGCCGTCAGCCAGAGCGACCTTGCCCGCCCGGTCCGGCGCCTCGCGGTTGACCCTGCCTGCATCAACACGCTCGGCCCCGTGCTGCCACCACCGCCCGGGGCCGCACCGCTCACCCTGCTCTCCAACGGCAAGCCCATCGACGGTTGCACGGTCGGCGTGCTGCGTGATGGCCAATTCCTCGGTGAGCGCGAACTCGGCGAACTCGCCATCCGCGCCGACTATATGTTCTCCGGCTATCACAACAATCCTGCCGCAACCGAGGCCGCCTTCCACGATGGCTGGTATCGCACCGGCGATATCGGATTTCTCGACCAGAACGAGGTTTTCGTCGTCGGCCGCACCAAGGACATCATCATCATCAACGGCAAGAACGTCTTCGTGCACGATATCGAGGCCGCGGTCTCGCGCGTCACCGGCGTCAAACCCGGCCGCGCCGTCGCCTTCGGCCGCTACTCGGAAAAATCCGGCTCCGAACTGCTCATCGTCGTCGCCGAGCGAGACGGCGCCACCATCCCCGACCACGACATCCAACGCGACATCAACCGCGCCGTGGTCGAGGAGGTCGGCGTGCCCTGCTCCGATATCCGCGTTGTCGAGCCGGGCTGGCTGGTCAAAACCACCAGCGGCAAAACCAGCCGCTCGGAGAACGCGGTGAAATACACAAGGGATTTCGTGGAAGGATGAAAGGCAAGATCGTTCTTTTTTGAAAAAAAGAACCAAAAAACTTTTATGACTCCATCATGTGCCACACCATCCAGGAATAAAAGTTTTTTGCGCGACTTTTTTACAAAAAAGTCGCCCTTCCTTCCCTCCCCCATGAACAAGAACCACACCGCCCTCGGCCTGTTCCTGCTCGTCTGCCTGCTCTGGGGCGCCACCTGGGTGCCGCTGAAATACGATCTGCGGCAAATTCCGCCGCTGCTGCTCGCCGGCACCCGCTTTTCCACCGCGGGCCTGCTGCTGCTCGGCGGTCTCGCCACTCGCGGCGCCCTGCCGCGCCCCGCCCGCGCTCATCTGCCGCGCTTTCTCATCGTCACAGCACTGCTCATGGTCGGCACCTATTCGTTGCTGTTCTGGGGCGCGCAGTTCGTCGCCTCCGGCCTCACCGCCGTGCTCGATCTCGCCTTCATGCCCGTCGCCCTGCTGCTGCTCGGCGTCTCCTGCCGCCAGGACCGTCTCACCTGGCCGCGTGCGCTCGGCGTCGCGGTCGGCGTGGCGGGCCTGCTCGTGCTGTTCTTTCCCGCCATCGCCGCCGCCCTCGCCGGCCGTGGCGGTCACGGCGGCGGCGCCGGCGTGCCGGTGCTTGGCGGCGGCGCCATCATCCTCAGCGCGCTCAGCTACGCGCTCGGCAGCGTGCTCTCCCGTCCACTGGTGCGCCAATACGGTCCGGCGCCGCTCTCGGGCGCCACAATGCTGCTCGGCGGCCTCACTTTGCTTATCGCCGCCCTCGCGTTCGAACCCGGCGCCAGCCTCGCCGCCCCCCTCGGCTGGACGCGCGTCACCTGGGCCAATTGGCTGTTCCTGGTGCTGTTCGGCTCCATCGTCGCCTACACCGCCTATCTCGAACTGCTCCGCCTGTGGGGCGCCACCCGCGCCGGCGCCTATGCCTTCATCTCGCCCATCGTCGCCGTTCTGCTCGGGTTGCTGGCCTTTCACGAACCCATCGTGCCACGCTCGGCGCTCGGCATGCTCATCATGCTCGCTGGCGCCTACCTCACCCTCCGGCCAGCAGCGCCGCCATAACGGCAGCTACGGTCAGCCGCCGCCGCTCAGCGCGTCATTGCCGCGCGAACTCCAGAATATCCGCGTTGATGATGTCCGGATGCGTGGTGCACATGCCGTGCGGCAAGCCAGGGTAGGATTTCAGCACACAATGCCGAAGCAGCTTGGCGGTAAGCGGCGCGGAATCGGCATAGGGCACAATCTGGTCATCCTCGCCGTGCATCACCAAAACCGGCACCGTGATCGCCAGCAGATCCGCGGTGAAATCGGTCTCCGAGAATGCCTTTATGCAGTCATGCTGCGCCTTCGCGCCGCCCATCATGCCCTGGCGCCACCAATTGCGGATGGTGGCCTCGCTGCGCCTGGCCTCCGGGCGGTTGAAGCCGTAAAACGGACCGCTCGGCAGATCCAGAAACAATTCCGCCCGGCTGTTGACCAGCGCGGCTCGGAACCCGTCGAAAACCTCGATCGGCAACCCACCGGGATTGGCCTCGGTTCGCAGCATGATGGGCGGCACCGCGCCAATCAGCACCGCCTTCGCCACCCGCCCCGGCGTCGCCCGCGCCACATATCGCGCCACCTCGCCGCCACCGGTGGAATGGCCAACATGCACCGCGCCCCGCAAATCCAGATGGTCGGTCAACGCCGCCACATCCGCGGCATACATATCCATCTCGTTGCCATGGTCGGTCTGGCCGGACCGACCATGGCCCCGCCGATCATGCGCGATGACACGATACCCCTGCCCTAGAAAAAACATCATCTGGGCATCCCAATCATCCGCGTTCAACGGCCAGCCATGATGAAACATAATGGCCGGCGCCTCTTTCGGCCCCCAATCCTTGAAAAAAATCTCCGTGCCGTCGGCGGCTGTGACAAAAGCCATGGGATGCTCCGGGGTCAGGCGGACAAAAGGGACAGCACAGACAAAGTACGTTCTTTTTTGCAAAAAAGAACCAAAAAACTCTCATGACTTCCGGTGCCGCCCCAGTCGTGTCCCGGCGTCCACCGTATATTCAACGAAGCGGAAATCGCCTCGGCTTCAATACGCCGCGCTCGCACTGCGCGAGTCGAGAAACGCCTCCGCCTGCCGCGCGAATTCCGCATGGAACTGAAACAACGCGCCATGTCCCGAATCGGGGTAGGTCAGCAGCACGGCGTTCGGCAAATGCGCGCTCAACCAATAGGAATTCACAACCCCGATCATCTCATCCCGCACCCCGTTCATCACCAGCACCGGCTGTGTGATCTGCCGCAACGCCGCGAAGCGTTCCCCGCTCACCTGCTCCCAGTCACGAAACGCCGCCATCTGCGCCTGCGCCACGTCATTGCCCGAAATCGGCTCGCGGTCGCGCTGGCGCAGCATCAGCCGGCCGATGAACGCGGCACCGGCCGCTTGCCCCGCGGCACTCGCGGTAAAAAACAATTTCTGCAAAATCTGATAGCCCTGCAGGCTCGGGTCACCGAAATGCACGGCCAGGCTCGGCTTCTCCAGATGCATGATATCCTCGCCACCCCGCGGCGCCGTGCCCGCCAGGATGATCCGCCGAAAAATCCCGGCGCG
Organism: Acetobacteraceae bacterium; assembly: GCA_027459285.1. Classification (GTDB taxonomy): domain Bacteria; phylum Pseudomonadota; class Alphaproteobacteria; order Acetobacterales; family Acetobacteraceae; genus JAJXVA01. Next base: position 28,283 of record DAIDIQ010000069.1, read on the forward strand.
CTTCAGCGCCATCTCCTGCGCAACCATCCCGCCCAGGGAAAAACCCAACACATCGCATGTCGTAATCCCCAGCCCCGCAAGAAACGCCAGCGCATGGTCGGCCATGTGCCCAACATTCGTCGGCACGATCCCGGATGACCGGCCGATACCGGCATTCTCGAACAGAATGACCTCGCGCCCCGCGGCAAGTGCCTCGGTCAGCGCCGGGTCCCAATTATCCAACGTCCCCGTGAAATGCTGCAGCAGAAGCAGAGGCAGTCCGCCGCCGGCGCCGAATCGTCGATAGGCATAGCGCGCACCCTCAACCTCCACAAATCGTGTCGGCGCGTTCAGGCTGTTGTCGTAGGTCGGGCTCATCACCAGGCTCCTTGGAATAAGTCGTACAGAATCGCGTCACTCATGGCTCGTCCAGCATGGCCCGCGCCACCTGCTCGGGCTCATCGACCTGCGGCCAGTGGCCCGCGTCGATCATCCGCAGCGTCCCATTTTTCACCTGGGCGCGGTAATATTCGGCAACGCTCACGTGCAGATACGGATCGAACCGTCCCCAGATCAGTTGGAACGGCACGTCCGATCGGCGCAGCGTCACCAGCCTGGCCGTATTCGCCGCCACCTCATCGGCAAACTGAAAGGCCAAACGGGCAAAAGCCGGGGCCGCGCTCGGCATCTGCCTGAAATTCTCATCGATAATCGTGCCGAGAAAATCGTAATATCGTGCCTTCTGCGCCTCGGAAAGACCCGCCGCCAACTCGGCGCGCTGAAATTCCAGCAACCACGCGAATTGCTGCGGACTGCGCAGAAAATGTCCACTCAGGCTGCTCAGGCGTCGCTCCGAGAACAAGGTAATGATCTCCGGCACCCGCAACCCCGGCGCATCGCCATGAAAGCCATTGATCATGACCACCCGTTCCGTCCGCGCCGGATGCCGCAACCCGAAATTGACCGCTGCCGCCACCCCGGCATCGTGGCCCACGGGAATTATTCTATCCAGCGCCAGCGCATCCGCTACCGCCTCCAGCTCGCAGACCTGCTGCTCGAAGCTATACAAAGAATCGGCCGGCTTATCCGACGCCCCGAAGCCGAGAAAATCCAGCGCCACCACCCGGCGCCCGGCGCCAACCAGATGCGGAATGACCGGGTCATAGATATGCAGATTATCCGGAAATCCATGCAGCACGACAAAGGCCGGTCCCGCTCCGGCAAAATCGCGCACATAGAGCCGGCCCCGCTCGCGCGGCACATAATGCTCGGCAAACGCCGGCAGCGGCAGCATATCGTCAGCCATCGTCATGCTCTCCTGGAATTGCACGCCCAACTCATCTGTCGCCGCCATCCGCGCCGCTCCCGGCGCGGGCATAACGGGAAGCGGAGTATTGGCGTGACAGGTTCGGGCCAAGCGTCAGTCGCGCCGCGTTATACGCGTCCCAATCCGCCATATCCGGCAGGGAGGGAATGGTCACCACCTCCCCGGCATCGAACCCGGCCATCGCCGCATCCACCATCGTCTCGGCGTCCATCATCATCTCGGCCGGAAACGCCGTGCCATCGGCACCGGCATTGGTCAAAAATCCGGTGCGGATAACGCCAGGCAAAACCACCTGCACCCGTACATTGCTGCCCGCCAATTCCTTATGCATCGAAAGCGAGAGATTGAGCACGAAGGCCTTGGTGCCGCTATAGACCCCATCGAATAATTCCGGCAGCACCGCCAGCGCCGACGACATATTCACGATCGCGCCCCGACCCGCCGCCGCGAAGCGCGTTGCCGCCGTGGCGGCAAGCCGCGTCACCGCCGTCACATTCAGCATGATCATTGCCTCCAGCCTGTCGATATCGGCATTGATCAGCCCAGGCGGCGCGCCCACCCCGGCATTATTCACCAAAAAGGCAATCGTGTCGTCCTCCCGCAGCCGCGCCACCACGCGTTGAATGCCCGCGCTCTCGGCTAGGTCGGCGCGCATCGTCTCCACCGCAACGCCGTGCCGCATGGCGGCATGCGCCACCTGCGTCAGCCGCCCGGTATCCCGCCCGACCAGCAGCAGATCATGGCCGCGTCGCGCCAGCCTGTCGGCATAAACCGCGCCAATCCCGCCCGACGCGCCGGTAATCAGCGCCGTGCTCCGAACCGATGGAACCATCGCCTCACATCCTCTCAATTCCGCCAGATTGGCGCGCCTGCATCGGTTGGGCGCCCGGAACCGCTCTCAGCGCGCCGCCGCCTGCATTTCGCCCTGCAAATCCTGCAACCGCTTCAGGTTGGTCTTCAGCACCGCCAAGGCTTTTTTTGAAATCGCGCGCAATTTCGGGTCGCCATTGGGTTCGCCCGCCATCTGCTCGGCGCGCTGTATCACCTGCTTGTGCAGGTCGATTTCATCCTCGAAGAACTGCTGGTCGTAATCGTAAGATCCCGTGGTCAAAACCGACCCCAGCCGGGTCTGCAGATCGGACCGGCTCTCGAATGTCGCCTGGTCCGGCCAGATTATTCCGTCCTGTGCCGCAATCGGCTGCACCGTCGCATAAACCGTGTTCGCCTCCGACAGCAGGTCGCTCGCCAACGCCGCGATGCGCGGATCCGGCTTGCTCGCCAGCTCATTGCCAAGCAAATCCCGGTCGGTCTCGACCAGATTGTACAAATTCGTGATGAACGCGAGGTCGAACGCGCTCGCATGGCTGCTTGCCGCCGTCGTCGCCTCGGTTTGCCCACAACCGGCAAGCCCCGCGCAAATCAGCGCCGCCGCGACCAGGCCGCGGCCGTGAAAACTCTCGAACATAGCCATGATCCCCGTCCTATCGGTGGGTTGACGCAGTGTGTGTCGCCCCCGGGCTCCGTGCCTGAGGCCAGTCGGCACCTTGGTCCGACGCCTGGCAAATTTGTTGCTGCGCACCCGCCGCACAATCTGCTAATCGCTGCAATCACTTTTCCGTGGAATGGAAAAATCATGGATCGGCTCGATGCAATGGCGACGCTTCTCGCCGTCGTGGATACCGGCAGCTTCACCGCCGCCTCCCGCAAGCTGCACGTGCCCATCACCACCGTCAGCCGGCGCATCGCCGAGCTCGAGGCGCATCTGCGCACCCGCCTCCTGCAACGCACCACCCGCAAACTCACCCTGACCGATGCCGGCATCCCATATATCGCCGCGTGCCGCAGCGTCATCGAACAGCTGGAGGAGGCCGAGCGTGCCGCGGCCGGTGAATATCAAAGCCCCCGCGGCGACCTCACCATCAGCGCGCCGCTCATCTGCCGCGCGCACCTGCTGCCCGTCATTGCCGAATTCCTCACCCAATTCGTCGATATCCGCGTCAATTTCCGCTTCACCGACCATCTGGTCGATCTGCACGATGACCGGATCGATGTCGCCATCCGCGTCGGCAACCTGCCTGACAGCAACCGCCACGCGCGCCGCGTCGGCACCATGCACCGCATCGTCTGCGCCAGCCCCGATTATCTCGCCCGGCGGGGCGAGCCAAAATCACTGACCGATCTCGATGCGCATGATTGCATCTGCAACGAGCTTTTCGACCCACAGGGAATCTGGCGCTTCGTCACCCCGACCGGCGTGGCGGACGTGCCGGTCAGGCCGCGGGTCACCTTCAACACCACCGAGGCCACGATCGACGCGGGCCTCGCCGGCCTCGGCCTGCTCCGCGTCTATTCCGCCCTCATCACCCCCGCCATCCGCGCCGGCGATCTCCGCCCCGTGTTGTCCGAATTTCCTCAACCCGGCGTCCCGGTGCACCTGCTGCACGACGGCGCCAGCATGGCGCCACTCAAGGTCCGCGCCTTCGTCGATTTCTGCGCCCCGCGCATGCAGGCCCGCATCATGGCCTGACCCCCACACAAGGCCAGCCATTTTTCAGGCTTGACCTTCCTCCCGCCCCACCCTGATGAGAGGGGCAAACACCGCCAGACAAGGAAAGCCAAGCGCATGGGTCTCGCCTCTCGTCTCACCTGGCTCGCCGGCCTTGTCGGCGCCGCCGTCTGGCTCACCAGCCCGGCCGAGGCCGCCCGCCTCGATCTCGCCACCGCCACCATCCCTGAGCTTCAAGCCGCATTGCAAGGCGGCCGCCTCACCTCGGTCCAACTCGTCCGCTTCTATCTCGCCCGCATCGCCCGGATCGATCGTGGCCCGCACGGCCTGCACGCCGTGCTCGCCATCAACCCCGACGCACTGAAGGATGCCGCGGCGCGAGACCGTGAACGCCACGAGACGGGCGCGCGCGGCCCGCTGTTCGGCATTCCCATCCTGGTCAAGGATAATATCGACACGGCCGACCCCATGCCCACCACCGCCGGCTCCCTGGCGCTCATCAGGAATTTCCGGCACGATTCCCCCGCCATCGCGCATCTGCGCGCCGCCGGCGTCATTATTCTCGGCAAAACCAATCTCAGCGAATGGGCCAATTACCGCTCCAGCAATGCAAGTTCGGGCTGGAGCGCGGTCGGCGGCCTCACCCGCAACCCGTACGATCTCTCGCGCACCGCCTGCGGCTCCTCCTCGGGCAGCGCCGCCGCGGTCGCCGCCGGCCTCGCCCCCGCGGCACTCGGCACCGAAACCGATGGCTCCATCACCTGCCCCTCCGCCATGCAGGGTCTGGCCGGCCTCAAGCCCTCGGTCGGCCTCGTCTCGCGCACCGGCGTCGTGCCCATCTCCCACAGCCAGGATACCCCCGGCCCCATCGCCCACACCGTCGCCGATGCCGCGCTGCTCATGTCCGTCATGGCCGGGCACGACGCGGCAGACCCCGCAACCCTCGCCGCGCCCAGCCTCAACCACCAATTCGCCACCCTCACCCCCGCCTCGCTCAAGGGCGTGCGCCTCGGCGTCTGGCACTACCCGCCCAACCAGTTGCCGATGGTCGATCCGCTCTACGCCGCCGCGCTCGACCGCCTGAAAAAAGCCGGCGCCGTCCTGGTGCCCGTCGCCATGCCCGACACCACCAAAATCGGCCAGGACGAAGCCATCGTGCTGAAAACCGAAATCAAGCCCGACATGGCGCATTACCTCGCCGGCGCGCCCAAATCCGTCGCCAGCCGCACCTTGGCCGATCTCATCGCCTTCAACGCCGCAACCCCGGCCGAAACCCGCTGGTTCGGCCAGGACCTGTTCATCGCCGCCGAGCAAACCAACGGCCTGACAGACCCCGCCTACCTTACCGCCCGCGCCGAATCCGCCCACCTCGCCGGGCCGGACGGCATCGACAAACTCCTCACCGAAAACCACCTCGCCGCCCTCATCGCCCCCACCACCGGCCCTGCCTGGAAAATAGACCTGATCGACGGCGATAACGGCGGCATCCCCGCCGCCTCCACCCTGCCCGCGGTCGCCGGCTACCCCCACCTCACCGTGCCAATGGGCCTGGTGGACGGCCTGCCGGTCGGCCTCAGCTTCATCGGCACACGCTGGGACGACGCCCATATTCTCGCCCTGGGTGAGGCATTCGAGGCCATCAC
>DAIDIQ010000136.1 GCA_027459285.1 Acetobacteraceae bacterium
CCGCCGAAATGCTCGGCCTGTGCCGCCATCGGCGCCAGCGCCAGTGCGGCCGCCGCGGCGAACGCGGCCAGTTTTCCCGCCATTTTCGGCCTGTTTGTGCTCATCGCATGCATTGCACGCTCCCTGATATCTGAGGGCCGGCCTAGGTGTTCACCGGCCTGTTCGAAAAATGGGCGGCAATCGTGACCAAATAAGGGAGCCGTGGACCCCGGTTTTGCAACCAAGTGCGACAAACACCGCGCGCCGGTTTGCTTGCCGCACCACCCGCAAATTTTGGTGGGACGCGCCTGACCGGCGCGCAGTCCGGCACCGGCCCGCACCCCCACCCGGCCACCAATGGCAGTGTACGCTCGTGGGTGGCCGGGTGGGGGTGAGGGCCGGTGCCGGACTTCCCATTAGCATGTGGGGGTGCGGGCCGGTGCCGGACTTCGCGCCGGTCAGGCGCGTGTCACAAAACTTCCGGTGCCGGACTTCGCTGAGTTCACGGACCTTGACCATTCGCATACCCCCGCCTACACAGCGCCCCTGTTTCGTCCCGCCGGGACGTCGCCGCTCCGCGAGGGTTCGCGCAGCGGCGCGTTTTTGTTTGGACAAACCTGTTTCCTTGGGGGTGCCTGCATGTCGTCCGGGTCGCGCTGATGTTTGACAGCCTGTCGGACAAGCTGAATTCGACCTTCGACCGGTTCCGCGGCCGCGGCACGCTGGACGCCGAGGACGTGGCCGAGGCGCTGCGCGAAATCCGGCTCGCCCTGCTCGACGCCGACGTCGCCCTCCCCGTGGTCAAGGACTTCATCGCCCGGGTGCGTGAGCGCGCCAGCGGCGCCGAGGTCATGGACAGCGTGACGCCCGGCCAGCAAGTCATCAAAATCGTCAATGACAGCATGGTCGAGGCCCTGGGCGGCGCCGGCGCGGTGCCGCTCAACCTCAACGCCGTCGCCCCCGTGCCCATCCTCCTGGTCGGCCTGCAAGGCTCCGGCAAAACCACCACGGCCGGCAAACTGGCCCTGCGCCTGGCACAGAAAGCCCGCAAGAAGGTGCTGCTGGCCAGCCTCGATACGCAACGCCCCGCGGCCCAGGACCAGTTGGCCCAGCTCGCCACCCGCGCCGGCGTGCCCAGCCTGCCCATCGTCGCCGGCCAGACCCCGCTCGAGATCGCGCGCCGGGCACTCGATGTCGGCCGTCGTGAAGTCTATGATATCGTCATCCTCGACACCGCCGGACGCCTTTCCATCGACCAGGCGTTGATGGACGAGGTCAAATCGGTGCGGGACGCGACGAGCCCGGCCGAAACCCTGCTGGTGGTCGATGCCATGACCGGCCAGGACGCCGTCAACACCGCCCGCGCCTTCAACGAGGCACTCGGTGTGTCCGGCATCGTGCTCACCCGCATGGACGGCGACGCGCGCGGTGGCGCGGCATTGTCGATGCGCGCCATCACCGGCGCCCCCATCAAGTTCACCGGCTCGGGCGAAAAGCTCGACGCGCTCGAGGAATTCCACCCGGAGCGGGTTGCCTCCCGCATTCTCGGTTTGGGCGACGTGGTCGGGCTGGTGGAGAAAGCCGCCGAGACGCTCGACCAGGAAGAGGCCGAGGCACTCGCCGCCAAAATGGCCCGCGGCAAGTTCGACCTCGAGGATTACCGCAAGCAGCTCAATCAGATCAGCAAAATGGGCAGCCTGTCCTCCATCGTCGGCATGCTGCCCGGCATGGGGCAGCTCAAGGATCAGCTTGGCAAGGCCAATCTCGATTCCTCGGTGCTGAAACGCCAGGTCGCCATCATTTCGTCCATGACCAAGACCGAGCGCGCCAAGCCCGACATCTTGAAGGCGTCCCGCAAAAAACGCATCGCCGCCGGCTCCGGTACGTCGGTCCAGGAAGTCAACAAGTTACTGAAAAACTTCGACGATATTTCCGACATGATGAAACGCATGCAGAAGCTCGGGCAGAAGGGCCTGATGCGGCACGGCATGTCGGCGCTCATGCCGGGGCGCTTCGGCGGAGCGAAGCATTGACCAGCGCAACAACGCCGGGGCGCGGCCCCGGCACCCCGCCGGGGCCGTGAGGCCCCGGACCCTATGACCTAAGGAAAGAAACCATCTATGGGACTTAAAATTCGCCTTGCCCGCGCCGGCGCCAAGAAGCGGCCGTATTACCACATCGTGGTCGCCGACAGCCGCAGCCCGCGCGACGGGCGCTTCATCGAAAAGCTCGGCAGCTACAATCCCATGCTGCCAGCCGACCACGCGGACCGGGTGCGCCTCCAGGAAGACCGCATCACCCACTGGCTGCAGCACGGCGCCATCGCCACTGACCGTGTGGCCCGCTTCCTCGGCCGCGCCGGCCTCGCCCCCATGCCGGCCTATACGGAACAGCCGGTGCAGTCCGCGCCCAAGCGTCGCGCCCAGGAACGCGCGAAGCTGCTGGCCGGCCTCTGATCGCGCGTCTTGTCCGCCCCGCGTCCCATCCTGCTCGGCATTGTCGGCCGCCCGCATGGCGTGCGCGGCCATGTGCGCGTGCACAGCTATGCCGCGACACCAGAGGACCTCACGGCCTATGGTCCGCTGCATGATGGCGCGGGACGCAGCTTCACGCTGCGCTGGGTCGGCACCGGACTTGCCGAACTGAGTGAGATCAGGGAGGGGCGGGCCATCACGCTTGCCACGCGCGATGAGGCCGCCCGTCTGACCAACACCCGATTGTTCATCGACCGCACCGCCCTGCCCGCGCCGGCGCCGGATGAATTCTACCTCGCCGACCTCATCGGCCTCACGGCCCGCACGCCGGATGGCGTATCGATCGGTCAGGTCAGATCCGTGCATGATTACGGGGCCGGCGCCTTTCTGGAGATCGAGGGGAACGAGGCCGGCCCGGTGCTGATTCCCTTCACCCAGGCCGCCGTGCCGCAAATCGACCCCGCCGGCGGCTACGTGATCGTCGATCCGCCGCTGGAACTGATCGATGAAACGATCGACCCCGATCAGGCCAGCGCATGACCTGGCGGGCAAGCATCCTCACTTTGTATCCGGCCATGTTTCCGGGTCCGCTCGGCCATTCCCTGGCTGGCCGGGCGCTTGCCGCCGGCGCCTGGGCGCTGGACGCGCACGACATGCGCGCGTTTGCAACCGACCGGCATCGCAGCGTCGATGATACGCCTTTCGGCGGTGGCCCCGGCATGGTCCTGCGCCCCGACATCGTCGATGCCGCGCTCGACGCGGTCGATGATGGTCGGCCACTGATCTGCCTCACGCCGCGCGGCGCGCCCTTGACCCAGGCGACCATCCGCGCCCTTGCCGCCGGTCCTGGCCTCGTGGCGCTGTGCGGCCGCTTCGAAGGCATCGATCAGCGCGTGATCGATGCCCGGGCGATGCGGGAGATCTCGATCGGGGACTATGTGCTCTCGGGTGGCGAGCCGGCGGCCCTGGTGCTGCTGGATGCCTGTGTGCGTCTGCTGCCTGGCGTTATGCACAGCCACGAGAGCGGGCGGGAGGAAAGCTTCACCCTGCCCTTGCTGGAATACCCGCATTATACCCGCCCCGCCGTGTGGCAGGGGCGCGCCGTGCCCGATGTGCTGATGTCCGGCCACCACGCCGACATCGCCGCCTGGCGCCGGCATCAGGCCGAAGCCCTGACCCGGCAGCGCCGGCCAGATTTGTGGCATGCGTACCGGCAGTTGCCGGAAGCCGCCACCCGCCTTATTGAACCGCGATCCGAAGGACCAAGCCCATGAACATCATCCAGCAATATGAAGCCGATGAAATCGCGCGCCTCACCGCCGCCCGGCCGGTGCCCGAGTTCGATGCCGGTGACACGGTGCGCGTCATGGTCAACATCAAGGAAGGAGAGCGCTCGCGCGTGCAGGCATTCGAAGGCGTCTGCATCGCCCGCAGCAACAAGGGCCTCAACAGCAATTTCACCGTGCGCAAAATCAGCTACGGCGAAGGTGTGGAACGCGTCTTCGCCCTGTATGCGCCAACCATCGCCGATATCCAGGTGGTGCGTCGCGGCGCCGTGCGCCGGGCCAAGCTGTATTACCTGCGCGGCCGCCGCGGCAAATCGGCCCGCATCGCCGAGCGCGCGCGTGAGACGGAAACAAACTGAAGGAAGGATCTTCTTTTTCTGAAGAAAAAGAAGCAAAAAGACTTCTGAAACCCGGACCGAGGCAACCCCTCGGACAAGGTTCCAGAAGTTTTTTGGTTCTTTTTTTCAAAAAAGAACAAACCTGATCATGACCCATCCCCGCACCGTCTTCGACAAAATCTGGGACGCCCACGTCGTCGAAACCCTGCCGGATGGCACCTGCCTGCTGTATATCGACCGTCACCTGGTCCACGAAGTCACCAGCCCGCAGGCGTTCGAGGGGCTGCGCGCCGCGGGCCGCCGTGTCCGCCGCCCCGATCTCACCCTCGCCGTGCCGGACCACAACGTGCCGACCGAGCACCATGCCGAAGGCTCGGCCGCGATCCTCGAACCGGACAGCCGCCTTCAGGTCCAGACGCTCGAGCGCAACGTCGTCGAATTCGGGGTGCCGTTCATTCCGATCAGCGATGCGCGCCAGGGCATCGTTCATGTCATCGGTCCGGAACTCGGGGCGTCCTTGCCGGGCATGACCATCGTCTGCGGCGACAGCCACACCTCCACCCATGGCGCGCTCGGCGCCTTGGCCTTCGGCATCGGCACCTCCGAGGTCGAGCATGTGCTGGCGACGCAAACCCTGCTCCAGCGCCCGGCCCGCAACCTGTTGGTCGAGGTCACCGGCCGCCTCGGCCCTGGCGTTACCGCCAAGGACATGGCGCTCGCCATCATCGGCGCAATCGGCACCGCCGGCGGCACCGGCCATGTCATCGAATATGCCGGCGATGCCGTCCGCGCGCTCGACATGGCGGGCCGCATGACGCTCTGCAACATGTCGATCGAGGCGGGCGCCCGGGCCGGCCTCATCGCGCCGGACGAAACCACCTTCGCCTATGTCCGCGGCCGGCCCTTCGCGCCCAAGGGCGAGGCCTTCGACCGCGCGGTCGCTTACTGGCGCAGCCTCGTTGCCGACCCGGGCGCCCAGTACGATCGCACCGTCAGGATCGATGGCGGCGAAATTGCGCCCATGCTCACCTGGGGCACCAACCCGGAAGCGGTGGTGCCCATCACCGGCACCACCCCCGACCCCGACGCCGAGCCCGACCCCGCGCGCGCGGCGCAAATCCGCCGCATGCTCGCCTATATGGCGCTCACCCCGGGCCAGGCGCTCGAGGGCGTGCCCGTCGATGTCGTGTTCATCGGCAGCTGCACCAATTCCCGTATCGAGGATATGCGCGCGGCGGCCGAAATCGCGCGCAACCGCCGCGTCGCCCCTGGCGTGCGCGCCCTGGTGGTGCCCGGCTCGGGCCTGGTCAAGCAGCAGGCCGAGGCCGAGGGGCTGGACCGTATCTTCACCGAGGCCGGGTTCGAATGGCGCGAGGCTGGCTGTTCCATGTGCCTTGGCATGAACCCGGACAAGCTGACCCCCGGCCAGCGCTGCGCCAGCACCTCCAACCGCAATTTCGAGGGCCGCCAGGGTCCGGGCGGGCGCACCCATCTGCTTTCCCCCGCCATGGCCGCCGCCGCCGCCATCACCGGCACCCTGACCGACAGCCGCAGGTTCGCCTGATGCAACCCTTCACCACGCTTTCCGGCATCGCCGCCCCCCTGCCGCGCGCCAATGTCGATACCGACCAGATCATTCCCGCGCGGTTCCTCAAAACCATCGCCCGCACCGGGCTTGGCAGGCATTTGTTCGCGGCGCTGCGCTATGACGAGAGCGGCGCCGAGCGCGCCGATTTCATCCTCAACCAGGACCCTTACCGGCGGGCCGAAATCCTCATCGCGCACGAGAATTTCGGCTGCGGTTCCTCGCGCGAGCATGCGCCCTGGGCTTTGCTCGATTTCGGCATACGGGCCATCATCGCACCCGATTTCGCCGATATCTTCTACAATAATTGCTTCAAGAACGGCATATTGCCCATCCGCCTGCCGCGCGCCGCATGCGACCAGCTGATCGCCGATGCCAGCATGTCGGCCAATGCCCGGCTCACCATCGACCTCGAACGCCAGGTCGTGCGCCGCCCCGATGGCGAGGAAATTCCGTTCACGGTCGAGGCGCTGCGCCGGCATTGCCTGCTGCATGGGCTCGACGATATCGGCCAGACCCTCGCCCACGAGGCCGCCATCACCGCGCATGAGGCCCGGCTCGCGAATTCCCCCTGCCTTCCCGTGCTTGGTTTCTAGCCGGCCGCGGAGAAACCCGGACATGCGGTGACGCTTAACGGTAAAATATCGGGGTCCGGGGCCCCCCGGCCCCGGCGGGTCCAGGGCGGCGCCCTGGCCTTACTTATTTCCTCAGTCTCCAGGGAACCGCCATGACCGAATTCCGTCTGCTGCTACTGCCCGGCGATGGCATCGGCCCCGAAGTCATGCGCGAGGCGCGGCGCGTGCTCGCCTGGCTCGGCCGTAATCGGGGCCATGAATTTCACCTGACCGAGGACCTGGTCGGCGGCGCCGCGATCGATGTCCATGGCGTGCCCATCACCGATGCCGTCATCGCGGCCGCGCGCGCGGCGGATGCGGTGCTGTTCGGCGCGGTCGGCGGCCCGCAATGGCAGTCCGTCGGCTTCGACCGCCGGCCAGAAATCGCGATCCTGCGGCTGCGCCAGGATCTCGGCCTGTTCGCCAATCTCCGCCCCGCCACCGTGCTCGACCCCCTGGCCGATGCCAGCACGCTCAAGCCCGAGGTGGTGCGCGGGCTCGACCTCATGATCGTCCGGGAATCGACGGGCGGCATTTATTTCGGCGAGCCGCGTGGCATCGAAACCCTGGCCGATGGCAGCAAGCGCGGCATCAACACCGAGGTCTACACCACCGCCGAAATCGAGCGTGTCGGCCGTGTCGCCTGCGAACTCGCGCGCGTGCGCTTCGGCCGTCTTGCCAGTGTCGAGAAATCGAACGTGATGGAAAGCGGCCTGCTGTGGCGCCAGACCATCACCGATCTGGTCGCGCGCGACTACTCCGATCTCACGCTCGAGCACGTGCTCGCCGATAATTGCGCCATGCAGTTGGTGCGCAACCCGCGCCAGTTCGATGTCATCGTCACCTCCAACCTGTTCGGTGACCTGTTGTCCGATCTCGCCTCGATGTGCACCGGCTCGCTCGGCATGCTGCCCTCGGCCACCCTCGGCGCGCCCGACGCGTCGGGCCACCGCGCGGCGCTCTATGAACCCATTCATGGCAGCGCGCCCGATATCGCCGGCAAGGGCATCGCCAACCCGATGGCGCAGATTCTCAGCCTCGCCATGCTGCTCCGCTATTCGCTGAACCTGCCCGAGGATGCGGCGCTCATCGAGCAGGCCTGCACCCGGGTGCTGGCCAATGGCTTGCGCACGGCCGACATCATGGCGCCGGGTTGCGCCCGGGTCGGCACCACGGTGATGGGCGAGGCGATCGTGCGGGAACTGGACAAACTCATCGCCTGACCGAATCTTCCGCATCGGGTTCGATAGGGCAGGGGGGCAGACATGCGGCGTCTCGGGGTTTGTATCGCGGCACTGGGGGCCGGGCTTTGCCTGGCCGCGGCCCCGCCACCCGGCTGGACCACGCCGGCCATCGCGGGGTACGGCGCCATTCATGTCTGGCCGCAAGCGACCGACCGGCCGGACCCCGCGAAAACCTACAAGGCGCTGTTCGTGGTCGATTCCGCCGATAAGGGGCGGAACGGCGTCAATTTCGCGCTGACTGATGTCGCCCGCGCGGTGAACGAATTCGCCGCCGCCGGCGTGCCCCTCGCGCATCTGCATTTCCGCGTCATCGTCAAGGGCGAGGCGACCCCGATCGTGCTGAACGATGCCGCCTTCACGGCGCGCTTCCACACCGCCAACCCTGACCTTGGTCTCATTGCAAGGCTGCAAAAATCGGGGGTTGCCTTCCTCGTCTGCGGCAACGCGCTTTACGGCTTCAAGGCCAATCCCGCGCAACTCGCGCCCGGCATCGCGGTTGCGCTCTCGGCCCTCTCCACGGAAATCATCGCCCAGAACCAGGGGTATGCCATCATCCCGTAAGCCACCCTTGCGCCCCCCGGCGCCGTAAGCTAGACGGCTGCCTCCCGACGGGCGCCCGTAGCTCAACTGGATAGAGCACCAGACTACGAATCTGGGGGTTGGAGGTTCGAGTCCTTCCGGGCGCGCCAGCCGAAAAAGACCGCATGAGCCAACCGGAACCTCACCCGGTTTCAAAGTCTTTTTGCTTCTTTTTCTTCAGAAAAAGAAGGCACTTCCTTTCCTCACCCGCCGCGCCGCGAAACAATTCGCTGCAATCCCGACCCTGCCCCTGCCGGCGGTTCCGGCCTATATATTGCGCCGCAGCACGCAGGAGTCGTCACCCATGCCATTTCGTCTCGCCCCACGGCCGATCGTGGCGCTACTCGCCGCCGGCCTCGTCGTGGCCCCGGTCGGGTTTGCCGCCCATGCCCAGGATGCCGCCTATCAGGAACCAGCCGGCGATGCCGCCGCGCCCGCGCCCGCG
>DAIDIQ010000138.1 GCA_027459285.1 Acetobacteraceae bacterium
GACGATCCGACCCTGAGGAATATGTCGTCGATCACCAGCACCTTGGCGTGGACATAGATATCGTTGCCGTCCTCGGTCACCGGAGTGGCGAAGCGAAGACGTCCAAACTGGTCAGATTGCCGCAGTTTGCGGAGCAGCATGGCGCGGGCAGAGCCCATCGCCTCCTCTTCGAGCCAGCCATCGGCGCGGATCGGGTTGATGATGATGATTTCCGGCCCATCGGGTTCGGCCAGCCTTGCCGCCATGGCGGCGTTGATTTTTGGCGCTGCGAAATATTGGCTTTCGAGATAGATCGTGTGTCGGGCGGCGGCGATGGCGCTGAGATAAAGCTGCTCGATCTCACGAACCTCGCGACTGGTCTCGCTGTCCGGATCGCGATGCTCTGGCCAGGTGCGGGCGATGGCTACCTCTACATCACGGAAAGCCGGCTCGAGCAGCGATGGCCAGCGTGGCTCGACCTTCGGCGGTGGCTCCAACACTTCACCGGTGGCGGCCAGCCAGCGCTGGCGGGCAAGGTCGCCGAGGGCGCGGGCCACCTCGCCCTCGACCGCGGTGGTCGCATCATGCCACGGCCCATACAGGGCGCCGTTGGCTTCGCGCCGACGCGGGTCGTCGTCGCGGTGGTCTGGCGTATCCCAACGGTGTGTGGTGACATCGATGCCGCCGCAGAAGGCCAGCGCATCGTCGATCACCACGATTTTTTGATGATGACAGGCGCCAACCGGATGGCAGGAATCCAGCCGGAAGTGAATTCTCCTTGAGGTGAGCCAGTTGAGAAGCACGAAAGGGGTGGTGCCGCGCCAGGGCATTTTCAGAAAGGCCATATCCCAGCGTAGCAGGTGTACGTGCAGATTCCGGTTGCGCTTGACTGCATAGGACAGGAATTCGCCGAGAAAATTCGGCACGCCATTGTGTGTCGCGCGGCGTTGGTCATCGTGACGCTCGAGGTCGATGCCGGTATTGAAATCCCAGCCGACCATGAGAACCGAGTGCCGTGCTTCCAGGATCGCGGTCTTGAGCGTCTTGAAATAGGCCGCGCCGTCGATGATCACCGCCATCCGGTCTGCCCGGGCGATGCGCCAGCACGTATCCCCGGGGCGTAAGATGGGCTGTGCGTCGGCTGGCATCATGCCTCGATCCTGATGTGCGCGCGTGGTATAAAACACTGATGCCGAGGGCGCTATGCGCCGCTTTGGTGGCCGGGGGCGTGGCGGCGTGTGTTGGGTGCTCGCGTCAACGGGCGTTGATCTCGCGTCGGTTGATGGTGCCCGCTGGCGTGCGGCGCGTTTGGCGCGCGCGTGTGGTGAGAGAGATGGTCAGGTGCTGAGACGGATGAGGGCAGCGGTGCCTTGCTTTACCAGATCTGCGATATGGTCGTGGTGGCTGAAAAGGATGATTTGCGTTCGGGCGGAGAATTCGGCGAGGACCGACAGGGCCGCGGCCGCCCGCTGGTCGTCGAAATTCACCAGCAGATCATCGCCGATGAACGGCAAAGGCTCGGCATCGGTGAGTTCGTTTTCGAGCGCGGCCAGCCGGAGTGCCAGGTGAAGCTGGTCACGGGTGCCTTCGCTGAGATGACCCGCGGGGCAGGACGAGCCATCCGCCTTGCAGGCGACGACCGCGAGGCTGGCGGCGTCACCATCCGCGACATCGAGCGCGGTATAGCGGTCCTGCGTGAGCGCGGAAAACAAGGCGCCAGCCCGGGTCAGTAACGGCGCCTGCTGTTGGCGGCGGAAGGTTTCGATGCCTTCCCGGAGCAGGGTTTCGGCCATGCGCAGCGGCGGGTAGCGACGGACCGCATCCTCGATGTCGGCGCGGGCGGTTTCCATCGCCTGCGCGGCCGTGGCGGCGTCGTTATTTTTCTGGAGCGCGGCCATTTCCTGTTCGCGTTCGGTCAGGACCCTTTGATTTTCCTCGCGCTTTTGCGAAATCAGGTCGATTTCCTGATCGATTTCGGCGAGGCGCGCGGTGATGGTGTCGAACGCGATTTCCGCCGCCTCCTCGGCCAGCGCGGCTTCGCTCAGTCCGTCATCCGCTTCGCGCAGCTTGGCCTGCTCGCGGGAGATGGTGTCCTGAAGCTCGCGTGCCTGCCGGCAACGCTCGATCACGGCGTCAAGCGCCGCTTCATCGGCGGCGCCGGCCGCCCGCCGCAAGTCATCGATAAAAGCGTCGGCTTCGGCGCAGGTCTGATTGTGCCTCATGATGCCGGGGCGCAGCGCCGCGATGGCTTCGTTGAGCTTGGCGCGCTCCGTCTCGGTGGCTTGCGCCGCCGCGAGGCGTGCCTGGAATTGCTTCACCAGATCGAGCGGTGGCTCGCCTGCCGCATCGGGTGCCAGCTGTTTGGCCAGGGTTCGTGCCTGCTCGGCGTAGGCCGTGATGGCCGCCTGCATCCGCTGCACACGATCGCGCGCCGTGGCGCGCGCGGCCGCAGCCTCGGCGATGCGTGACCAGGTTTGCAGAACCGTGCGGCCCAGCGCGGGTTCGGTGGTTTCGGGCAGGTCGAGCTGTTTGGCGGCGCCGGCCCATGCCTTGGCGCTCTGTGCCAGCGCGTCTTTGCCGGCGGCGGCGGCAGCAGCCATTTTTTGCGCCGCCTGCTCGGCCTCGCGGAGCGCTCTGCGCGCATCCTGCAGCGCCTGGTGTTTGGCTTCACGATCCTTGCACAGCCATTCCGCCTGCGTGATCAGAGACGTGAGGCTTGGTTCGGCCAGGGAAGTTTCCGGCAGACAGGCCAGCAGGTCGGCCAGTGCGTCGCACCGACGGGTGCGCAGTGCATCGGCGTCGGCCACGCGCTCGCGCCAGATGGCGCGTTTGTCGAGCACGGTTTGGCGCGCGGCCAGCCAGGCATTCATCTCGGGCGGGGATTGCGGGGAGACGCCACTTGGCGCCCAGATTTCCGCCCAACTGGTCCAGGCGGCCGCATGCGCCGCCTGTGCCGCCTGTTGCCGGCTGAGGGCGTGTGCGCGCAGCTGCGTGGTTTCGGCGCGGCGGCGCTGGTCCTGCTCCAGCCTCACCACGCGCTCCTGAACCTGGGCGCGATTGTCGACCAGTCGGTCTGCCTCGTGCAGCAAGTGCGTGAAGCCGGGCGCGGTTTCGGGGCCAAGTCCGGTTTCGGCGCGTTCGGCTTCGGTGATCGGCGCCCCCTGGTCCAGATAGGCACGACGGATCACTGCCCAGGCGGCATCGCGCCGCGCGCGCGCCGCGGCAATGGCGGCATCGGTCGGCAAATCGCCAGTGATGGTGGCGGCGGCGATGGCGGCATCGAGGTCCACGAGGGTCTGGTCGAGCCTGGCCAGCGCGATGGTCGCCTGATCGCGCTCGCTCTCAGCCTTGGCAAGCCGGTCGGACGCCGCATTGCGCGCGGCATCGAGCGGTATTTCGCATCTGGCCAGCGCCTCGGCATCGTGCGGCCAAAGCGGCAGGGCGGCCAGGGCATCGGCCAGGGCATCGCGCGCTCGATCCCGGTTTTGCTCGGCCCGGGCGAGGTCGTCATCGAGCTTGCCCTGGGCACGGGCGCGGTCGATCGCGCCACGCAGTGCCTCGGCCGGTGGCGGTTCGGGCAGGGTGCTGAGGGATTGCGCGCATTGCTGCTGGTGGCGCGCGGCCTCGGTCGCCTGGTCGGCAAGGCTTTGCCACCTGGCTTCGGCCTTGGCGAAAGCATCGAGTGTCTTGCTGGCCCGTTCCAGATCGAGGCGGGTGGGCAGGTTTGCCGCGAGTTCGGATGCGGATCGGGCAAGCCCGAGCGATGCGGCCTCGATTTCCATTTCGGCGGATTTCTGCTCGGCCAGCAATGTCTGCTCAGGCAGGTCCCGGACCGATTGTTCATACGCCGTACGGCCGGCGCTCAGCCTATCGAGCGCATCTTCCCGATCGGCGATGGCATCCCTTGCCGGCAGGCTGGCAAGGGCCGCTTCGGCCTTCGCCAAATTCTCTGCTTCACGATCACGGTCGCGGCGCGCCTCATCGCGCGCGGCGCGGGCTTTCTGTAATCGGTCGGCGGTATCCTTGGGCAGATCCGGAAGCTTGCCGAGGGCTGCCTGGGCGGCGCGGGCCTCGGTCAGGTTGCGGCGGTAGGGTGTGGTGCGCCGTATCCGCTCGAGCCTGACCCGCTCGACCGAGAGGGCGATGGTCGTCTCGCGCAGGGTTTGCGCGGTCTGCGCCAGTTTCTCCAGCTCGGTATTTTTCTGTGCCCATAGTTCGGGGGCGATGCGGGTTTCCCTGACCCCGCGCTTCGCCTCGTCGTAGCGCCTTCTGGCCTCATGAAGGGCTCGGGTACCACGCCCGTCGCCGAACAGTTTCGCGGCCTCATCGTTCAGGGATTTGATGATGGCCGGGTAATCCCGCGCGCCGGCGAAGGCGCCGATGATGGTGCTGGCGGCATTTCCCTGATCGCGCAGCAAGGCCTCACCGCCCGCGCGCAACCGGGCCGCGTTCAGCCCGAAAACCGTCTCGAACCGCTCCCGCGTGGCGCCGCCGAGAAAAACGGCGAGGGCGGAGGCCGGCACGGGGTTGCCCGCCGCGTCCAGCAGATCGTCCTTGCGGGCCTTGCGGCGGATGAAACCGGCCTCGCGCCCATCGGCGGCTTGCAGAATGATACCGACACGTAACGCATTGGTATCGTGGCGAAACGCGTAATCGGTCCGGTGCGGAAAGCCGAACAGCGCGTCACTGATGGCGGCGAGGGCGGTGGATTTGCCAGCCTCGTTGGCGCCGAGCACGATGGCAAGGCCCGGGGTTGCAGGGAAATCGAGCGTGACATCGGCCAGATGGCCATAGCGGTGCAGCGTTAGCTGGCGCAGCCTCATGCGGGGTTAGCCTGGCGGATGGCGGATTCCGCGATGGCCCATGCCTGTTCGGCGAGGGCGGACAGGGATGCGACGTCACGCGGGGGGCGGGCGCGGGCAGTGTCATCGGCGGGAATCTGGCTGTCGAGTTTCTGGAAATCGGCCAGCAGGGCATCACGCACCGCGGGTTGGTCGAGGGCGGCGAGGAAAGCGGCGCGCAGATCCGCGAGATCATCGTCTCGCCGGGTCACGGCTTCAGGCGCCGCGGTCTCGATGACGAGTTTTTCGATGAAGAGCTGGTCGGACACGGCCTCGGCGGCGGCACGACATTCCGCCTCGGCGGCCATCGGATCGGCAAGCAGCCCGGCGTGGCATGGTGTGGTACCACGCAGGGTCAGCCGCACGATCAGGGGGCGGCCGCCGGCGTTGTCCCGCGCGGCGGCAAGGTCGAACCGGACACGCTCGAACAATTCGGCCGGGGTCTGCGCGGCGGTGACATCGATGGCAAGCGTTTCCCAGCGCAGCACATCGAGATCGATGTGCTGCGTGCTGACACGACCGTTTTCGACGGTGACCAGGGTGGCCCCCTTCGCGCCGGTTTCACGCGCATGCCGACCCTGGATATTGCCGGGGAAGATAATCGGCGCGTCTCCGGCGCGGTGCAATGCCTGGCGCTGGTGGATATGGCCGAGCGCCCAGTAATCATAGGCTTTGGCCGTCAGGCTATCGATGCGGCAGGGGGCGTAGGTTGCGTGTTCGGAACCGGGATCCTCGGCCGAGGTGTGCAGCACGCCGATATTGAACCAGCCGGGCCGCGGCGCGGGGTAGGTCTGGCTGAGATCCTCGGGCACGTCACGGTCCGGGAAGGATCGACCGTGCAGGACGACGTGATGCTCGGGGATCTCGAAACTCTCGGTGGTGCGCGACGAGAATTCCCGCACATTGGGTGGCAGTTGCAGGCTGCGGGTGATGACCGATTGCGCATCGTGATTGCCGCGGATGAGGTAGCAGGGGCGGCCCAGTCGGCGCATTTCACGTGCGAAGAACAGCCCGGTGCCATGGTCACGCCAGTCACCGTCGTACAGGTCGCCGGCGATGATGAGAAACGCGACGTCCTCGGCGATGGCGAGGTCGATCAGGTTGGCAAACGCCCGGCGGGTGCAATGTTCAGTGACCTCGGGCGGGATGTGCGCGTGAGCGGCGAGTCCGCGGAGCGGGCTATCGAGATGGATGTCGGCGGCGTGCAGGAACTTCATGACCGGTTCCTTTAGCAGGGGAGTGCGTCGGATCAGGACGCATCGGCTGGCCTCAGCGGATCAGCCCCGCGAGCGGGCTCGAGGGATCGGCGCCGAGGCGGCGGGGCATGCGACCGGCGAGGTGGGCGAGGCGGCCGGCTTCGATGGCGTGTTTCATGGCGCGGGCCATGAGGACGGGGTTGGGGGAGTGGGCGATGGCGGAGTTGAGGAGGACGGCGGTGCAGCCGAGTTCCATGGCGATGGCGGCGTCCGAGGCGGTGCCGACGCCGGCATCGACGAGCAGGGGGACGGTGGCTTGTTCGACCAGCATGGAGAGCATGGCGGGGTTCTGGATACCGAGGCCCGAGCCGATCGGGGCGCCGAGCGGCATGATGGCACAGCAGCCCATGGCCTCGAGGCGTTTCGCGGCCACCGGATCATCGGCGCAATAGACCATGACCTCGAACCCATCGGCGAGCAGGGCCTCGGCCGCCTCCAGGGTCGCGGCCATGTCGGGGTAGAGATGGGGTGGGGGGCCGAGGACCTCGAGCTTGACCAGGTTCCAGCCGCCGGCCTCCCGCGCGAGGCGGAGCGTGCGCACGGCATCATGCGCGGTGTGGCAGCCGGCGGTGTTGGGCAGGTAGGTATAGCGCTTGGGGTCGACATAGTCCTGGAGCATTGGGGCGCTGGCGTCGGACAGATTGACGCGGCGCACGGCGACGGTGACGATCTCGGCGCCTGAGGCCTCGATCGCGGCGGCGGTTTGTTCCAGGTCCCGGTATTTGCCGGTGCCGACGATGAGGCGGGAGTGGAAGACGCGGCCCGCGAGGGTCCAGCTATCGGCCGCGGGGTTGATGATGCCGTCCATGGTCAGCCGCCTCCGATGAAGTGAACGATTTCGAGCGCGTCGCCTTGTGCCAACTGGGTGGCACCGAGGCGGGAGCGTGGCACGATGGCCTGGTTACGCTCGACGGCGATTTTGCGGATATCGAGCCCGAGGCTGGCCAGCAGGTCGGCAATCGTCTGGCCGGGGGCGACATGCCGGGTTTCGCCGTTGACGGTGATGGTGGTGGTCATGCGGAGTGGCCTCGCGCGGGGGTGGGGCGAAGGGTTGCGGCCTCGCGGGCCAGAAAGGCGATATGGTCCCAGTTGCCGCTGATGATGGCGGAGCGCGGCGCGACCCAGGAGCCACCGACGGCGAGCACATTGGGTTGCGCGAGATAGTCCGGCGCCAGGGCCGGGGTGATGCCGCCGGTGGGGCAGAATTGCACGCGTGGGAAAGGGCCGGCGAAGGCGCGCAAGGCGGCGACGCCGCCAGCGATTTCGGCCGGGAAAAGCTTGAGGGTGCGGTAGCCGCGGTCTTGCGCGCGCATGATCTCGGTGGCGGTGGCGACGCCGGGCAGCAGGGGAATTTCCGGGTCCTCGGCCAGTTTGGGCAGGAAGCCGGGGCTGACGGCGAAGCGGGCGCCGGCGCGGGCGGCGCGGCGGAGGTCCTTGGGGGTGGTGACGGTGCCGGCGCCGACCAGGGCATCGGGCAGGTCAGCGGCGATGCGGGCGATGGCATCGAGTGCCGCCGGGGTGCGCAGCGTGATTTCGAGCATGGCGAGACCGCCCCGGAGCAGGGCGCGGGCAAGGGGGACGGCGTGGTCCGCATCCTCGATGGTGAGGACGGGGACGATGGGAGCGAGGGCCAGCATATCCTCGATCGTTGAGGGGGGCGCTGTGGGGGGCAGTGACGCGGGAACGGACATGGTGGGGGCGTCCTTCATGGCTCAGAACAGGACGCTGGCGCCCTGGTCGGCCGGTCCGACAGTGCGGCGGAATGGGGCGAATAACGGCCTGCCGTAACCGGATTGGGGATGCACGGGGGGCGGCGCAAGGGGGCGAGCATGCCATTCCGGCTCAGGCACCATGGCGGCGAGGGTGCCGGCATCGGCATCGAGGCGGACGATATCACCATCGCGCAGACGGGCCAGGGGGCCGGCGTGCACGGCCTCGGGTGTCACGTGGATGGCGGCGGGGACTTTGCCGGAGGCGCCGGACATGCGCCCGTCAGTGACCAGGGCGACGCGGTAGCCGCTATCCTGGAGAACGCCGAGCGCCGGGGACAGGCCGTGCAGTTCCGGCATGCCGTTGGCAGCCGGACCCTGGAAGCGGACGACGACGATACAGTCCCGCGCCAGGGCGCCGTGACGGAAGGCGGCCTCCATATCCTCCTGGCTGGTGAAGATGACGGCCGGCGCCTCGATGACGCGGTGGGCGGGTTTGACGGCGGAGGTTTTGATGACGGCGCGGCCGAGATTGCCGGCGAGCAGGCGGATGCCGCCGTCCGGTTGAAACGGGTCGTTGGCGGGGCGGAGAATTTCCCGATGCAGCGAGGTGGCGGGCGCCGGGCGCCAGGCGAGGGTTTCGCCGTCCAGATAGGGTTCCTCAGCGTAACGGGCGAGGCCGGAGCCGGCGATGGTGGTGACGTGCGGGTGAGCCAGGCCCGCGGCGAGGAGTTGGCCGATGATGAAGCCCATGCCGCCGGCGGCATGGAAGGCGTTCACGTCGGCGTCGCCGTTGGGATAGATGCGGGCGAGCAGGGGGACGATGGCGGAAAGCTCGGCCATGTCGTCCCAGCCGAGCAGGATGCCGGCGGCGCGTGCCATGGCGATGAGGTGCAGCGTGTGGTTTGTGGAGCCGCCGGTGGCGAGCAGGCCGATAATGGCGTTGACGAAGGCTTTTTCGTCGGCGAGGTGGCCCATGGGGGTGTGATGTTGCCGGCCGGGGCCGAGGGTGGCCAGGGTGAGGGCGGCCTGGCGGGTGAGGGCGCGGCGCAACGGGGTGGCGGGTGGCACGAAGGCGGCGCCGGGCAGGTGCAGGCCCATCATTTCCATCAGCATCTGATTGGAGTTGGCGGTGCCATAGAAGGTGCAGGTGCCGGGGCCGTGATAGGCGGCCATTTCGCTGCGCAGCAGGGCGGCGCGGTCGACCTCGTTGGCGGCGTAGGCTTGGCGGACGCGGGCTTTTTCCTTGTTCGCGATGCCAGTGAGCATGGGGCCGGCGGGCACGAACAGGGTGGGCAGGTGGCCGAAGGCGAGCGCGCCGATGACGAGGCCGGGCACGATTTTGTCACAGATGCCAAGCGCCAGGACGCCGTCGAACGCATCATGGCTGAGGGCAATGGCGGTGCTGAGGGCGATGACGTCCCGTGAGAACAGGGACAGTTCCATGCCGGGTCGACCCTGGGTGACGCCATCACACATGGCGGGCACGCCGCCCGCGACCTGGGCGGTGGCGCCAGCCTCTCGGGCGGCGGCGCGGAGTTGGGCCGGGTATTCCTCGTAGGGTTGATGGGCGGAGAGCATGTCGTTGTAGGCGGTGACGATGGCGAGGTTGGGGGCGGCGGGGTCGAGCACGCGAGCCTTGTCGGCCGCGGGTTGGGCGGCGAAGGCGTGGGCGAAATTGGCGCAGGAAAAGCGACCGCGGCCGGGGCCGTGCGAGGCGGCGTGGGCGATTTCGGCGAGGTAGGCGGCACGGGATTCCGCCGAACGGGCGATGATGCGGGCCGTTACGTCCCGCACGGTGGGATGAAGTGGAGACTG
>DAIDIQ010000175.1 GCA_027459285.1 Acetobacteraceae bacterium
CGCACCCCCACCCGGCCACCCACGAGCGTACACTGCCATGGGTGGCCGGGTGGGGGTGCGGGCCGGTGCCGGACTGCGCGCCGGGCAGGCGCGCCTAACAAAGCAAGGGGGTGCGGGCCGGTGCCGGACTTAAACAAAGCATGCCGGTGCCGGACGTCTAACCAGCCACTCCCCACCACACTCCCCACCACACTCCCCCTCTGGCCACGCACCGTCCTGGCTGCTACACGCCCCCGTGGCGGAGCGTAGCGCAGTCTGGTAGCGCATCAGTCTGGGGGACTGGGGGTCGTGGGTTCGAATCCCGCCGCTCCGACCATGCCGCATCGTCAAAAAGTTGGCGGCAAAAAAACCAGGGGCAAAAAAATTGGGCCGCGTGTCGCCACGCGGCCCGGCATCAAACGCGCGGTTTGCCCGCCCTCAGTATTTCATCTCCCAGCCCAGCACATCGAAATCAGCATGATACAAGCCGCCGCCGGCGGTAAACCCGACATAGGCCGTATTGCCCCCCAACAGTTGGTCAAGGCTGATCGCATAATGCGAGACCACCGGGTATGGCGCGGCGTTGCCGTCCTGCGCGGTCACAAACAAATACCCGCCCTTGTATTTGATATCGATGGTCCAGATGTCGCCATCACCCAGGCAATCGGTCGGCTGCTTGCCATTCACCACACAGGCGAACGTCTGAATATAAGGCTGCCCCCAGGAATTGATCGGGTTGGCCTGCACGTCCACGCTGCCATTGGTCAGCACCGAAACCTCGTTCGGCCCGCCATCGAAGGTGCTGTTATAGTAAATGTCGGCGGCCACCGCCATGCTGTTGCTCACGCCAGCATACCCCATGTCGCTGCCCTGGTTGGACGTGCTGCCCAGCCCGGTCGGAGATTTGGCCAGCACAAAGGTCAGCCCATCCGCCCACGGGTTGGTCCTCACCGTGCTGTGGATGACGAATTTATACACCGATTCGAACGCGCCGCCCGGCCCAAGCGTGATCGGCTGGGTCAAATACACCGCGCCCGATTGTGATTGGGCATCCTGCGCCACCCGCAGCACGCTGTGCCCGCTCTCCGTCGCCGTGGTCGCGTTGCCGGCAAAGGTAAAGGCCGTGGTGTTGCTGAAGTTCGGATAGTAGATCGTGTGAACCTGCGCATAGGCAGGGGCGGCGGCCAGGGCAAAGCCCGCCGCAAGCATGATTCGACGCATGAAATTTCCTCTTGATCAGAGTAGGCGTTGAAAGGTGGCGAAAGCGTAACCCAACCGTCATCCGCCATCAACAAATCATTAACCGAATCGCCACCCGATCAGGCAGAAAAAATCACACAGAGCATGACGCAACGCAGCATTCGGTCGGCGCCTCCCTGACCAGCCCGAGAAATCATGTCAAATCGTACATAATTCAACCATCTGGTGCATAATTCATGCACCAGATAGTCCCGGTCGCGGCGCGTAGAGACCGTTTGAGAATTCGCGCCGCGCGAGTCAGAGGCGGCGCCCGCCGCCGACCGCCGGGGTTTGGCGAGCACCGAAGCGGAGCGACCTCAAGGGTCGTGAGCATCGGCGCGCAGCCAAGCCCCGGCGGATGACCGTCGGCGTAGAATTATCAAACCGTCTCTCAGGTCCAGTGTGGCCCGACCCAACTCCACTTGCCGTCCACCTTGGTCCAATATCCGTCCTGCCACTCCGATCCATGCCCGGCCCGCACAACCCACGCGCCATCGGTCCATTGATACGCGCTGCCGGTCCAGTCCCAGTGCCCCGGCTGCCAGATCAGCGGCGTGCCGGTTACCGGCGGCTTCGGAATGCTCTCGCTTTTCGGCGGCGGCACCGGCGGATAGGGCAGCGTGTTCGCCGCGCTCTGCTCGTTGCCCGCGCAACCCGCCAGCGCCAGCAGCAATGCCCCGCCGGCCAGGCTCATTCGTCTCAACATGGGTGGCACTCCCTTATTCTTCGCCTCCCCCAACATGGTCGGGTCGCCCCACGCACACAAGCCGTGCCCCATCCCCCCGTGACCGCGCGGCCGCCCCGTGCTTTACCCGCTTCCGCCATGGCAACGCTTTACCGCATCACCGGTCCGGTTCATGCCCGCCACGATCGCGCGCGCCCGTGGGGCAGTAAAAGCCAGCAAGCATGTTCTTTTTTGAAAAAAAGAACCAAAAAACTTTTAATAATGAAAGTTTTTCTGCTTCTTTTTCTTCAGAAAATGAAGTCTCTTACTTACTATCCCGCAGTAACGGACCGCAAATGACCCAATCCCGGCCACCCTCCGCCGCCCAACAGGCCGAAACCCTTGCCCACGCCCTGCCGTATCTGCGCCGCTATGCCGGGGCCACCATCGTCGTCAAATATGGCGGCCACGCCATGGGAGAGGAGCATCTGGCCACCCAGTTCGGCGCCGATATCGCGTTGCTCAAGCAGGTCGGCATCAACCCCATCGTCGTGCATGGCGGCGGCCCGCAAATCAACGCCATGCTCAACCGGCTGAAAATCCAATCCACCTTCATCGACGGTCTGCGCGTCACCGACACCGCCATGGTCGAGGTGGTCGAGATGGTGCTGGCCGGCACCGTCAACAAACAGGTCGTCACCCTCATCAACCGCGCCGGCGCCCTCGCGGTCGGCATATCGGGCAAGGATGGCGGCCTGATCCGCGCCCGCAAACTCACCCGCCGCGTCACCGACCCCGACAGCCAGATCGAGCGTCACCTCGATCTCGGCCTGGTCGGTGAGCCCGAAACGGTCGATCCCCGCGTCCTGCACGCGCTCTCCGGCGCCGGCCTCATCCCCGTCATCGCCCCGGTCGGCCTCGGCGAGGATGGTCACACCTACAACATCAACGCCGATACGGTCGCCGGCGCCATCGCCGGCGCCCTCAACGCCACCCGCCTGCTTATGCTCACCGATGTGCCGGGCGTGCTGGATGCCAGGAAATCCCTCATATCGGAAATGACCGTGAGCCAGGCACGCGCCGCCATCGCCAGCGCCACCATCACCGGCGGCATGATCCCCAAAGTCGAAAACTGCATCGAAGCGGTCAGCGCCGGGGTCAAAGGGGCGGTCATTCTCGGCGGCCGCCAGCCCCATGCCTGCCTGCTCGAAATGTTCACCGAAGGCGGCATCGGCACGCTCATCCGCCCGGACCCGCCATCCCCGGGCTGACATTGGCAATCGAAAATGTTTCCGTATGTATCGATTATCTGGTGAATGACGAACTCGGGATAAGTCTCTGGCAGTGTTCTCCAACCGCCGGGCGCCCATGCGTCTCAGATCCCGCCGCAACTACCGTATTCTCGGCCTCGGCCCGCTTTCCCCGGGCTGCCCCGCTCCCGTTCCGCTGACCGGCCGCGTCGCCGTCATCCAGCCCCTGCCTGGCATTGGCGATATGGTCTGGCATCTGCCCCACCTGACCGCCATTGCCCGCCACGCCGCGGG
>DAIDIQ010000144.1 GCA_027459285.1 Acetobacteraceae bacterium
AACGCAAGCCTTTCCGGCGCGGAGAAGATACGCCACCCGGTGATTTCAGCCCCGTTCACACTGGAAAACGGGCTGTTGACGCCGACGCAGAAAATTCGCCGACGGGCGGTGATCGACCGGCATTTGCAGGTTTCGGTTTAGCGCAAACGCGCGCGCCGCGCGCTTATTTCGTGCCGAGTTCAGCATGGACCGTACCATAATGCCGCGCGATGGGAAGCATGGTGGGGTAGAATTGGGTGAATGTCGTATCCACCGCGCCGTGCGCCTGGTGGCAGGCGTAGCAGGAGGCCGATCGGGGGATCAGCCTGGCGGGGGTGGAACCATCGAAGCTGAAAAAACCCCACCCGCCGGGAAAATGCGCGGCATCACGCACATGGACCTCGAGCCCCATGACGGTCCCGGTTTGGAACACGCCGTGCTGGTTGATGGAGCCTTTGCTGGCGCCAGAACGATTCTCCAGCACCAGCATGGTGCCGTCCGGCCAATGACCGGTATGGCGGAAATAGGCGACCGCGCCAGGCTGGACGAACACATTATTGAACATGTGGGTGCCGCCCGGCATGGCGGGGTGCGCGGAATAGCTCATGTCCAGGCCGGAGCTGAGAAAAACCCAGTCCCGGTAATTGGTGGGATAATCGAGGCGCCCGGCCGCGTCGAAGCGGGGCGGCTGCGCGATCGGGGCCGCGGCGGCAAGGCAAAGCGCCGCCAGCGCCAGGACGAGGCGGGTCATGCGCGCGCCACGGCGGCGGCGCGAAATGCCTCCGCCAGGGAGATCGGGTCACCGAGACCCCGGGCCGCATCATCAATGCCGCGGCCGGCGGCGCGAGCGGCACGAAAGTGCCAGTCAAGCTCGGCCAGGATGTCGGCGATGGTATCCGCGGGAAGCGGCGAGAGCGCCTGTTGCACGCGGCACAAATAGACTTGCTGATTGTCCATGGCGGAATCCCCTGATCAGGAGCGGATAGTACGGAACCCCTTGTGCAGCTCGAACTGTTTCGAGGTGACAAAGGCTTCCATGCCGGAAAGTCGCGCATCGAGCGCACGGAGGCGCTGTAGCACCGGGGCGAGCGCGGGACTGGGCGTGCCGACGCTGGGACGGGCCGGGGGGACCGAGCCGTGCCGGTTGCCGAGCCAGGCGCAGAGCATATAGGTGATGCCCGTGGGCAGGACGGCGCAGACCAGCACGACCAGCCGCACCAGTGAGGGCGAGAGGGAGAATTCGGCCGCCAGATCGGCGCACAGGCCGGCGATGACGGGGCGGGGGGCGTTGTTTTCGGAATACATGGCTCAGAGTCCTGGAAGGATACGGGGTATCGGCTTTTTCTGACCTAAAGCGGCATCCGGCTGCGCCAGCCGGCGAGCTCGGTATCCAGCACGCGTTCCAGCGCGCCAACCCGTGCCTCGAGCCGATCGGCAAGGCTGTGCAGCTCGGCCACCGCCTGCTGTTCGGCGGCGTTCAGGCTGTTCAGGCCGAGTGAGCGCATTTTTTGTTCGTGACGCATGCGCACGATCATGAATGCCAGGATGAACGGCGCCAGGGGCACGAGAATTTCCAGGGCGTGCGACATGATCGCCTGCCCTCACGCGTCGGACTTGGTGTCGGCGCCGCTGGCCATGCGAGCCTTGAGGGCGGCGAGTTCGAGCTCGATCGCGGCATCTGTTTCCAGCGAGCCGATTTCATCCGCCAGGGTGCGACGGCCAAGGTCGAAGCTTTCCACCTTGCCTTCCAGCGCATCGAGGCTGCGTTCCACCTGCTCGAAGCGGGCGGCGGCATCAGTCAGGCGCTCGTCGTGCAATTTCTGGCGCAGCTTGACGCGGCTGCTGGCGATGCCGTGGCGCGAGAGCAGGGCCTTCTCGCGCGATTTGGCATCGGCAAGCTTGGCTTGCAGCTTGGCGATGTCCGCATCCTGCTGGGAGAGCCCGAGCACGATCTGCTGCAATTGCACGGCCAGCGCCTCACGCTCACGCGTGACCTCGGCCCTGGCCTGCAGGGCGCCACGCGCCAGATCCTCGCGGCTGTGGGTGAGGGCAAGCTCGGCACGGCGGCTCCATTCCGCCTCGGTGCGGGCGAGCAGGTCGATGCGACGCTCTATTTCGCGACGCTCGGCAATGGTCTGCACCGCCGAGGAGCGAACCTCGACCAAGGTGTCCTCCATCTCCTGGATGATCAGGCGGATGATTTTGCGGGGGTCCTCGGCACGGTCGAGGATGGCGTTGATGTTGGCGTTCACGATGTCGGATAGGCGCGAGAAGATACCCATGATGGCCTCCTGTCTGGTGTCGGGTCTTTCACAAGCAGGAAGCGTGCCACAAGCCGGATTGCATGTAGCCCATTGATTCTATTCGGGTAAATTTCGGCCATTGGCGATACTTAGAAAAAGTGGCAAAATACGCCAGGCTTTTATGGTGAGTTTTACCCGAGATGGCGTCTTTTGCTACATTACCCACGCCACCGGTGACGCCGCTGGGCGAGAGCGCCGCCTTTCAGGATATGCTGGCGCATGTCTCGGTATTGGCGCCGCTCGACCGGCCGGTGCTCATTCTGGGCGAACGTGGCACCGGCAAGGAGTTGGTGGCGGGACGGCTGGCGTTGCTCTCCGGTCGGTGGGAGCGCCCCTATTGCACCTTGAATTGTGCCGCGCTGTCGGAATCCCTGCTCGATGCCGAGTTGTTCGGGCATGAGGCCGGGGCGTTTACCGGGGCGGCGCGACGGCGGGCGGGGCGGTTTGAAGCGGCGGATGGCGGCACGCTGTTTCTGGACGAGATCGGCAACGCATCGGTCTCGGTGCAGGAAAAACTGCTGCGCGTGATCGAATACGGCACGTTCGACAGGGTTGGCGGCAACGACCCGGTTCGGGTGGATGTACGCATCGTGGCGGCCACCAACGCCGACCTGCCGGCGTTGGCCCGCGCCGGTACATTCCGCGCCGACCTGCTGGACCGGTTGGCCTTCGATGTGATCTGCGTGCCGCCACTGCGCGCCCGCGGCAACGATGTCATTCTGTTGGCTGAACATTTCGCCCGCCGCATGGCAGCCGAACTCGGGCGGGATTACTTCGCCGGCTTCACGCCGGACGCGGTGAGGCAACTGACCGCATACACCTGGCCCGGCAATGTGCGTGAATTACGCAATGTGGTGGAGCGCAGCCTGGCGCGCGACGCGACACCGAAAAAGCCATTGGACCGGATTGTGCTTGATCCGTTTCCCGACCGCGCGCCGCAACCGACCGCGCTTGCGCCGGACCTTGCGCCAGCAAGCGATTTTCACGGCACGCTCAACGCACGGGCCCGCGCCTTGCTGCAATCGGCCCTGGCAGACAACAACCATAACCAACGCCGCGCCGCCACGTCATTGGGACTGAGCTATTATCAGTTTCGGCATCAGCTGAAATTACATGGCATGCGTAAGTAAGGAAGGCGAGCGGCGGCTTTTTGAAAAAGTTCGCCCAAACCCTTTCGACTTCTGGCAAGCGCACGGGCCTGGCGTGCGAAGTTCTTAATCGTCGTTGCGTGGGTCCAGCGCGCGCCAATTGCAGGCTTCGGCCGCAGCGGGTTCGCTGGCGAACAGGCTGGCGACATCGGCGCCGTGAAAGCCTTGTGGTTCCGCATCCGGCACGGTGGCGTCTTCGCCGAAGCGGAGCCAGGCGGTCAGCACATCCTCGGCGTCAAGACCTGGGGCGCGGCAGGATTCGATCGAGGCGCGCACATAACGGCGGGCGAATTCATTGGCGTGGGCAAGCGTCGGGAAGCCGGTTATTTCCTCGACCAAGGCATCATCGGGCGGGGCCGAATGGTCGGTGATGCGCACCCGAAAGCCGCCCGGTGGCGCGAATAATGTGGTAACGGGATCGTCCGGGTTCATGGGCCTGTGTGGCATGATGGGCAGCGCGCGCCAACGCTGTTTGAGCGCGCGTGCCATGCGCCATCAGGCGGTGCCGACAGTGTGGGGCCAGGGCTCCGACTCCTCGCCAGCGGCGAGGCGCAGCAGGCTGGCCAACAAGCGCAACGCTTCCGCGCCACCGCGATCCGGCAGAATGCCGGCTTCGATTTCCTGGGCGAGATCGTCGATCTGGCCAGAGACGGTATCGATGGCCGTGCGCATGGCGTGATGCGCCAGTTCAAGCTGCTGACCTTCGGAGAGGGTGTTCCATGCCGGAACGAGGGATTGGCTGAGCACGATTCCTTGCCCTGGGACAAGGCCGTTCTGGCCAGTTCGCCGCGACCGCGGCCGCGTTGATATCTGCCGGGAAAAGTTTAACGAAACCAGAATAAAGCGGCGGCGGCGGGCGGCGCCGATGGGTGCCGCCCGCCTAAACCCTGGGTCAGCCAGGCGCGGGAGCCAAGCCGGCCGGCGGCAGGCTGGGGCGCGGCACGCTTGGCACAGAGGTGCGGCCCTTGTCCTGCTGGGGTTCGTCGACCGATTTACGCACCACCGGTTCGCCGCGCAGCACGGTGCGGATTTCATCGCCGCTCAAGGTCTCATACTCGATCAGGCCCTTGGCCAGCCGGTGCAGTTCCTCGAGATTATCGGTGAGAATCTGGCGGGCGCGGCCATAGGCGGAATCGATCAGGGATTTCACCTCGTTCTCGATTTCGCGGGCGGTGGCCTCGGACACATTCTTGTTCTGGGTGACGGAATGGCCGAGGAAGACCTCCTGGCTGTTATCGCCATAGGCAATAAGCCCGAGCTTGTCGCTCATGCCCCATTCGGTGACCATGCGGCGGGCAATGTCGGTCGCCTGTTTGATGTCGGAGCTGGCGCCGTTGCTGACCTTCTCGGCGCCGAAGATGATCTCCTCGGCGACCCGGCCGCCCATCGACATCACCAGCTTGGCGATCAGCCAGGCGCGGCTGTGCGACAGCCGGTCGTTTTCCGGCAGGCTCATAACGAGGCCGAGCGCGCGGCCGCGCGGAATGATGGTGGCCTTGTGCACCGGATCACATTCGGGTTCGTGCAGCGCGCAGAGCGCATGGCCGCCTTCGTGATAGGCGGTCATCAGTTTTTCCGCCTCCGTCATGACCAAGCTGCGGCGTTCGGCGCCCATCATCACCTTGTCCTTGGCGAATTCGAAATCCGACATGGCGACGACGCGCTTGTTGAGGCGTGCCGCCATCAGGGCTGCTTCATTGACCAGGTTGGCGAGATCGGCGCCGGAAAAGCCCGGGGTGCCGCGGGCGATGACCTTCGGATCGACATCGGCGGAGAGCGGCACCTTTTTCATGTGCACGCGGAGAATTTTCTCGCGCCCGCCGACATCGGGGTTCGGCACCACCACCTGCCGGTCGAAGCGGCCGGGGCGGAGAAGTGCCGGGTCGAGCACGTCGGGGCGGTTGGTGGCGGCGATGAGAATGACGCCCTCGTTGCTCTCGAATCCGTCCATCTCGACCAGCATCTGGTTCAGCGTCTGTTCACGCTCGTCATTGCCGCCGCCGAGGCCCGCGCCGCGATGGCGGCCGACCGCGTCGATTTCGTCGATGAAAATGATGCAGGGGGCGTTTTTCTTGCCCTGCTCGAACATGTCGCGCACGCGCGAGGCGCCGACGCCCACGAACATCTCGACGAAATCCGAGCCCGAGATGGTGAAGAAAGGCACGTTCGCCTCGCCGGCGATGGCGCGCGCGAGCAGGGTCTTGCCGGTGCCGGGGGGGCCGACCAGCAGCACGCCTTTCGGGATTTTACCGCCGAGGCGCTGGAATTTCTGCGGATCCTTGAGGAACTGCACGATTTCCTCGAGTTCGGTCTTGGCCTCGTCGATGCCGGCGACATCCTCGAACGTGACCTTGCCCTGCTTTTCGGTGAGCAGGCGCGCGCGGGATTTGCCGAAGCCCATGGCGCGGCCGCCGCCCGATTGCATCTGGCGCATCATGAACACCCAGACGCCGATCAGCAGCAGGAAGGGCGCCCAGGTCAGCAGGATGCGGAGAAGCGGGTTGTCACTATCCTCGGGCTTGGCAACGACGTGCACACCCTTGTCGGTCAGGCGTTGGACGAGCGTGGGGTCTTCGGGGGTGTAGGTCTGGAAGCTGTGCCCGTCACTGAGCAGGCCGGAGACGACGCGGCCCTGAATGACCACATCCTTGACCTGGCCGTGCGAAATATCGGTCAGGAAGTCGGAATACGCGAGCGGCTCGGCCTGGTGTGTGGTGTCGGGCTGGAAAAGCTTCACCAGCACGACCAGCAACAGCGCAATGATCACCCACAGGGCCAGGTTGCGGCCAAAATTGCTCATCGCCAAACGGTCCCACTTCGTGCGGGCAACGATGCGCCGCCCGCGGTCTCAGAGGCTAACATAGGGATGCGGGCGCGAATAAGTATACCCCGGCGCGTGGCTCGCCGTCGTTTCAGGCGGCGGGAAAAAACGGCGCGCCGGCGGCCGGGGACGGTGGCGTGAAGCGGAAACTGATGCCGGGTGGGCAGGTCGGGTGGAAAAGCCCGAGTTGCGGCACGGCGAGGATGGAGTCGCCGCGCCGCAAGGTGGGCAGGGCGCGGCGCACGGCGAAAGGCAGGGTTTCCGTGCCTTCGTGTCTGGTGGCGCCAAGGGCCGCCACGCACAGGCCGGGCGGCACGGCTTGGGCACACAGTGTGAACCGGTCCCAGCGCGCGCCCGGATGGGCGGCGAGCGGTGGCGGCAAGGTTTCGCGGACCAGAATCAGGCCATCGCCGAGCCGGCCCGCCGGCAGCAGCCGCACGCCGGCCAGGGTTGCCGGACGGGGGTTTGCGGCCAGGCGGATGAGCGCCGCGCCGCGCGGCGGATAGGCACGCCCGCCGATGGTGGCAAGGATGCGGGCCAGGGCCTCGGGCGCGATCGGGCCCGGGGAAAGCCGCGCATAGCCGAGCGGGTGGAACAGAACGCGGCGGGCCAGGGTTTCGGCGATGGCGCGCTCGGCGCGGGCGCGCGCGGCACCGCGTGCCGCCGCCTGTTCCGTGTCGGGCGGGACATCGGCAAGGCTCGCGCGGGCGCGGGCGCGGCCGGTTCGTGGGTTCTGGTTGCTGGGATCGGTGACGAAATCCAGCCCGGCCTCGGCGCAGGTTGCGCGCAGGGCCGCGCGGCGGATGCCGAGCAGGGGGCGCAGGAGGCGCGTTTCGCTCAGCTCACGCAGCGCCGCCATGCCGGCAAGACCAGCGGCGCCGCTGCCGGAGAGCGCGCGCATCAAATGCGTCTCAGCCTGGTCCTCGGCATGGTGGCCGAGCAGAAGGTGCAGGATGCCGCCATGCCGGCAGGCCCGGGTCAAGGCGGCAAGCCGGGCATCGCGCGCGCGGGCGGCGAGATTGGGGCCTGGGGCGAGGTCGTGGAGCGGCAGAATGTGCGAGGCAATGCCGAATGCGGCCAGGCGTTGCGCAGTGAGGGCGGCCTCGGCGGCTGATTCGGGCCGCAAACCGTGATCGACGATCAGGGCCAGCAATGAACCGCCACGGTCCCGCGCGAACCGGGCGGCGAGCAGGGCCAGCGCGCTGCTATCCGGTCCGCCCGAGACGCCGGCGGCGAGACGCGGGTGTGGCTCGAACGGGCCAAGCCGCGTCAGGCATGTGGCGAAGCAAGCGGGATCAACCGCGGTGACAGGCGAGACGATGGCCAAGGGACGCCGCCGCCTTGCTGATATCGGGGCGCACGGTGGGGTAGGTGAGGTGCAGCTTGTCGAGCGTCGCGCAGGCGGCCTGACTGTCCTTCAAGCCGGCCAGGGAATGCGCGAGACCGAGCAGACCATCCTGGCCGTAGGCGCCCTTGGGGTCCTTGTTATAGAGATCGTCATAGGCCAGCGCCGCCTGTTGGTAATCGTGCTGGCCGGAGAGCGCGCGGGCCAACAACAGGCGCGCGGCGGCAGGGGTTCGGGTATGGGCGGCGAGCGCCGCGCGGGCCGCTTGTTCGGCGGCTGGATAATCGTGCCGGGCCAGGGCGGCCTGGCCTTGCGCGAGACTGAGATGGGTCGACGCGGGCGGCGGCGATTGGTGCCGCGGCGGCGCCGAGCCGAGCGTGCCAGCATGCGCCGGCGCGCCCGCTTGATTGGCCCCTGTCGGTGCGGCACCGTTTGCCGCGCCACCCTCGAGCTGTTGGACGCGGAAAGTGAGATCGGCGATCTGTTTGCCGAGATCGGCCTGCATCTGGGTTTGGGCGTGGCGCAGATCGTCGATCTGGCCATGCAGATCACGGATCTGGTCCTGCAGACCGAGTATCTGGTTGTAAAGGCTGGCGGTCATGTTGCCGCTGGCGGTCGTGCCGGGCGGTGGCGCCGCCTGCTCGGCATCCGCGCCGCCGAGGCTCGACCGATCGCGATTGCCATGCTGGCCGGCGGCGACCTGTTGGCGCAACTGATCGAGATCGTGGCGGAGTTCCAGCACCTGGTCCTGGAGCGCGATATCGGCGCGAGTCATGTCCTGGGCATGGGCAGGCGGCAGGCGGCCCAGAACCATGCTGAAACAGGCGCCGGCAAGCAGAAGACGGTGGGTGCGGAGGGTCATTCGGTCATGGCTCGGAACTGTTCAGCACCACAGGATGGGGATCGGGGTTGGAAAAATCAGCCCGGGCCGGTGCCGGACTCTCTTTTTCACGCTGAGGCATCACCAAAACCCCGATCAACGTGGTACGACACCGATTCGGTTTCGTAACAAGCTGACCGCCAACAGTTACGCCAGCGCCGCCCGGGCTTCGGGCTGACGCTGGCGCTGAGGTGGTCAGTCAACCAGGACGGCGTGGATCACTTCACCGAAGTGATGGCGTTGCGGTTCTGCGCCCAGGCTTCCTCGTTGTCGCCCATGGCGGTCGGGCGGTCCTTGCCGTAGCTGATGGTGCTGATGCGCGAGGAGGAGACACCCTTGGCGACCAGATAATCACGCGCGGCGTTGGCGCGGCGCTGGCCGAGCGCGATGTTATATTCCTCGGTGCCGCGATCGTCGCAATTGCCGGCGACCTGAACCTGGACTTGCGGATACTTCTCGAGCCAGGCCGCCTGCTTGTCGAGGGTCGCCTGGGCGGTGTCGCTGAGCTTCGACTTGTTGAAGGCGAAGAAAACGCGATCACCGACATTCTGCACCAGATCCTGCTCGCTGCCCGGAACGACGCCTGTCGGCGCGGCGGCGGCACCGGTGCCGGTGGACGCGGTGGTGGGGGGGGCCTGGTGGGCGCAGGCGGCCAACAGGGAAACGGCGGCGAAGGCGCCGAGGATCCGGTACTTCATTGTAGAGCCATCCTTGGGTTTAACGACAAAAACGCGACCTGGTTGATCAACGAACCCGTGATTACACACCCGTCCGGTTCGGTGACTCCAGTATCTTTATCAAAACGGCACCTAGAGTTACGCCTCGTCAGGGTCAAGGCCCGCGCGCGTGACTGCGACGGAAAATCCACGCAGTTGCAGCAAGGCCGCAGTGCACGCGGCGCAAGCGGGGAATTGAACCGGATTGACCGGGTATTTCACACCGCGCGCGGCACGCGCCGAGCATACAAGGGTATTCCCGGCGCGCGCCGCGCGCGCCGGCCGCCCGTGCCGTGGGCGACGGGTCAGGCGGCGAGCGGCGACCAGGCCGGATCGGACGCGTTGGTGGGCGTGTCGACGACACGCTCGTTGAATGCGGTGATGTCGATCGAGACCAGATGCGAGGAATAGACCCCCTGCCGGTTGGCCGGCGTCGAGCGCCAGAACATGATGACGCGCCCGTTGGGACAAAAGGTCGGCCCCTCGACATCGAACCCTTCGGAAAGAATACGCTCGCCACTCCCGTCCGGGTGCATGACGCCGATCGCAAACCCGCCCTCGCCGAGGCGGGTAAAGGCAATCAAATCCCCGCGCGGTGACCAGACCGGGGTGGCGTAGCGGCCATGGCCATAGGAAATACGACGAACATTGCTGCCATCGGCGTTCATCACGAAAAGCTGCTGGTCGCCGTCGCGGTCCGAGTTGAACACGATCTGGGTGCCATCCGGGCTGTAGCAGGGGCTGACATCGATCGCGCCGCTATCGGTGAGGCGGCGGCCGACCCCGGTCGCGAGCGGCACGACCACGATGTCCGAGCCGCCGCCGCGGGTTTCGGCCATGATGATGCTGTTGCCATCCGGGCTGAAACGCGGGCTGAGCGTAATGCCGCGGAAATCCCCCAATATCGTCTCGCGGCTGGTGGTGAGGTTGAAGGTATAGACGCGCGGATGATTGCCGGCATAGCTCATGAACGCGATCTCATCCTTGGTGGGATGAAAGCGCGGGGTGAGCACCAGCCATTGGCCGTTGGTGAGGTATTTATTATTCTCGCCATCCTGATCCATGATGGCGAGGCGGGTCATTTCATGGCCGCGCCGGCCGGTGCGCGCGACATAGGCGATGCGGGTGTCGAAATAGCCTTTTTCCCCGAGCAGACGCTCATAGACCGCATCGGCGATGATGTGACCGATGCGCCGCCAGTTGGACGCGGTGGTGGTATAGGCCGTGCCCTGGATCTGCTGACCGGGCAGAATATCCCACAGGCGGAATTCAACCCGCACTGAATTACCCGTGCCGGAGACGCTGCCGGTCACCAGCGCCTGCGCGCCGGTGGCGGCCCAGGCCTTGAAATCCGGCACCTGGCTGGGGGAGGCACCGGCGATGAAACTGGCCGGGCTGAGCGGCTTGAACAGGCCGCAATTACCGAGATCGTTGGTGATGACCTGGGCAAGTCCGCGCGCGAGCGCCGAGCCGCCGGCGAAATCGGGAATCGCGATCGGAATCGGGCTGGTGCGGGCATGGTCGACATCGATCACCGCCGATTGCGCGCCGGGGTTTTCGGGCGGCGCGGGCGGGGCGGCTTGCGCAAAGGCAAGGTCCGGAAGCACCGGCACCGCGAGGCTTGCCGCCGACAGCGCCACAAGGCCGCGCCGGGGCAGCAGGATCGGGCCGCTCGCGCGCAGTTTGCGCAACAGGGCTGCTTGCAGGGTTGCATCCGTCATGGCTGACTTTTCCTTGCTGACGCCACGGTCGCTCTCATGGCCGGAAATTGAATTGCAGCGTCTGGCTTTGCCCCAGCATGCTTTTTGGCAGCGGCAGATTGGCGCAATCCGGGCTGAGCACCGCCCGGACCGCGCGTTCGGCGAAGGCACGAAATTCCGGGTCCGCTGCTTCCCGGTCGATATCCGGCCCGACCACCTTCGCGATGCGCGCGGTGCCGGTGGCATCCGTCGTCACCGCGAGGCGCACCTGAAAGGTGTTCGCGTCCTTGGCGCCGGCATCGTAGCTCCAGCATTGCCGCACATGATCGCCGATCGCGCCCATTTCCGATTTGGTGAGCTTGCTGGTGTCGTTGCCGTTGAGCGCGCCACCGGCATCCTGCGCGCCGCCGGCATCGGGGTTGTAGCGATGTTTCGGCGGCGCCTTCTGCTTCTGCAGCACGCGCAGCTTTTCCAGCGTGTTCTCGATCGTCTGGCTGTCGGCGAGGGCCTGCTTGGTGGGATTGGGCTGATTGGTGCGGCTGGCCTGCGCCGGCGGTTTGGGTTTGGGCTGCGGCGGTGCCGGCTTGGGCAGCGGCGCCAACGTGGGCAGCGGCGAGAGATCGGGCGGCGGCGGCACGGTGCTGTCGGGCACGCTCGGCGCCTGCACGGCTTGCGCTGGCGGCGGCGGTGGCGGCGGTGGTGGCGGCGCCTCGATCGGCGCCAGCTTGGGCGGCTTGGGCGCCGGTGGCTTGGGCTGTTGGGTCTTGTTTTCGTCCTGCGCCGCGTTGTGCCCGGTGCGGAGCGATTTGGCAGCCTGGTTGGGGCCCACGAAATCGACCGTGAAGGCGGTTTCCTGCGGCGGCTCCGGCGGGCGTGTCCAGGGCACGCTGATCAACAAAGCCGCCAGAATGATGATGTGCAGGCAGGCCGAGATGACCGCCGAATAGCGCATATCCGCATCCGTGCCGCCGCCGCGCCAGCCAACCCCCTGCCCCGTCCTGTTGCTCATGTCGGCATGGGCTCATTTGACCGGAACGCTCGGCGCCTGTTCGGCCGGAGCGGAGGGGCTGCCGGTCTGCTCGGCCAGCAGCGCCACCTTGGTGAAGCCGCCCTGGGTGATGGTGCTCATGACCTGCATGATGCGGCCGTAACTGACCGATTTGTCACCGCGCACGAAAATGCGGCGATCGACATTATTCTGGGACAAGGCCTGCAATTTGGCGACCAGACCCGGCAGGTCGATCTTGGTGTCAGCCAGATAGACGTCACCGGCGGCGTCGATACTGACCGTGATCGGCTTCGCGTCCTGGTTGACGGGGGCGGCGTTGGCCTTGGGCAGATCGACATTGACGCCCGAGGTAAGCAACGGCGCGGTGACCATGAAAATGATCAGCAGCACCAGCATCACGTCGACCAGCGGGGTCACGTTGATTTCCGCCATCGGCCGGCGGCGGCGGCGACCGCCGACCCGGCTGCCACCGGTCATGGGGCCCATTGCCATGGCCTAGACGCGCTCTTCGCTTTGCCGGGAGAGGATGGCGCCGAATTCGGTGCCGAAGCCCTCCAGCCGCATCGAGAACGCATCGAGATCCGCACTGAGCTTGTTGTAGGCCAGCACCGCCGGAATGGCGGCGACCAGGCCGATGGCGGTGGCGAACAATGCCTCGGCGATGCCGGGCGCGACCACGGACAGGTTGGTGTTGTGCATGGCGGCGATGGCCGAGAAACTGTGCATGATGCCCCACACGGTGCCGAACAGGCCGACGAAGGGCGCGACCGCGCCGACCGAGGCCAGAAAGATCATGTAGCGCGAGAGACGCTGCATTTCCCGCGTGATGGTGACGTTCATGGCCCGGTCCACCCGCTCGCGCACCGAGGAGCGGGTCATGTCGATGTTATTGATGCGCAACGAACGCCGCCATTCGGCCATGGCGCCACCGAACACGGCGGCCATCGGGTGGCGCGCCTTGGCGCCCTCCTGGTCGTACAGATCGTCCAGGCTGCCGCCCGACCAGAACCGGTCCTCGAACTTGTCGGCGGCGGCGTTGGCGCGGCGCAGGCTGACCACTTTCTCGATCACGATTGCCCAAACCCAGATACTGGCGCCGAGCAGCGCCAGGATGACCAGTTTGACGACGATATCGGCCTGCAGGAACAGTGATAAAATGGAAAGGTTACCGCCCGCGGCGGCAAGGTTGGTCGCATCAACGGCCCGGTCCAACGTCAACTCCCTTGTTCGGCCACGCGCAGCAGCCCACTCAACGCCTCACGCCAGCGCCCGGGAATCCGGGCGGGGCGGTTATCATCCAGACGGACGCAGACAAGCCCTATCTCGAGCGCGGCACGCACCGCGCCGTTGTCGCCTTCCACCTGTTGGTCGAGCGTAACCGAGGCGGCGCCGAGCGCGGTGACGCGGGTCATCACGCACAGCGCCTCGTCGAGTCGCGCAGGCGAGAGATAATCGACTTTGACGCGCCGCACTATGAACAAAAGTCCATGCTGATCGACCAGGTCCTGGTGTGGCGCGCCCAACGCACGCAGCGCCTCGGTGCGGCCACGCTCGGCAAAGGCCAGAAATCGCGCATGATAGACGATGCCGCCGGCATCCGTATCCTCGAAATAGACGCGGACAGGCAGGCGATGCGCGTTACCCTCGGTCACGCTTCGTCTTCCGCGGGAGAGGATGGGGCCATGGACTGCAACAAATCGGCCTGCCCGGACGGCGTGGCGGGCGGCGCCAAGCCAAGGTGGCGCCAACCGGGCAGGCCGAGCATGCGGCCCTGGCGGGTGCGCAGAACCAGCCCTTCCTGGATCAAATAAGGCTCGATCACGTCTTCCAGCGTATCCCGCGCCTCGGACAAGGCGGCGGCCAGGGTTTCCACGCCCACCGGGCCGCCGGCATGATGGTCGGCGATGCGGCGCAAATAGCGCCGGTCCATCGCATCGAGCCCGAGGGCATCGATATCGAGCCGGGTCAGGGCCGCGTCGGCCGCCGCGCGATCGATGGTGACGGCGCCGTTGAACTGCGCGAAATCCCGCACCCGGCGCAGCAGCCGGCCCGCGACGCGCGGGGTGCCGCGGGCGCGACGGGCGATTTCCGCCGCGCCGTCGGCCGACAGATCGATGCCAAGTTTTTCCGCGCCGCGCCGCACGATGCGTTCCAATTCGGCCGGGGTGTAAAAAACCAGCCGTAGCGGAATGCCGAACCGGTCCCGGAGCGGGGTGGCGAGCAGACCCGCGCGGGTGGTGGCGGCGACCAGGGTGAAGGGGGCGAGATCGATGCGCACGCTGCGCGCGGCCGGCCCTTCCCCGATGATCAGATCAAGCTGAAAATCCTCCATGGCGGGATAAAGAATTTCCTCGATCGCCGGCGACAGACGGTGGATTTCATCGATGAACAGCACGTCATGGGCATTGAGGTTGGTGAGGATGGCGGCGAGATCGCCGGCGCGTTGAATGACCGGGCCCGAGGTGGCGCGGAAGCCGACCCCCAGCTCACGCGCGACGATTTGCGCGAGAGTGGTTTTGCCGAGGCCGGGCGGTCCATGCAGCAGCACATGGTCGAGCGCCTCGCCGCGGGCGCGGGCAGCCTCGATGAAAACCTGCAAATTCTCCCGACTGGCCTGCTGGCCGATGAATTCGGCGAGCGTTTGCGGCCGCAGACTGACCTCGGCCGCATCCTCGGCATTGCGGAGGGGGGAAATGTCGCGCTCGGTCATCGGGGCGCGAGTTCACGCAGGGCGGCGCGCAACCGCGCGTCGAACCCGGCATCCTCGGGCAGGAAGGTGGCAATGCGGGCAAGCGCCGCCTCGGCCTCGGGACGGCGATAGCCGAGATTGGTCAGCGCGGAGAGCAATTCCGCCGATCCACCCGCGGGCGCGGGCAGGCGCGCGCCGCCGGGCACGGTTGCGAGGGCGCCGGTCTTGTCACGCAGCTCCGTGATCAGCCGCGCCGCGAGTTTCGGCCCGACGCCGCTGGCCTGGCCGAGCCGCGCCTTGTCCGACCCGGCGATTGCCGCCGCCAGCGCCGCCGGTGGCAGGACCGAGAGAATGTTCAGCGCGACCCGCCCGCCCACGCCCTGCACCGTGGTAAGCAGGCGGAACCAGTCCCGCTCGGACGCGTCGGCAAAGCCGAACAGGGTGAAGGCATCCTCGCGCACCTGCAATTCGGTCAGCACCGTCACCGGCTCGGGCGGGGCGGCCAGGGCCGCGAGGCAGGGCGTGGAGGCATGCACGAGATACCCCACCCCGCCGACATCGATCACGCAGGTTGCTTCCGCGCGCGAGGCCACCAAGCCGGTCAACTGGGCGATCATGCGCGACGCTATAGCCGCGCCCGCCGCGTCGCGGCTATAGTCGCGCCCGCCGTGTCGCGGCAAAAGCCAGGACGGGCAAGCCGCGCCCTTGGTGCAAAAAAAGTCGCGCAAACAGCCTTGGCCGGTCTGACCACGCACCGGACTCAGCGCCCCCTGACCCGATGGCCAAGAGTCTTTTGGCCCTTTTCACAAAAATCCCCCAACTTATAGGAGTTTCTTCCCCCGGTGGTGCGCATGGCAGATCGCGACCGCCAGCGCGTCGGCGGCGTCGGCGCGTTTCAGCGTGGCCCCGGGCAGCAGGCGCGCCACCATCATGGCCACTTGTTGCTTGGCCGCGCCGCCGGTCCCGACCACCGACAATTTCACTGTCTTGGCGCCGTATTCATGCACCGCCACCCCGGCCAGGGCAGGCACCAGCAACGCGACCCCACGGGCATAGCCGAGTTTCAGGGTCGCGGTGCCGTTGACATTGACATAGGTCTCCTCGACCGCAGCTTCCTCGGGGGCGTGTTCGGCGAGCAGGCGGGAAAGCGCCTGGTGCAGGGTGCATAGCCGCTCCGGCACGGACAGCGCGGCGTCGGTCGCGATCACCCCATCGGCGATATGGCGTAGGCGGTTGCCCTCGGCGCCGATCACCCCCCAGCCCGTGTAGCGCAGGCCCGGATCGATGCCGAGGATGCGGGTCATGCCGCCGAGAGCGTGGCCATCACGTCGTCCGCGATGTCGAAATTGGCATAGACGTTCTGCACGTCGTCATTGTCCTCGAGCGCATCCAGCAATTTCAGCACCGAGGCCGCCGCCGCGGCATCGAGCGGCACCAGCGTGGTCGGGCGCCAGTCGAATTTCGCGGCCTCCGGCGCGCCGAACCGCGCCTCCAGCGCGTCGCGCACGGCGAACATGTCGGTGATGGCGGTGGTGACCTCGTGCCCGTCCTCGGTGCTTTCCACGTTGTCGGCCCCCGCCTCGATCGCGGCTTCGAGCATCGCATCCATGCTGGCCACGGCGTAAGGATAGCGAATCACGCCGAGTCGATTGAACAGAAAGGAAACAGAGTTGGTCTCGCCCAGCGCCCCGCCATGCTTGCTGAACGCGGCGCGTATATCGGCCGCGGTGCGGTTGCGGTTATCGGTCAGGGCTTCGACGATGATCGCGACGCCGGACGGGCCATAGCCCTCGTACCGCACCTCCACGTAATCCTCGCCGCCGCCGGCGCCGGTGGCCTTCTTGATGGCGCGCTCGATCGTGTCGCGCGTCATGTTGGCGGTGCGGGCGGCGGCCATGGCGGCGCGCAGGCGCGGGTTGCTGGCCGGATCCGGCAGGCCCTGGCGCGCCGAGACGGTGATTTCGCGGATCAGCTTGGCGAATGCCCTGGCGCGCTTCGCGTCCTGCGCGCCCTTGCGGTGCATGATGTTCTTGAACTGGGAATGGC
Source organism: Acetobacteraceae bacterium (assembly GCA_027459285.1). GTDB lineage: Bacteria > Pseudomonadota > Alphaproteobacteria > Acetobacterales > Acetobacteraceae > JAJXVA01. Next base: position 16,637 of record DAIDIQ010000144.1, read on the forward strand.
CGGCCATGGAGAGGTTCCGTCAGGGCAAAACACGGGAGCGAGAGCGCGATCGTTCAGGCTCCAAGACAGCCGGCAATACCGCCGGGCCCGGCCCAAGGTCCAGTGCCGGTGGCGCGGACCGCTTGCCTGCCAGCCCGCGTTCGGTGTTGATCGGCCACCTTGTCGGTAGTGTCTCAGTTTGAAAAAGAAAGTCCGGCACCGGCCCGCA
>DAIDIQ010000184.1 GCA_027459285.1 Acetobacteraceae bacterium
CATGGCCGCCCTTGCCCATTTCCTGACCGCGCTGATCGCCGCCGGCGGTTATCCGGCCATCGTCGCGCTGATGGCGCTGGAAAGTGCCTGCCTGCCTCTGCCGTCGGAAATCATCATCCCATTCGCCGGCTATCTGGCCAGCACCGGGCGGTTCAGCCTGGCCGGCGTTGCCATCGCGGGGGCGCTTGGCTGTAATCTCGGCTCCGCCATCGCCTATTGGGTGGGCGCGCATGTCGGGCGCGAGGCCATTCTCAGGCACGGCCGGCTTGTCTTGATGCGCCCGCATGATCTGGAATTGGCGGAGCGGTTCTTCGTCCGCTTCGGGGCGCCCTCGGTGTTTTTCGGGCGCCTGCTGCCGGTCATCCGCACTTTCATCGCGCTGCCCGCCGGTCTTGGCCGCATGCGCGTCCTGCCCTTTCACCTCTACACGTTCGTGGGCTCATTGCTCTGGTGCGCGGCGCTTGCCACGATCGGCGACCGGCTTGGCCCGAAACTGGCCGAAGCAACCTGGCTTGCCACCACGCTGCACATCGCCGACGCGGTCATACTGGCCGCCCTGCTGGCAGCACTTGGGCTGATTTTTGCCCGCCGCATGCGCGAATCCCGAACCAGTACGGATGTTTGAACGGTTGCGTCCGCCGGCCCGTCCAATAAATGTCAACCATGCCCTTCGACAGCCCGGCCGAACCGCGCAACCCGCGCTTCAACCCACCGCGCATCGGCGCCTGCGTCGCGCGCGGCCTGCACCGCGTCTGCCCCGCCTGCGGCGAAGGCTCGCTCTTCACCGGCTTTCTGAAGGTGCGGCCAGTCTGTCCCGTCTGTGGCAATGAGAATGGCGCCTATCCGTCGGATGATTTCGCGCCATACGTGACTATCTTTCTTATCCTGCACCTGATGACGCCAATCCTGATCGGCGCCGACGCGCTCTGGAGCCCGCCATTCTGGCTGGAAGGTCTGATCGCATTGCCGCTTTTCACCGCCGCCACCATCGGCCTGCTGCCCTTTGCCAAGGGCGGCGTCATCGGGTTTGCCTATGCGCTCGGCGTCCGCCGCCGCACCGCGGCCCAGGACGGATAATCCCCGCAACCCTCGCGCATCGTCAAATCATCCCGCGCAGCCGCAACAGCCCCAGCGCCGCCAGCGTCATGCCATCCTGCAATGTGCCATCGCCCACCATTCTCGCCACCTCATCCAGCGTGAAATCCTGACAGCGCATATCCTGTTCGGTCGCCTCCCGGGCCGGCGCGCCCGCCACCAACCCGGTCGCCACGAACACATGCCCCCGCTGGTCGCAAAAGCCCGGCCCCATCAGGACGGTGCCGATAGGCGTCAATTCCCGCGCACGATAGCCGGTTTCCTCGCGCAATTCGGCCTCGGCCAGGGTTTCGGCGGCAATCTCACTGTCATCGGGCCACATGCCCATCGGCAATTCCCATATCCGTGCCCGGATCGGATAGCGATATTGCTCAACCAGCGTCAGCCTGCCGTCCTGCAACGGCGCCACGATAACGAAGTCCCGCCGCTCGACCACGCCATACAGCCCGATGGATTGGTCGCGCCGTCGCACCACATCCTCTCGCACGCGCAGCCAGGCATTTTCATACACCTGCCGGCTGGATACCGTCTCGATATCCGCCGTCAAGGCACAAGGTCCGGCGCGCGGTTGAACAGCAGCAGCGCAATTCCGGCAAAAATCAGGTCGGCCGCGACAATGATGCCCAACAATCCGGCCGAGGCATGCGGCGTCAGCGCCGCGAGAATAAACGCCAGCACGAGATCGAGCATGCCGGCCAGCAACAGCCACACCCAACGCGCGCCGCTGCCTGCCCTGTGGTGAATAGCCATGCCCAGCAATGTCACCCCGTCCAGCAACAGATAAACGGCCAGCAGCAAGGTCAGCCCAGCCGCGCCCGCCGCCGGGTCAATCAGCAACAGCGCCCCGCACGCCAGCGCGACAACGCTCGAGGCGATGCTCAGCCCCTTATGCGCGTGGCTCGCCGCCCCGAACGCCGAGGCAAGCCCCACCCCGCCGCTCACCAGCAAAATCCAGCCGAAAATTATCGTTGCCGTCAGCCCGGCGAATTCCGGCACGACCAGCGCCAGCAAACCCAGCACCAGCAGCGCCACCGCCTCGATCGTCAACCATAACGACAAGCCTTTTCGCATGTTCATCCCCAATTCTCGGCCTTGCTCTCTTTCTTTTTCAAACCAAACCACTACCCTGGCGCCCGCGCGCTCGCGGTTTTCAACTGGCCGCACGCCGCCAGAATATCCCGCCCACGCGGCGCGCGCACGGGGGCGGAAAATCCGGCATCATTGATCAGGCGGGCAAATTTCGCCACCTGCTCCGGCTTGCTGGTTTCATAGACGCTGCCCGGCCACGGGTTGAACGGTATCAGGTTCACCTTGGCCGGCATGCCGGCGATCAGCCGGATCAATTCCCGCGCATCCGCCTCCGAATCATTCACGCCGCGCAGCATCACATATTCGAACGTGATGCGCCGCGTGTTCGACGCGCCAGGAAAGCGTCGGCATGCCGCCATCAGCGCGGCAATCGGATATTTCCGGTTCAGCGGCACAAGCTCATCGCGCAGATCATCCCGCACCGCGTGCAGGCTCACCGCCAAATTCACCCCAAGCTCCACCCCCACCCGGTCCATCATCGGCACCACGCCCGAGGTCGAAAGCGTTATCCGCCGGCGTGACAGCGCAATCCCCTCGCCGTCCATCACAATGGTCATCGCCTTGGCCACGTTGGCGTAATTATACAGCGGCTCGCCCATGCCCATCAGCACGATGGTCGAAAGCAGCCGCGTCGCCCCATCGGCCGGGCTCGGCCATTCGCCATACGCATCCCGCGCCGCCATGAACTGCCCGACGATTTCCGCCGCGCCCAGATTGCGCATCAGCCGCTGCGTGCCGGTATGGCAGAACCGGCACGAAAGCGTGCACCCCACCTGCGTCGAAAGGCACACCGCCCCCCGATCCTCCTCGCGGTCCGGAATATACACCGTTTCCGCCGCCTGCCCGTCCCGGAAGCGAAACAAAAACTTGCTGGTCTCGTCGCGGCTGGTCTGCCGCTCGGCGATCTCCGGCCGCCCAACCACGAAGCGCTCGGCCAATCGCGCCTGCAACGGCTTGCCCAGGCTGGTCATGGCGGCAAAATCGGTCTCGCCCCGATGATAAATCCAGTGCCACAGCTGCTTGACCCGAAAGCCCGGCTGATCGAGCGCCGCCAGCGCCGCCGCCAGCTCCACGCGTGACAATCCCACCAGGTCGCGCCTGCCATCCGCCAGCGCATCACCCGGTGGGTCGAACATGGCGGACTTGGCCAGAATCCGCGCCCGCTCAGCCTCGGTCAGGTCCTGACCTGTCTGACTATCCATGCCCCGCCATTAGGGCCGCGCCCCCCCGCAAACAAGCCCGGCCCCACCAGCCGGGCGCCATGACATCAACCCGACACTGCCCGCACCCCCGCCCGTGTCAGCCAGGCAACCCCGTGCAACATTTGGCGACGCGCCGCCACAATGCCTGTCTTGTTCCGGCCGCGTCGCGTGCGTAGCTGAAGCACACAGCACTCAGGAGACCGGATTGGCGCCAACCAGGCAGGGCAGGGATCTGCGGGTCGATTTCTTTCGCGGCCTCGCGCTGTGGTGGATTTTCGTCGACCACGTGCCGCACGACGTGTTGGGCACCCTCTCCATCCGCAATTTCGTGCTGTGCGATGCCACCGAGATCTTCGTCTTTCTCGCCGGTTTCGCCGGCGGCATGGCCTATGGCCGCACGCTGGACCGGCAGGGCTGGCTCTATGCCGGGGCCGATTCACTCCGCCGCGCCTGGACCCTCTATATCGCCCATATCTTCCTGTTCGTGGTTTTTTCCGCCCAGGTCGCCTGGTCCGCCGCCGCCCTCTCCCGCACCGATTACCTCGACGAAATCCATCTCGACGTCATCGGCAACCACCCCTATCGCGCCCTGCTGGAAGCCCTCACCCTGCATTTCCAGCCCGCCTATCTGAACATCCTGCCCATGTATATCGTGCTTCTGGCTGGCTTCGCCCTGTTGCTGCCGTTGCTGCGCACCCCCTGGCTGCTCGCCGGCCTCTCCGCGACGCTCTATCTCGCGGTGCAGATATTCGGCTGGAACTTCCCAAGCTGGACCGGTGGCACCTGGTTTTTCGACCCCATGGCCTGGCAGGCCCTGTTCGTGCTCGGCGCGCTGATCAGCTATCACCGCCCCGCCATCGCCTGGTTCGCCCGCCCCTGGCCACGCTTCGCGCTCGATGCGCTGGCCGTGGCCACACTCATGTTCGGCCTCTGGCTGCTGGCCTTCTGGGCGCATCCGGACTGGGCGCACGCCCTGCCGATTTCCCTCGCGCGGCGGCTCGACACCGTGCCCAAATCCACGCTGCACCCGCTGCGCTTCACCAGCTTCCTGGCCCTCGCCTGGCTCGCCCGGCGCCTCGTCTCCCCGGCCGCGTCCTGGGTGCAATCTCGCTGGGCCCGCCCGTTCGTCATCGCCGGGCAACATTCCTTGCCGGTCTTCTGCTTCGGCATCTTCGCCTCATTCGTCGGCCGCGTCGCCATGGAACAAGGCACCGGCGCGCTCAGGCAAATTCTGGTCAACGCGCTCGGCTCGCTCTCGCTCGCCGCGGTCGGCGCCATCGCCGCCTGGTACAAACGCCGCGGCAAACGCAAGGACACCCCGCCAGGCCCGGCATTGGTCGCGGC
>DAIDIQ010000204.1 GCA_027459285.1 Acetobacteraceae bacterium
ACCAGATGCGCGCCGTCCATGACGGGCAGATGGCGGAACCTGCCATCGCTCATGGTCTGCATGGCCTGTTCGACCGACATGGCGGGCGAGGCGGTGCGGACCTGCGAGGTCATCAACTGGGCGGCGGTCTGGCTCAGGGCGGCGGGGCCGTGCTGGGCGATGGCGTGCACGATGTCACGCTCACTGACGATGCCGAGCAACTGGCCGGCGGCGTCCTGGACCAGGACGGCGCCGATACGGCGGCGGGACAGTATTTTGGCGAGGTCGGCCACGGTTTCGGTGGGGGCGACATGGGCGACCGGCATGTCACCGAATTGGCGTTTTTTGTGGGCAAGTATGGCGGCGATGGTCATGGCACGCTCCCTGCGTTTGGCTGGCCGTCTGTTACGGCGGCGCATTGTGCTATTGCGGCGCGGGGCCGGACCGGTGCGAGATGGTGCGGTACTGAGCCGGGCCTTGGAGCGTATGCAAAGCAGATGATGGTCGCAACGAAAATCGGTGGCATGGCCGCCAGGAGAGAGGCTTGAACACGGGTGAGTATGTGCGCCGCCTGCTGATATTGGCGGTTTTCCTGATCATCGGCATGGCGCTGTACCGGATATCGGGGCTTTTGCCGATTTTTTTCGCCTCGATCATGTTCGCGCTGATTTTCTCGAGCGCGGCCTCGGCGCTGACCAGCCGGACGCGGGTGCCGCGCGCGCTGGCGCTGGTGGTGGTGGTGGTGACGCTGCTGCTGGTGATCACGGGGCTGTCGGTTTTGTTCGGCCAGCGCATTTCGGTGCAGATCCAGCAATTATCCACGGTGTTGCCGAGCGGCTTCGACCATTTGCGGGTCATGCTGAAGAACACGAGCTGGGGGCCGAAGCTGATCGATGAGGTTCGCAACGCCGATCTGACCGCGGCGGGCGGCAACATCGTCTCGCACGCGGTGGGCGCGGTGGGATCCGTGTTTTCGGTGGTCGCGGATATCGTGCTGATATTTTTCGGCGCGATCTATCTCGCGGCCCAGCCGGACCTTTACGTGCGCGGCATGCTGAAGCTTCTGCCGCTGGAGATCCGGCCGCGCGGCGCCGAGGTGCTGAGCGCCATCCGCAACAAGCTGCTGCACTGGCTGCTGGGGCAGTTCATTTCGATGATCGCGGTTGGCACCGCGTTCGGGGTGGCGCTGGCGGTGATCGGGGTGCCGTCATCGATCGTGCTGGGGCTGATCGCGGCGCTGCTGGAGTTCATTCCGATGATCGGGCCGATGCTGGCGGCGGTGCCGGCCTTGCTGGTGGCGCTGCCGCAAGGCGGATCGACCGTGCTTTCGGTGGTGATCGCGTTCGTGATCATCCAGCAGATCGAGTCGAACGTGCTGGTGCCTTATGTGCAGAAGCGGGCGGTGGAGCTGCCGCCGGTGGTGGCGCTGTTCTCGACGGTGATCTTCGGCCTGTTGTTCGGCGTGCTGGGGCTGATTTTCGCGGTGCCGCTGGTGGTGATGCTGATGATCGCGGTGCAGGAGATATATGTGCACGATATCTTGGGAGACCGGATCAAGCCGGCGCGTCCCTGAGGGATTGGACCCGACACCATGCCAGCGACCACGCGGATCATCTATCAACCCTATGCGCGCGGGCAGCGGCCCGGGCAGGCGGTGGTGTGCCGCGACGAGATGGAGGGGCGCAGGCGGGCGGAGAAGGCGATGGCCGCCGGATCGATCGAGGGGGCGCATGTGGTGCGGGTGCGGGTGGACGAGGATGCCGGCGATTATGGCGAGCCTGAATTTCTGCTGAGCCTGGGGCAGGTGCCGACGCCGGCTTGACGGGGGATGAGATAAAGTCGGCACCGGAATCTTGATGGGACGCGCCTGCCGGCGCGCAGTCCGGCACCGGCATGCATGCTTACGTGAAGTCCGGCACCGGCCCGCACCCCCACCCGGCCACCCATGGCAGTGTACGCTCGTGGGTGGCCGGG
>DAIDIQ010000213.1 GCA_027459285.1 Acetobacteraceae bacterium
TCCGGCGGCAGATACAACGCATCCCCCGGCTTCACGTCGAATGCCTTGTACCAGGCATCTATCTCGTGCATCGGCATATTCACCCGCGCAATCGGCGGCGAATGCGGATCGACGCTCAGCAATTCCCGTGCCCGGGTCGGCCGTACTTTCTCGCGCCACACCTGCGCCCAGCCCAGAAACACCCGTTGGTCTCCGGTCAGCCCATCGATCACCGGCGCCGTCTTGCCATGCAACGACTGATGATAGGCATCCAGCGCCAGCGTCAACCCGCCCAGATCGGCGATATTCTCACCCATGGTCAATTCCGGGTTGATATGCGCATCCCCCATGCCCGGCAGCGTCATCGCGGCGAATTGCGCGCCATAGGCTTTCGCCCGTGCCTCGAACCGAGCCGCGTCTTCCTTCGTCCACCAATTATGCAGCCGTCCGAACGCGTCATGCTTGCGCCCCTGGTCATCGAAGCTGTGCGTCATCTCGTGGCCAATCACCCCGCCGATCGCCCCGTAATTGATCGCCATGTCGGCCTTCGGGTTGAAGAACGGCGGCTGCAAAATCGCGGCCGGAAACACCACCTCGTTCAGCAGCGGCTCGTTATAGGCGTTCACCGTCTGCGGGAACATCTCCCATTGCTCGCGGTCCACCGGCTTGCCCAGATGCCCCACCCAGAACGCCCACTCATACGCCGTGCCGCGCTCGACATTGCCGTACAAATCATCCGCCTTCACCACCAGGCCCGAGAAATCCCGCCAATGTTTCGGCTTGCCGATCAGGAAATAGAACGTCCCCAGCTTCTGCAACGCCAATTGCCTCGTCTTGGCAGACATCCACGTATTATGCTCCAGCCGCAGCTTGAACGCGTGCCGCAATCCCGCGGTCAGCGTCTCCATCGCGCGCTGTGCCTCGGGTGGGTAATAAAGATCGGCATAGACATGCCCGATCGCGTCCCCCATCGCCCCCTCGGTCGCCTTCACCCCGCGCTTCCAGCGCGGCTCCTCCTGCGGCTGCCCGGAAAGCTCAGTGCCGAACATCGCGAAATGCGCCGCATCGAACGATGTCGACAAATAAGGCGCCGCGTTCATCACCAGATGCAGCGCCGCCCAGTCGCGCAGCGTCTGCATGTCGGTCTTGCCGACCAGCGCCGCGATCTTCTGGATAGCCGTGTTCTGCTGCAACACCACGCCCGGCTGCCCGCCCAGATCCGCCGCCGCCAGATACGCGCGCCAATCGAACCCCGGCGCATAGCTCGCAAGCCCGCTCACCGTCTCGGGGTTATACATCTTGTCGTCATCGCGGCTCTCGGCCCGGCTCCAACTCGCCTGCGCCAACTCGGTCTCGAAGCCCACCACCCGCGAAGCCGCGTTGCTCGCATCCGGCCAGCCCACCATCGCCAGCGCCTTCGCCGCATAGGCCTGATACGCCGCCTTCTTCTTCGCGAAGTCCTTCTTCAAATAATAATCCCGGTCCGGCAGCCCAAGCCCCGCCTGCGAAACATCGATCGCATATTTCCGCGGGTCCTTCGCATCCGGGTCGATCGAAATCGCCAGCACGCTGCCGAACATGGTTTTCTGCGCCAACCCGTTCAGCCGGGCAAAATCGGCCGGGCTCGCCATGCTCTTGATCATCGCCAGTTCCGGCGCCAACGGCTTGGCCCCCAGCGCCTCCACCTTCGCCTGATCCATGAACGAGCGATAGAACGCCCCCATCTTGCCGGTGGTATCGTCCGGCTGCTCGCCCGCCTTCTGCGCCGCCTCGGTCAGAATATCGTGCTCACGCTTGATCGACAGTTCCGCAAGGTCAACGAACGTCCCGGCAACCGACCGGTCGGGCGGAATCGTCAAATGCTCGACATAGGTGCCATTCGCATACTGGAAAAAATTATCGCCGGGTTTAACCGAAAGGTCCCGCCCCGCCAGGTCGAAGCCCAGCGTCGGCGGCGCGGCCAGCGCGACCCCGCCACCCAGGCAAAACACGGCCGTCGCGCATAACAAAACTCGACGCATCGAAACTCCCCTCGATTTCATGATAATCCCTCAGGCCTGTGCCGCGCGCAGTCTCCGCCGCGCCCGCTCGTGCCCAATCAGTGGCAGCAGCGCCGCCATCTCCGGCCCCTGCTCCTCGCCCGTCAATGCCAGCCGCAGCGGATGAAACAGCGCCCGCCCGCTCCGCCCGGTCTCAGCCTTCAACGCTCCGCTCCAGGCCTTGAACGTGCCCGTATCCCACGGCGCCTCCGGCAACAGCCGCTCGGCGACGCGCAAAAATTCCCCATCATCCGGCAAATCCGCCGGCGCAATCTCGCCGCGCGTCACATCCCACCAATGCCGCGCCTCGCTCAACAAATCCAAATTCCCGCGTATCGCCAGCCAGAACGCCTCGTCCGCCCCCTCCGGCAATCTCGCCGCTACCTCGGCAAACGCCGTCTCGTGCAGCACCTTGCGGTTCAGCGCCAGCAATTGCCGCATGTCGAACCGCGCCGCCGAGGCCGAAAAGCGCGAAAACGCGAAACCCTCCGCCAACGCCTCCAGCCCCAGCGCCGCCGGATCGTCCGACGTGCCCAGCCGCGCCAGATACCCGCACAGCGCCACCGGCATCACCCCGTCCCGCGCCAGGCTGCGCAGTGAAAGCGCGTCCAGCCGCTTCGATAATTTCCCGCCATCCGCCTCGGTCAGCAACGGCAGATGCGCCAGCCGTATCGCGTCCCCGCCGCCCAACCCCGCCATGATATCCAGTTGCACGCCGGTATTGGTAATATGATCCTCACCCCGGATAATATGCGAAATCCCCATCTCCAGATCGTCCACCACCGAGGTGAAGGTGTACAAAAACGATCCGTCGGCGCGTATCAGCACCGGGTCCGAAATGGCGGACGTCTTCACCTGCCGCCTGCCCAGCACCAGATCATCCCATTCCCGGATGCCGCCGGAAAGCTTGAACCGCCAATACGGCACCTTGCCGTTCGCCTCCGCCGCCGCGCGCTGCTCCGCGGTCAGTCGCAGCATGGCCCGGTCGTAAATCGGCGCCGCATGCCGCCGCCGCGCCGCCTCGCGCTTGGCCGCCAATTCCGCCTCGGTCTCGAAACACGGGTACAACAATCCCGCCGCGCGCAACCGCGCCGCCGCCGCCTCATACCGGTCCAGCCGGTCAGACTGTCGCACCATGTCGGCCCATTCCAGCCCGGCCCAGCGCAAATCCTGAAAAATCCCCTCGGCGAATTCGGGCTTGCTGCGTTCCCGGTCGGTATCATCCAGGCGCAGTAAAAACCGCCCCCCCTGCCGCCGCGCGAACAACGCATTCGCCAGCGCCACGCGCAAATTGCCAACGTGCAGCAGGCCGGTCGGGCTCGGGGCAAAACGAACGATAACGGTCATCGGCGCCGGGGTGTTTCACGAAAGCGCCATCCGCTCAAGCCCAGGCACGCCACGCTGGCATCACGCGTCAAAAAAAAGCAAAGTCCGGCACCGGCCCGCAACCCCCGCAACCCGGCGCAACGCGCTCAGCCGTCCGCCTTCAGCCGCATCTGGCCCATGAAATCGCGCTTGCCCACCGGCACGCCCTGCATCCGCAAAATGCCATAGGCGGTCGCCGCATGAAAATGCAGGTTCGGCAGCGAAAACGACAGAATGAACCCCTCCGCCGTGAAGTGCCGCTCCACGCCCCGCGCGGCAAAAACAACCTCACGCCCCGCCAGCGCGTCAATCTCCGCCGCCTCGATCCCCTGCATCGTCGCCTGGGCCTCCGCCACAATCGCCATCAGCCCGGCATAATCAAGCGCCGCCAACCCATGCGGCGGCGCAAAATGCCCGCTACGCAACGCCGCCACCGCCCCCACTGAATGATGCACGATCGACTGCACCTGGAAGCGCAACGGCAGCATGTCCGCAATCAAGCGCGCTTCCACCAACGTTTCCGGGTCGATCCCGCTCGCCGCGCAATGCGTCTGTCCCAGCCCCAGAAAATGCGCGGCCGCACCCAAGGTCTGCCGATACGAAAGAACGGAAATCTCATGCAACGTGCTGGTCATGGCCCAATCCCAATCGCGCGGTTCGCCCGCGTCAATATCCCGGCCCACGGAATCATCAAGCCATGCCTCACGCCCGGTGATCGATGCGGAACGCATATTTTAAGAAAGAATTGTTCTTTTTTGAAAAAAAGAACCAAAAAACTTCTGTAACTTGGTGTTCTTCTTATACTCCAGAAAATAAAAGTTTTTTGCGCGACTTTTTTTCAAAAAAGTCGCCGTTTCCTTCCCACCACCGGGCGGTTTCCAAACTCCCGCCAATTCTGGCAAACTCCCCCCATGCAAAGCACCCAACGTTCCCTTCCCTGGTGTGTCGGCCTGCTGCTGGCGTCTGGCCTGTTCAGCCGGCTCTATGGCTGTGGCGTGCCGTTCGTGGCCCTTTGCGCCATCGCCGGCCTCACGCTCCGCCCCCGCCTCGCCGCCCCCTTTGCGCTCGCGCTCGTCGGCGTCAACACGCTGGCGCTTGGCTTTTCCGGCTGGGGTTGGCTCGTCTCGCTCGCCCTCATCGCGCTGGCCATGGTGGCGCTGCCGCGCGCCCTGCCGCGGCACCCGGCGCGGCCACTGCTCGCCTTCATCCTCGCCTTCCTGGTCTACGAGGCCGGCCTATACCTCGCCGCGCGTCTCCTCGGCGGGGCAGGGGCCTTCCGCCTCGGCCAACTCTGGCTCGGCCTCACGCAAAACCTCGTCACCTTCGCGCTCCTGTTCGCCCTCTGGGCGCTGGTCGCGCGCATGGCCAAGCCCGCCCCTGGTCAGGCTCTGGCCACGGGGCAATGATCCCCGCCTGGCTGCACGCTCTTTCCGTCCTCAGCCTGCTGCTCGGCCTTGCCTGCGCGCTCGGTCTCGCGGTCGATATCGCGCGTCACCCCCAGCCCATGCCCATCATGAGCATCGTCTGGCCGATAACCGCCCTGTTCGGCTCGCTCCTGGTCGTCTGGCAGTATGCCGCCCACGGCCGCGCCGCCACCCATCCGCATCACCCATCGCCGGGCCAGCAGCAAACGCCGTTCTACGCCAAGGTCGCCAACGGCACCCTGCATTGCGGCAGCGGCTGCGCGCTCGGTGATATCGTCGCCGAATGGCTGATTTTCGCGGTCCCGGTCATCGCCGTCTGGCTCGGCTATCAAAGCCTGTTCAGCCACAAAATCTTCGCCGCCTGGGTCGCCGATTATGCGGCCGCCTATGCGTTCGGCATCGTCTTCCAATATTTCAGCATCGCCCCCATGCGCGGCCTGTCCCCGCGCGCCGGCCTCGTCGCCGCAATCAAGGCGGACACGCTCTCACTTACCGCCTGGCAAATCGGCATGTACGGCTTCATGGCCATCGCCCATTTCATCATCTTCGGCACGCTGCTCGGCGCGCCCCTGCGCACCAACACGGCCGCCTTCTGGTTCATGATGCAACTCGCCATGGTCTGCGGCTTCCTCACCGCCTACCCGATGAACTGGTGGTTGATCCGCTCAGGCATCAAGGAAGCCATGTAAACGCGCCCACCCGCGCCCCGGCCAACCACACGCCGACGGCCCCACCTCATGGCACCGCGCGTCAGTCGCCCCTCATGCTTCATCCGCCGGCGCCATCAGCAACGCGCGCAGCGTCTCCAACTCAATCAATGTCTGCGCCAACACTCGCCGCAGCCGCATCGCCTCGGCCTCCGCGGCCGAGGCCGGACGCGCCGGTGTCGCCTCCGCCCGCGCCCTTGGCGCCGGTGGCGGCACCGGCTCCAGCCCCGGCAGCGGCAGCAGGCTTTCCCGCGCCTCCACCTCGCGCTCGGTCTCGGGCGGTGGCGGAATGTCATCGGCCAGCACGCCGCCGCCCTCGCGCAGCAAACGCTGCACACCCTTGATCGTATAGCCTTGAATATACAGCAAACCTGAAATCCGCCGCAGCAGCGCGATATCATCCGGCCGATAATAGCGGCGCCCGCCGCCGCGTTTCAGCGGCTTCACCTGCGGAAATTTGGTCTCCCAGAAGCGCAGCACATGCTGTGGAATGTGCAGTTCGTCCGCTACCTCGCTGATGGTGCGAAAAGCGTTGGGTGCCTTGCGCGCGCGCGGCCGCGCGTCCGTGCCGGCGTCGCCCGTCTCGTCATCCCCTTGCCCCACCAGTCTCAGGCCTCATCGGCGCCGGAAGGTGTCTCGCCATTGATGTGCGCCCGCAGCACGTGGCTCGGCCGAAACACCGTCACCCGGCGCGGCAATATCGGCACTTCCACCCCGGTCTTCGGGTTGCGACCAATCCGCCGCCCCTTCTGCCTGATCGAAAACGTGCCGAACCCGCTGATTTTCACGGTTTCTCCCTCCGCCAGGCATTGGCACATGCGCTCCAGCACCGATTCCAGCAGATCGGCCGATTCGTTGCGCGAAAGACCGACCTGCGCATAGATGATCTCGGTCAGAAAGGCCCGGGTCACGGTTTGCATGCCATAACGCTAGGCAGCCCTTTTCTCAGCGTCAACGAAAAGAACCCGTCGCACCTGCCTCAACTTGCTGATTTCGCGCCCCCGTTGCCGGCATGCTTTGTCTAAGTCCGGCACCGGCATGCACCCGCAGTGCTTGGTTAGGCGCGCCTGCCCGGCGCGCAGTCCGGCACCGGCCCGCACCCCCACCCGGCCACCCATGGCAGTGTACGCTCGTGGGTGGCCGGGTGGGGGTGCGGGCCGGTGCCGGA
>DAIDIQ010000232.1 GCA_027459285.1 Acetobacteraceae bacterium
GGCAGTGTACGCTCGTGGGTGGCCGGGTGGGGGTGCGGGCCGGTGCCGGACTTCAAGTCAGCATGTGGGGGTGCGGGCCGGTGCCGGACTTCAAGCAAGCAAGCCGGACTGCGCGCCGGCCAGGCGCGCCGTTCAAAGCCCCCCTCCGGTGCCGGACTTTCTCGATAAAAACTCGCCGGACTTAAAACTGAGACACCACCCGACGCCGCGCGCAATTGCATGCGCGTGGCGCTCGCTCTACACATGCCCAAATCATGGGCAGCACAAAAGACACACTGGGCCAGCCGGCCGCGCCCCGCCTTCGCCCAATCAGGCTCGGCCGCGTCACCATCAGCCAGCCGGTCATTCTCGCCCCCATGTCCGGCGTCACCGACCTGCCGTTTCGCGCCCTCGCCCGCCGCCTCGGCGCTGATCTGCTGGTCAGTGAAATGATCGCGTCCTGGGCCATGCTGCACGAAAACCCGACCACCGCCCGCATGGCCGAAGTCGCGCCGGACGGCGTCAATGCCGTGCAACTGGCCGGCTGTGACCCCGACGCAATGGCCGAAGCCGCCCGCCGCGCCGAGGCCGCCGGGGCCGACCTGATCGACATAAATTTCGGCTGTCCGGTGAAAAAAGTGGCGCTCGGCCAGGCCGCCGGCTCGGCCCTGATGCGTGACGAGGCGGCGGCTTCCCGCCTGCTTGCCGCCACCGCTCGCGCCGTCTCCGTCCCGGTCACCCTCAAAATGCGCATGGGCTGGGATCATGCCAGCCTCAATGCCCCGCGCCTCGCCCGCATCGCCCAGGAATGCGGCATCGCCATGGTCACCGTGCATGGCCGCACCCGCCAGCAATTCTACACCGGCCAGGCGGATTGGGCGTTCATCGGCCAGGTCAAGCAGGCCGTCTCCATTCCCGTCATCGCCAACGGCGATATCCTGACCGCCGAGCATGCGGCCGAGGCGCTGGCCCTGTCCGGCGCCGATGGCGTCATGGTCGGGCGCGCCTGCTACGGCCGTCCCTGGCAGCCGGCGCACATTGCCGCGGCACTCGCCACCGGCATCACCCCGCCGCCACCGCCGCTCGCCGCGCAAAAAGCCATTCTGCTCGACCATTACCACGCCATGCTCGCCCATTACGGCAGCGCCCCCGGGCTGCGCGTCGCCCGCAAGCATGTCTCGTGGTACACGCGCGGCCTGCCCGGTTCGGCCGAATTCCGCGCCACCGTCAACCGCCTGGCGGACGTGCCCTCCGTGCTCGCGTTGATCGACCGCTTCTATGATCCCCTGATCGCGCGTGGCGTGGCGCCGCCCGCCGCCCTGCCCGAACCGGCGGACCTCGCGGCGTGAGCCGTCTCGTCGTGCGCGGCGGGCTCGCCGCCGTTCGCCCGCCGCGCCGTCCGCCGCCCGCCTGGCCCGGCCCCGATTGCGCCGCCATCCTCGCCGCCCTGCCTCTGCCCGCCATCGTCATCGACGCGGCGGACCGTTTCACCTACGCCAACACCGCCGCCGAGCATTTCCTCGGCCTGTCCATCGGCCAACTCACCCAATGCGTCATCCAGGATCTGATCGTCGCCGACAGCCCGCTTTTCCTGCTCATCGATCAGGTGCGCGGCGCGGAGGTGACCGTCTCGGACCATGACCTCACGCTCAGCGGCCCGCGGCTCGAACGGCCCGGCATCACCGTCCAGGGCACCCCGCTGCCCGAGGAAAAAGGCGCCGTCCTGCTCACCTTCCAGGACGCCTCCAGCGCCCGCGCGCTCGACCGTCAACTCGCCTATCGCGGCGCCGCCCGCAGCGTCTCCGGCATGGCCGCGGTGCTGGCGCACGAGGTCAAGAACCCGCTCTCGGGTATTCGCGGCGCCGCGCAATTACTGGAATCCACCGTCTCCGTCCGGGACCGTGAACTCGCGGTGCTGATCCGTGAGGAAGCCGATCGCATCCGCATGCTGGTCGACCGCATGGAGCAGTTCGGTGACAAGCCGGTCGAGCGCGGTGCCGTGAACATCCATCGCGTGCTCGACCATGTGCGCCGCATCGCGCAAACCGGCTTCGCCGCGCATCTGCGCATCGCCGAGCTCTATGATCCCTCGCTGCCCTCCGTGCTCGGCAACCGCGATCAGCTGGTGCAGGTGTTGCTCAATCTCGTGAAGAACGCCGCCGAGGCGATCACGGATGCCGGTATCATGCGCGGTGAGATCACCCTGCTCACCCGCTTCGAGCATGGGCCGCGCCTCACCGTGCCTGGCATCGAAAAGCCGGTGCGCCTGCCGCTGATGGTCGCGGTGCGTGACAATGGGCCCGGCATCGGCGATGATGTCAGGCCGCATCTGTTCGAGCCTTTCGTCACCACCAAACGCGCCGGCTCCGGGCTTGGCCTGTCCCTGGTCGCCAAAATCGTCGGCGACCATGGCGGCTTGATCGAGGTGGAAAGCCGGCCCGGCCGCACCGAATTCCGTCTCCGCCTGCCCATGCTCGCCGATGACGCGCCGCCGGAAAGCGCTGATGCGCCGGCCGGCGGCGGCAACGCCTGATCGCGGGGAAAGCCCATGGCCACACCCACCGTCCTGATCGCCGATGATGACCGCTCCATCCGCACCGTGCTCACCCAGGCGCTCGGCCGCTCCGGCTATCAGGTGCGCAGCACCGGCAGCGCCGCCACGCTGTGGCGCTGGGTCGAGGATGGCGATGGCGATCTCGTCATCACCGATGTCGTCATGCCCGATGAAAACGGGCTCGACCTCGTGCCCCGCATCCGCCGCCTCCGCCCGGATCTGCGCGTCGTGGTCATGAGCGCGCAATCGACCCTCATGACCGCGGTCAAATCCGCCCAGCGCGGCGCCTTCGAGTATCTGCCCAAGCCGTTCGACCTGGCGGAACTGCTCGCCGTGGTGCAGCGCGCGCTCACCATCCGCCCGGCCGATCAGCCGCAAGCCGCCGAGCCGCGTGACGATGACGAAAAACTGCCCCTGATCGGGCGCTCGCCCGCCATGCAGGAAATCTATCGCAGCATCGCCCGTCTCACCACCGCCGATCTCACGGTCATGATCCATGGCGAAAGCGGCACCGGCAAGGAACTGGTGGCGCGCGCCCTGCACGATTACGGCCGCCGCCGCGCCGGCCCCTTCGTCGCCATCAACATGGCCGCCATCCCGCGTGAGCTGATCGAAAGCGAATTGTTCGGCCATGAACGTGGCGCCTTCACCGGCGCCACCAACCGCACGCCCGGCCGGTTCGAACAGGCGGCTGGCGGCACCCTGTTCCTCGATGAAATCGGCGACATGCCGCCGGACGCGCAGACCCGCCTGCTGCGCGTCCTGCAGGAAGGCGAATTCACCTCGGTCGGCGGCCGCTCGCCCATTCGCGCCAATGTGCGCATCATCGCCGCCACGCACCGTGATCTGCGCCAGGCCATCCGCGTCGGCCAGTTCCGCGAGGATTTGTTCTATCGCCTCAATGTCGTGCCCATCCGCCTGCCGCCCTTGCGGGAACGCGTCGAGGATATTCCCCTGCTCGCCCGTCACTTCCTCGACCGCGCGCGCGAGGTCGGGCTCGACCATAAATCCCTCGATGCCGGCGCCATCGAGGCTTTGCGCGCGCATCGCTGGCCGGGCAATGTGCGCGAGCTCGAGAACCTGATGCGCCGGGTCGCGGCGCTCTACCCCCAGGAAGTGATCGGCGCCGAGATCATCGCCACTGAACTGACCGACCCCGTCCCGCAAGCCGCGGACCCGCCTGCCGCGCACAGGCCGGAATCGCTCGCGTCCGCGGTCGAGCGCCACATCAACGGCTTCTTCGCCGCGCATCCGGATGGCAAGCTGCCGCCCGACATGTATGACCGCATCCTGGCCGAGGTCGAACGCCCGCTCATTCAGGCCACGCTCTCGCTCACGCGCGGCAACCAGATCAAGGCCGCCGCCATGCTCGGCCTCAACCGCAACACGTTGCGCAAAAAAATCCGTGATCTCGACATCGCGGTGGTGCGGGGCATCGGCTGATGTCGGCGTCCGCCGAACCGCCGCCCCGCCGGCGCGCCTGGGCCGGGCTGTTGTTCGATATCCTGCTCGGCCGCATGATGACGCTGCTGCTCGCCGCGGCGGCCCTCATTCTCGGCATCGCCACCTTCACCCTGCTGGCCGGCGGCATCAGCTTCGGCGTCGGGCCGAACACCGTCTATCTGCTGGTCATGGCCAGCGTCGTGCTGCTGCTGCTGCTCGGCGCCGTGCTTGCCGGCCGCGTCACCCGCGTCTGGGTCGAACGCCGGCGTGGTTCCGCCGGCTCCAAGCTGCATGTCCGCCTGGTCGTGCTGTTCGCGGGCGTCGCCGTCATTCCGGTCATTCTGGTGTCCATCTTCGCCAGCGTCTTCTTCTCGCTCGGCATTCAAAGCTGGTTCAACGACCGCGTCCGCACCGCGCTGCATGAAAGCGTGCAGGCCTCGCGCGGCTATCTCCAGCTCAATGAGGAATCGATCCGCTCGGATGCCGCCAGCATGGCCTCCGACCTTGCCAATCTCTCCCCCTCGCTCGCCTCGAACCCGAAATGGTTCAACCAGTATCTGAACACCCAGACCGGCCTGCGCGGCCTCACGCTCGCCGCCATCTACGAACCGGTCACCGGCACGGTGGTCGCGGCCGCCAGCGCCCTCGGCGCCCTCGGGCCGGATGCGTTGCAGGGCTGGACCGCCGAACGCCCGCCCAACTGGGCGCGCAACATCGCCGCGGCGGGTGAGGTCGCGGTGTTCACCACCCAGGATGGCGCCCAGGTGCGGGCGGTGGTGCAGATGGCCACCCAGCCGGCGCTGCTGCTGATGATCGGCCGGCCGATCGACCAGACCATTCTCGACCACATGCGCAACACCGAACACGCGGTCGCCGAATATGACCGGCTCGACCAGAACCGCTCGGGGCTGGAAATCACCTTCGCCCTGATCTTCGCCCTGGTCACCCTGCTCGTGCTCGCCGCCGCCACCCTGATCGGCCTCGTGCTCGCCAACCAGATCGCCCGGCCGATCGGCAAGCTCATCCGCGCCGCCGAGCGCGTCCGCGGTGGCGATCTCGATGTCCGCGTGCCGGAAATCGATACCGAGGATGAAATCGCCGGCCTCTCGCGCGCCTTCAACCGCATGACCGGGCAATTGGCCAGCCAGCGCCGCGAACTGATGGCCGCCTACGGCCAGATCGACGCACGCCGTCGGTTTACCGAGGCCGTGCTCTCCGGCGTCTCCGCCGGCGTCATCGGGCTCGATGCGCAGGGCCTCATCACCCTGCCGAACAGTGCCGCCAGCCGCCTCGTGGAACAGGACCTGCTGGCAGCCGTCGGCCGCAAGCTCGATCAGGTGGTGCCGGAATTCGCCCCCCTGCTCGCCGCCGCCGAGGCCCACCCGGACGGTGAACACATGGAGGAAATCCGTGTCGGCCCGCCCGCCCGCCGCCGCGTGCTGCTGGCGCGTATCGCCGCCGACCGCCAGGGCGATCAGGGCGGCTTCGTCGCCACCTTCGATGACATAACCGAACTGCAGGCGGCGCAGCGCAAGGCCGCCTGGGCCGACGTCGCCCGCCGCATCGCCCACGAAATCAAAAACCCGCTGACCCCGATCCAGCTTTCCGCCGAGCGCCTGAAGCGCCGCTTCACCCGTGAAATCACCTCGGACCCGGAGACATTCGTGCAATGCGCCGATACCATCGTCCGCCATGTCGGCGATATCGGCCGCATGGTCGATGAATTCTCCGCCTTCGCGCGCATGCCGCAGCCGCAGATCCGCCCCGCCGACCTCAGCCAGCTCGCGCGTGAGGCGCTGGTGCTGCAAAAAGCCGCCCGCCCGGAAATCGTCTGGCGGATCGACCTGCCGGATCGCGGCCCGGTGGTGCCGTGCGACCGGCGCCAGCTTGGCCAGGCGCTGACCAATCTGCTCAACAACGCGGCCGAGGCGGTGGCCATGCGCCCGGGCGCCGGCCATATCGCGCTCTCGATCGACGATGATCCGGCCGCCGACACGGTCGCCTTCGTCGTCACCGATGACGGCATCGGCCTGCCCACCCAGTCCGACCGGTTGCGGCTCATGGAACCTTATGTCACGCACAAGCCCAAGGGCACCGGCCTTGGGCTCGCCATCGTCAAAAAGGTGATGGAGGATCATGGCGGCGCCGTCACGCTCGAGGATCGGGACGATGCACCCGGCGCCATCGCGCGGCTCATTCTGCCGCGTCACACCGCAGCGGGGTCTGACCCGCGCACAACCAAGGAAGCCGCAACCCAGGTCGCGGCGCACGAAGGCTGACGCATGGCGTATGAAATTCTGATCGTCGATGACGAACCCGATATCCGCATGCTGGTGGACGGCCTGCTGCGCGACGAAGGCTACGAAACCCGCCTCGCCGGCGACTCGGACGCGGCCATCGGCGCGTTTCGCACCCGCCGCCCCAATCTCGTCATTCTCGATGTCTGGCTCCAGGGCTCGCGGCTCGACGGGCTGGGCATCCTGCAGGCCATTCAAGGCGAGGAGCCGCGCGTCCCCGTGGTCATGATCAGCGGTCACGGCACCATCGAACTCGCCGTCTCGGCCATTCAGCACGGCGCCTATGATTTCATCGAGAAACCGTTCCAGACCGATCGTCTGCTGCTGGTGGTGCGCCGCGCCCTCGAGGCCGCCCGTCTCGCCCGGGAAAACGCCGAGCTGCGCCTGCGCGCCGGCCCGGAAAGCCAGCTCACCGGCGGCAGCGCCGTGCTCAACAGCGTCATCGCCGCCATCGACAAGGTCGCCCCCACCGGCTCGCGCGTGCTCATCGCCGGCCCGGCCGGCTCCGGCAAGGAAGTCGCGGCGCGCATGATCCATGCCCGCTCCCGCCGCGCCGACGGCCCGTTCCTGTCGCTCAACTGCGCGACCCTCGCCCCCACGCGCTTCGAGGAGGAATTGTTCGGCGTCGAGGCCGGCCCCGACCCGCGGGCTCAGCCGCGCCGCGCCGGCGTGCTCGAACGCGCCCATGGTGGCACCCTGCTGCTCGACGAAGTCTCCGACATGCCGATCGAAACCCAGGGCAAAATCGTCCGCGCGCTTCAGGACCAAAGCTTCGAGCGCGTCGGCGGCTCGGGTC
Source organism: Acetobacteraceae bacterium (assembly GCA_027459285.1). GTDB lineage: Bacteria > Pseudomonadota > Alphaproteobacteria > Acetobacterales > Acetobacteraceae > JAJXVA01. The sequence goes on from DAIDIQ010000232.1 coordinate 7,070, forward strand.
GCATCAAGGTCGATGTCCGCGTGCTCGCCACCAGCAACCGCGACCTGCAGGCCGAAATCGCCGCCGGCCGCTTCCGCGAGGACCTTTATTACCGCCTCGCCGTGGTGCCGCTGCGTCTGCCGGCGCTGCGCGAACGGCGCGAGGATATTCCCGCCCTGGCGCAGATGTTCCTCGCCCGCGCCGCCGAGGCCGCGGGCACGCCCGCGCGGGAAATCTCGACCGATGCCATGACCGCGCTGCAAGCCTATGACTGGCCGGGCAATGTCCGCCAGCTCCGCAACCTGATGGACTGGCTCGTGATCATGGCCCCCGGCACCGCGTCAGACCCCATCCGCGCCGACATGCTGCCCCCCGAAATCGGCCAGAACGCCCCAGCCCTGCTCAATGTCGATCCCGGCGCCGATATTCTCTCGCTGCCGCTCCGCGAAGCCCGGGACCTGTTCGAGACCCAGTATCTTCAGGCCCAGTTGCTCCGCTTCGGCGGTAATATCAGCCGCACCGCCGGCTTCGTCGGCATGGAACGCAGCGCCCTGCACCGCAAACTCAAGCAACTCGGCGTCACCTCCGAGGACCGGCTGCCGGCCTGACCATCGTATCTCATCGGGGAGCCCGCCTCTTGGCCCAAGACCTCACGGTGGCACTCTGCGCTGGGCCGGCACTGCACGCCGCCCTGCCGGCGCTGGCCAGGCTGCGCATCCGCGTCTTTCGCGCCTGGCCCTATCTCTATGACGGGTCCGAGGCTTACGAGGCCACTTACCTGCAAACCTATGTCCATGCCCCGGGTGCCGCCGTGATCGTCGCCTGGGACGGGGATGAGGCGGTTGGCGCCAGCACCTGCCTGCCCATGCCCCAGGCGGAACGCGCGGTGCAGGCGCCGTTCCTGGCCCGCGGCCTCGACCTCGACGCGTTCTTCTATTTCGGTGAATCC
>DAIDIQ010000245.1 GCA_027459285.1 Acetobacteraceae bacterium
CGCGGCGGCGCAGCACAGGCCAAGCCATAGCGCGAGCGCCAGAATGAACAGCACCGGCGCCTGGGCGAAGGCGGCGATCAGCACGATCGAGGCGAGCACGCCGGCGCAACTGCCGAAAAAGCGCCACATGCTTTTGGACAAAACGGCGCCGCGCGCGCCGGCGGCGACGATCAGCACCGTGACGCCGGCGGAATACGGTGCCGCGAGTTCCAGCCCATAGGCGAGGCGCAGCGCGAGCGCGAAGGCGAGCAGGGTGCGCAGGACGAAAAATGTCGGCTCCGGCAGCCGCAACGCCTGGCGAAGCGCTGTCACGCGCCACCGCCCCATGCCCGCGCGGCCCGAAATCCGCCGCCGCGCCGGGTCGGGTGCCGGTCAGCGTGTCTGGCCGGCACGGCCGGGCGCGCGTCTCGAGACAGGGCGTCTCCTGCTCAAACCGTCAGGAAATCCGGCACCGACAAATAGCGCTCGCCGGTATCGTAATTGAAGCCCAGAATCCGTGCCCCATCCGGCAGCTCGGGCAGCTTCTTGGCGATCGCGGCGAGCGTCGCGCCGGACGAGATGCCAACCAGCAAGCCCTCGGTGCGGGCCGACCGGCGGGCATAATCCTTGGCGCTGTCGGCCGAAACCGTGATCGCCCCGTCCACCACGCTCATGTCCAGGTTGCGGGGAATGAAGCCGGCGCCAATTCCCTGTATCGGGTGCGGACCGGGCTTGCCGCCGGAAATCACCGGGCTCAATTCCGGTTCCACCGCGTATACCAGCAGTTTCGGGAAATGCTGCTTCAGCACCCGCGCCGCGCCGGAAATATGCCCGCCCGTGCCGACCCCGGTAATCATCACGTCGATCCCGTCCGGGAAGTCGGCGAGAATTTCCCGTGCCGTGGTGCGCTCATGAATCTCGATATTGGCCGGGTTCTCGAATTGCTGCGGCATCCAGGCGCCCGGCGTCTGTGCCACCAATTCCTCGGCCCGGGTAATGGCGCCCTTCATGCCACCCTCGCGCGGCGTCAGGTCGAAGCTCGCGCCATAGGCCTGCATCAGATGCCGCCGCTCCACCGACATCGATTCCGGCATCACCAGAATGAGCCGATAACCCTTCACCGCCGCCACCATCGCCAGCCCGACACCGGTATTGCCCGATGTCGGCTCGATGATCGTGCCACCGGGCTTCAGCGCCCCGGATGCCTCGGCCGCCTCCACCATCGCCAGCGCGATCCTGTCCTTGATCGAGCCTCCGGGGTTCTGCCGCTCCGACTTCACCCATACCTCGGCGGTCGGAAACAGGCGCGCGAGCCGTATGTGCGGCGTATTTCCGATCAGTTGCAGAACGCTCTCGGCCTTCATTGCCTGTTCCCTCTCAATCACGCGACGCGGCAAACCCGGTTGGCGTCGCTGTCAGATGCTGTAGCTGAACGAGTCGTAGCCTGCCATCTCGCCCAGGCACTGGTCCATGCAGCGCGCCGGCTCGGCCGGGGTGGCGACACTCACCACCCGGGCCGGAATGCCGGCAACCGTCGTGTGTGGCGGCACCGCGTTCAGCACGACCGACCCGGCGGCGATGCGCGCCCCCTGGCCCACCTCGATATTGCCCAGCACCTTGGCGCCCGCGCCAATCAGCGCGCCGCGCCGCACCTTCGGGTGCCGGTCGCCTCGCTCCTTGCCGGTGCCGCCCAACGTCACGTCCTGCAACATCGACACATCATCCTCGATCACCGCGGTCGCACCCACCACCAGCCCCGTCGCGTGATCGAGGAACAGGCCGCGGCCGATCCGCGCGGCCGGGTGAATGTCGCACTGAAACACCTCCGATGCGCGGCTTTGCAAATACAGCGCGAAATCGCGCTCCCCGTTCAGCCACAGCCAATGCGTCAGCCGATGCGCTTGCAGGGCATGGAAGCCCTTGAAATACAGAAAGGGCTCGATCATGCGCGTGCAGGCCGGGTCGCGCTCGGTCACGGCCAGCAAATCCGCCCGCACGCCCGCGCCCAACTCATGGCTTGCCGCCGCGGCGCGCTGAAACGCGCCGACGATCAACGGCTGGCCGATCACATCGTTCTTCAGCCGCGCCGCGATCCGATAGAACATCGCCGCTTCCAGGCTCGGCTGGTTGATGATCGCGTCCAGAAACAGCGGCGCCAGCGTCGGCGCCTCGCTCAGCGCCTGTTCCGCCTCCGCGCGCAACTGCCGCCACATCACGTCCTCGCGCACGCTGCCGTCAGGCGAAATCACGGTCAGATGCTGCACGCGCGAGCCGGCCATGGCTGGTCATCCCCAGGGTTTCGGCAGCATATGGGTCGCGACCCCCACCAGGCAAACCCGCCGATGCCGGACCGCGCCGAAGGCCGCGGGCCCGTCGGCAAAAGCCACAAAAGTTTTTAGTTCTTTTTTCCAAAAAAGAGCAATTTTCTTCCAATTTGGTCGAACCGCGAAGCGAATCGACCCAAAGCGATCAAGCTCTAAAGTAATGACTGCATCAGCGATGCGCCCAACTCGCTCAGTCGTTCACTCAGGCCGCGCCGCGCCCAGCCCTGTCGGGTGATGCGCACCGACGCGGCAAGGTCGGATGCGAAAACACGGTTCATTTCCGCCCCCACGCCCCGGCTCAGCACGATCGCGTCGATCTCGTTGTTCCAGACCGTGCTGCGCCAATCGAGGTTGGACGATCCCACCGCCGTCCAGGCGCCGTCGATCACCGCCGTCTTGGCGTGCAGAATTCGGCCGTGGAATTCATGAATGCCGACGCCCGCCGCCAGCAAGCCGCCATAATCGGCCCGTCCCGCCTCCAGCGTCACCGCGCTGGTGCTGCGTCCCGGCACGATGATCTGCACATCCACCCCCCGTCGCGCGGCCGCCTCAAGCGCGTGCAGCAAATCTCCGGTCGGCGCAAAAAAGCCGGTCGTCAGATGCACGGATTTCCTGGCCAGTCCGATCACGGCCAGCAGGGCCTGATAGATTTGCGGTTTGCCGGCGGCGGGGGTGCCGGCAATGGCCAGCACCGGCGCGCCATCGGCAAAGGCGGGCGGCGGGGCGGGGGGCGGCGGCAGGGCCTTGCCTGCCTGCCGCCGCCAGGTGCCGGCGAATACCTGCTCGAACTGCGCCGCCACCGGTCCCTCGATGCGAATATCCGTATCCCGCCAGGCTTCATCGTCCGGGTCGGCGGCATGCACGCCGGGCGGGTTGACATAGACCCGGCTGATATTCACTCCCCCGGTTATCACCACCCGGTCATCCGCGATGAACAGCTTACGATGATCGCGGCTGTTCACATCGAACGGCAGCCGCACCCCGGGCAGCAGCGGGTTATAGTCCAGCGTGTCGATGCCGCCCTTGCGCAGCCGGTCGAACAGCGCGGAAGGCGTGGTCAGGGTTCCCCAGCCATCGTAAATCAAATGCACCGCCACGCCACGCTGCTTGGCCGCCAGCAGCGCATCGCCAAAGGCGCCGCCCGCCGTGTCGTCGAACTCGTAGCTTTCCATGTCTATCCGCCGTCGCGCGGCGGCAATCGCAGCACCCAGCGCCAACAGCGATGCCGGGCCATTGATCAGCAATTGCACATGGTTGCCCGGCACGAAGGGCCGCCCGGCAATCCGCTCGCAAATCGCGCGCATCGCCGGCACCGCGTCATTCGGATGAGCGTCCACCTTCCTGACCAGCGGGGCGATGCCGGGCGCGGGTGCTGGCTGCACGGCGCAACCGCCAGGCAGCATGGCGCCCAGCCCCAACGCCACGCGGACAAACAGGGTTCGAAAACAGTGCATCGCCCGGTTTGCCCCAAAGCCGCCAAGACAATGCTCCGGCGATTAGGATATGGGCCAGGGTTTGTCCAGACCGATGCAATAACGGACAGACAGTGTGGGTAATTCTTTTGAAAAGCGACCAGAATACCCTGTCCTTCGGCCAGCCGGGCCCCCCGCGACCAGCCGGCCCCCCTGCGCGCGCGCGCCCCGCGGCTTTCGGTCGTCTCCGCGTGGGGGTCTGGAAAAGCGTGCCTTCGCGTTGCCGCCCGAGTTTGGCCGCTACCGGCTTTCCTCGTCGCGCGCCCGCGCCGCCAGCGGCGGGCTCTCTATCCGCACCGCCAGGTTGCCGCGCTTGCGGCCGAGCCTGGCCTGGAACAGGCTGGCCGAACCGCATTGCAACCGCACCGGGTTGCCGGGCGCCGCGGCCAGCGGCAGGGTGCTGCCGCGCTGCAAATTCATCACCGCGCTCAGCGGCAATTCCTGCTCGTCCAGCACCGCCTTCAATTCCACCTCGGTGTGCCAAAGCTCCTCGGCCAGATGGCGTTCCCAAATCGAATCGCGCCCGAATTTCTCGCCCACGAACTGTTGCAGCAGCAATTCCCGCACCGGCTCCAGCGTCGCGTACGGTATCAGCAGCTCAATCCGCCCGCCCCTGTCCTCCATCTCGATCCGGAATCGTGCCAGCACCGCCGCGTTCGAGGCCCGCGTGATCGAGGCGAAGCGCGGGTTCATTTCCAGCCGCTCGAACACGAAATCGACCGGGCATAGCGGCTCGAAGCTCGCGGTCAGGTCGGCCAGAATAACCCGCACCAGCCGCTCCACCAGGCCGCGTTCGATGGTCGTGTACGGCCGTCCCTCGATGCGCAAGGGCGTCGCGCCGCGCCGGCTGCCCAGCAACACATCGACGATCGAATAGATCATCGCCCCGTCGATCACCATCAGCCCGTAATTGTCCCATTGCTCGGCCTTGAACACGGCCAGCATCGCCGGCAGCGGTATCGCGTTCAAGAAATCGCCGAACCGCAACGAGACCACTTCCCCGATGCCCACCTCGACATTGTCCGAGGTCAGCTTGCGCAGGCTGGTCGACATGATGCGCACCAGCCGGTCATAGACAATCTCCAGCATCGGCAGGCGTTCATAGGAAATCAGGCTGGAACTGATCACCCGTTGCACACCGGAAAGCCCGCTCGGCTCAGTCTCGGCGGCGCTCGAAAAGCCGAGCAGCGAGTCGATTTCCTCCTGCGTCAGCACCCGTTCCGGCTGGTCGGGCGCGGTGTCGGCATCGCCGCCTGAAAGCCCTGAACTCCCCGTCTCGGACATGGCGGCGATCGCAATCCCGTTTTGGTGGTTGCCTATCCTCGGTCAGCCTGCCGGCCGCATCGCGCCCCCGGCCTGCCCGGCAAAATCGGCCACATTCCTTGCCAGTCCCTTAATCCGCCCGCCACCAAATGAGTCGTTTTGAGTCCGGCACCGGCCCGCGTGCTTTGTTTCAAGTCCGGCACCGGCCCGCACCCCCACCCGGCCACCCAT
>DAIDIQ010000248.1 GCA_027459285.1 Acetobacteraceae bacterium
GGCGGCGGCCGCCACTTCCTGTGCCTGGCCGATGCGCCCGAGCGGAATTTCCTGTTTGACGTTTTCCATCCAGCCCTCGATCTGCTCCCGGCTCAGCCCGACCTTGTCGAAGATGGGGGTTTCGATCGGCCCCGGACTCACGACGTTGACGCGGATCTGGCGTGGCGCGAGCTCGGCGGCGAAGGTGCGCGCCAATGAGCGCACCGCCGCCTTGGAGGCGGAATAGACGCTCATGCCCGCCCCCCCGCGCGAGGCGGCGGTGGAGCCGGTGAGCAATATGCTGCCGCCATCGGGAATTACCGGCACGGCCTGCTGCACCAGGAAAAACAAGCCGCGGACGTTGACGTTGAACACGGCATCGAACTGGGCGTGATCGGCGGCTTCAAGCGGCGAGAATTTGGCGATCCCGGCATTGACGAAAAGCACATCGATGCGGCCGTGCCGGGCCTTGACGTGCTCGACCAGGGCGCGGGAGGCGGCGGGGTCCGACTGATCGCTGGCGAGGATTTCGATACCGGGCAGGGAGGCGCGCGCGGCCTCGACCGATCTGGCGTTGGAGCCGGTGACGATGACCGTCGCCCCCTCGGCCTGGAACAGGCGGGCGGTGGCGGCGCCGATGCCGGTGGTGCCGCCGGTGATGAGGGCGATTTTGTTGGCGAGTTTCATGGTGAGCCTCGGGTTGGAATTGCCCGGCGGAGATGGGCATGGCAATGCGTCCTGGCGCGCAAGGCTGCCCTGAGTGAAACGAAACGATAAGTGGGGCGCGGAACCACCAGGCGCCGCGGCCCGCGTCCCCGCCCGGCCACCCACGAGCGTACACTGTCATGGGTGGCCGGGCGGGGGCGCGGGCCGGTGCCGGACTTCAGATTAAAGTTTCAAAGTTTTTTTGGTTCTTTTTGTTCACAAAAAGAACGCGCCTTCGTTGCCTTCTTCCCGGCGGAATGCTTGAGAGGCGCGACGTTCGGACTGAGGAGCGATGGGATGACCGAGACGAAGCCGGTGGCGAAGCGGGATTATGGCAAGAAGCGGCCCAAGGTGCCGGCGTTCGCGCGGTATCAGGGCACCTCGGCCTGGCGAAGCGACAAGCGCAAGGTGCGCGCCTATGCGCTGCACTTGGCCCGCGAGGCGGAAAAGGCGGCGCAATAACCTCGGCTAGACCGGGCCGGGCCTGGTTTCCGGTATGGCGAGCATGGCGACAAGCGCGACCAGCCCGGCCGCCAGCAGATACCAGGTGATGGCCATGGCGGCGCCGGTGGCATGCAGCAGCCAGGTGAGCACCAGTTGCGCGGTGCCCCCGAACAGCGTGACGGCGATGGTGTAGGCGAGGCCGAAGCCGGTGCCGCGCAGGCGGCCCGGCAGCGCCTCGGTAATGCTGGTCAGCAAGGCGCTCGGGCTGATGCTGCCGGTTATGCTGATGAGCGGCAGCCCGACCAGCACGGCGGCGCCGGAGCGGGCGCCGATGAGCCAGGCGAAAACCGGGTATATGATGGCCAGCGATATGAGTTGTCCGCCGAGAAAGACCGGGCGTCGGCCGATACGGTCGGACAGCATGGCGCCGGCGGGAATGACCAGCAGCGAGCCGAACTGGCCGATGATGTTGGCGGTGAAAAACGGGCCCGGCGGCATGTGCAGCGTGTGCTGCGCATAGGTGACGAGATACAGCACGACATAGGTGCGGATGGTGAAGGCGCTGATGCAGACAGCGCCGAGCATGCCGATGCGCAGCGCCTGGGATTGCGGGGACGGGGCGCCGGAAAGCGGCGCCATGGCCCGGTGCAGGGTTTCCGGCAGGTGGCTGCGCAGCCACAGGCCGGCGGGCAGCAGGCTGGCGCCAAGGCCAATGGCGATGCGCCAGCCATAGGCCTGGACCGCGGCCGCCGAGAGACTGTGCACCAGAATGGCGCCGACCAGGCCGCCGACGCCCATGGCGATGACCTGGCTGACGCTCTGCATGGAAACGGTGACGGCGCGGCGGCTGGGAACTGCCGCCTCGGCCAGAAAGGCGGTGTTGGCGCCGACCTCGCCGCCGACGGCGAAGCCCTGCACCAGCCGCGCCAGCAGCGCGAGAACGGGCGCGGCCGGGCCGATGGCGGCATAGCCGGGCAGCAGCGCGAGGCCGAGCACGGAGGCGCCCATGAGCGCGAAGCTGAGCAGCATGGCGGGGCGACGGCCCACGCTGTCGGCATAGCGCCCGATGAGCAGCGCGCCGACCGGCCGCGACAGGAAGCCGGCGCCAAAGGTGGCGAGCGACAACATGAGGCTGGCATAGGCCGAATGGACCGGGAAGAAGCTGCGCCCGATCTGAATGGCGAAGTAGGAATAGACAATGAAATCATAGAATTCGAGCGCGTTGCCGAGCACCGCGGCGAGCACGGCGCGGGCGGGCGAGATGTCGGGCGCGGTGCCGGCGCTGGTGGCGTGCATGCGTTTTCCGCAAGGTTGCCTGCTCACTGCGCCTGATTACGCAGGGCTTGTCCACCAAAAACCGAGTGCGGGCCGGGCGGGGGCGCGGGCCGGTGCCGGAACTCAAAACGACAAACCACCCTGCCCCGTCGGTGCTTGCGTTCGGGTGGATCATCCGCCATATGCCGCGGGCCGGCATCATGCCGGTAATTCGCACGCGCGGCATCCATTCGGTCCCTCACGGGGTCTGCCACGCGGAGGCACAACCGAAGGAAAGGCGAGGACACGCCCATGGCGATGCCCGAATATACGTTGCGTACCCTGCTGGAGGCCGGCGTGCATTTCGGCCACCACACGCGCCGCTGGAACCCGGCGATGGCGCCCTATTTGTTCGGCGTGCGCAACCAGGTGCACATCATCGATTTGCAGCAGACCGTGCCGCTGCTGGACCGCGCGTTGAAGGCGGTGCGCGATATTACCGCCAATGGCGGGCGGGTGCTGTTTGTCGGCACCAAGCGGGCGGCGGCGGAATATGTGGCGGAAAGCGCCACGCGCTGCGGCCAATATTACGTGAACCACCGCTGGCTGGGCGGCATGTTGACCAACTGGAAGACCATCACCGGCAGCATCAAGCGGCTGCGGCAGATGGACGACATCATCAACGGCGACACCCAGGGCCTGACCAAGAAGGAAGTGCTGGACCTGACGCGCGACCGCGACAAGCTGGAGCGGGCGCTGGGCGGCATCAAGGAAATGGGCGGCCTGCCGGATATTCTGTTCATCATCGACACCAACAAGGAAAAGCTGGCGGTCGAGGAAGCGCGCAAGCTCGGCATTCCGGTGGTGGCGGTTCTGGACTCCAACTCCGACCCGGATGGCGTGACCTATCCGGTGCCGGGCAATGACGATGCGATCCGCGCGATCATGCTGTATTGCGACCTGGTGGCGGGGGCGGTGCTGGATGGGATCAGCGCCGAGATCGTTGCCTCGGGGCGGGATTATGGCGCGGCACCGGAATTGCCGCCGGATACCGTTGTGCCGCCCGTCGCGGCCGATACCGCTGAACCGGCCTAACCGAACAGGAGCCCGCCATGGCAGACGTGACCGCCGCGCTGGTGAAAGAACTGCGCGAGAAAACCGGCGCCGGCATGATGGATTGCAAGCGCGCGCTGGCGGAGAATAACGCCGATCTGGAACAGGCGGTGGATTGGCTGCGCAAGAAGGGCCTGGCCGCGGCCGCGAAAAAATCCGGCCGGGTGGCGGCGGAGGGGCTGGTCGGTGTCGCCTCGGCGCCGGGGCGGGCGGCGATGGTGGAGATCAACGCCGAGACCGATTTCGTGGCGCGCAACGAGCATTTCCAGCATCTGGTCGAGGAAGTGGCGAAAATCGCGCTGACGGTGGGCGAGGATGTGGAAACCATCCGGGCCGCGCAATTCCCCGGCACCGAGCGCACCGTGGCGGAGCAGATTACGCATTTGATCGCGACGATCGGCGAGAACATGACCCTGCGCCGCGCGCGGGTGTTGAGCGTGAACAAGGGCGTGGTTGCCACCTATGTGCACGCGGCGCTGAAGCCCGGGCTTGGCAAGATCGGCGTGCTGGTGGGGGTGGAGGCGGAAAGCGAGCTGGATGGGCTGGAAATTCTCGGCCGCCAGATCGGCATGCACGTGGCCGCCGCCCGGCCGGACGCGCTGGATGTGGATGCGGTGGACCCGGCGGCGCTGGAGCGCGAGCGCGCGGTGCTGAGCGAACAGGCCCGCGCCTCGGGCAAGCCGGAAGCCATCATCGAGAAAATGGTCGAGGGGCGGATCCGGAAATATTACGAGGAAGTGGTGCTGCTGGAGCAGGTCTGGGTGCATGACGGGGAAAGCCGGGTGCGCGCGGTGGTGCAGAAAGCAGGCGCGAAGCTGACCGGCTTTGCCCGCTTCCAGCTTGGCGAGGGCATCGAGAAGGAAGACGCCGGCGACTTCGCGGCCGAAGTGGCGGCGGCGGCAGGGCTTTCGAAGTAGGCGCATCGCCGCCGCAAGCGGGGAACACGAGGCGCGGGGGCAACCTCGCGCCTTTTTTATTGGCGGCTGCGGGAGCGGGGCGCCAAGGTGGCGTGGACAAGTGTATATAAACAATATACACAGTAGTCTGTGAGTTCGGAAAGCTTTCCCTTCGCGGCCCTGGCGCCGAGCGCGGCACGGGGGTTGCCATTCTATCGCCAGATTGCCGATGCGCTGCGGCGCGAGGTGGCGGCGGGGCGACTGGCGCCGGGCAGCGCGCTGCCGAGTTTCCGCGACATGGCGGAAGGTCTGCTGGTGAGCCTGATCACGGTGAAGCGTGCCTATGAGGAATTGGAGCAGGAAGGTGTGATCTACCGCCACCAGGGTGTTGGCACATTCGTGGCCGAGGCGGCGCGGGCGGCGGCGCGGGAGGCGGCACGGGCCGCGGTGGATGGCGCGCTGACCGCGGCGCTGGCGGCGGCGCGGGAAGCCGGGATGGCGGATGCGGAATTGGTGGCGCTGCTCACGCAGAAATTATCGGCCGAATAGGGAGGACGGCGTGACCGATATGGCCATGAGCCTTACGGAGGTGACGCGACGGGTTGGCGGGTTCCGGCTTGGACCCATCACGCTGGACATACCGCGCGGGGGAATTTTCGGCCTGTGTGGACCGAATGGCGCGGGCAAGACGACGCTGATGGATACGATGATGGGGTTCGGCCCGATCCACTCCGGGCGGATCGCGGTGCTGGGGCGGGACCCGCTGCGCGAGGAAGTGGCGGTGAAGCAGCGCGTGGCCTATGTGGGGCCGGATTTCGCCTGGGATGCCTGGGGCACGGTGGGCAAGGCGCTGCGTTTCGTGGCGGGGTTCTACCCGGACTGGCAAAAGGCGCGCGAGGCGCGGCTGCTGGAAGATCTGGCGCTGGACAGGGACGCGAAAATCGCGACACTTTCGACCGGACAGAAGACACGGCTGCAACTGGTGATGGCGTTTTCCCGCGAGGCGGAGATTCTGCTGCTGGATGAGCCGACGCTCGGGCTGGATGTGGCGGGACGGCGCGTGCTGAACCAGGAGTGCCTGGCGGCGGTGCGCAACCCCATGCGCACGGTGGTGGTTTCGACCCATGACCTGGCCGAGTTGGAACGGTTCGCCGATACGGTGGCGATACTGGCAGCGGGACGGGTTGTGCTGGTGGACGAAATGGCGGCACTGGCGGAACGGTTTTTTCGCGTGTTTTCAGCAACAGTGCCAAGTTACGCAGGAATTACGGCGATGCCGGGGGAAGCGGCCGGAACCTGGCTGGTGGACCGGGCCGGGCTCGATGCGACGGGGCGGGATTGGCTTTTACGCCAGGATGGGGCGGTACCGCTCTCTCTTGAGGACATATTGCTGGCGATGACGGGTGCGGAGGCCTCGGCGTGAGGCGGCTATTGGGGCCATTGCAGCGGGAAATCTGGCTCGGGTCTTTTTGGGGACCGCTGACGCTGGTGATGATCCTGTCGATTTTCCTCACGTTACTCGGGCAGGCGATGGCGACGCCGCCGCGGATGGTGCCCTCATCAATCCTGTCCTTTCTCTTCTTTTTACAGGGCCTTTTCATGGTAGGGCGGGCGCGACCGCGCTGTCTGCTCGGGCTGCCGGTGGATACCGCGGTGATGGCGGGAGCCTTGGTGGTGGCGATCATGAGTGTGCCGGTACTGACCTTCGCGCTGGGGTGTGGCGCGCTGGTGGCGATGCTGCTGGCGCGCGGACTTTTGACCTGGCAACGTCTGGGCCTGGTGGGGTTGGACTTTGCCGTGGGCGCGGGGCTGAGCGGGTTGATGGCGCTGCCGTTGATCGGGGCGCGGGCGGCGCGATTTGGCTCGCAGATCGTGTTCGGTAAGGCGGGTTTCGTGATCATCCTGGTGATAATTCTGGTGGACTTCCGCGTGTCCCACGCTGCGGCGTTCGGGTTGTTGGGGTTGCTGGCGCTATGTGGCCTGGTGGGGCTGGCCTCGGCGTGGCGCAGGCGGGCGGCGGGGTTTCGCGCCGCGGCGACGGTGCGGCGGACGATGCCTGGCGGATGGGGGATGCTGGTGCCACGCCAGCGCGGCTATGCCGGGCATTTGCTGGCGTGTGCCTGGCTGCCCTGGTTCGGCTATGGGTTTTTCCTGCTGTTTCTTCTGGCAGGGATGGCGCGCCGATATAACGCGACGACCGCGTTGGAGCCGATCGTGATGGCGTGGGTGCTCTGGGCGATCTCTTATGTTCACCTGACTCGTTCGGCGCGCACGCTACGCAGCCTGCCAATTTCCCGTATGCGGCAGGCGGCGGGACTGGTGGCGGCGGCGACGCTGATACCGATGGCGGCGATGGCGGTGGGTGGGCTGCTGACGGTGGCCGTGACCGGCGGCGCGTTGCCGGACGTGCTGCACCGGATGGGCCACGTGTTGCCGGTAATGGCACTGACCGGGCTGATGCTGCCCTTGACGCTGCGCATGCGGCATTTGTGGGCGAGGCTTGTGCTGGCGGGGCTGTTTCTTGGCCTGTTTCCGGCGGTGATGCTGATGGCGGCGGCGCCTCCCTGGTGGGGGCCGGGAGATTTGGTGTTCGTGGTGGCGGCGCTGGGCTTGGGCGGATTGGTGTTCGCGCTGGTGTATCGGACGCTGCCGCTGGCCCGCCCCTGGCCAACGACGCTCATGAATTAAAGTCTTTTTGCTTCTTTTTCTTCAGAAAAAGACGTTTCTTTCTTCCTCATGATGACGACCGCCGCAAGCACGAACAGCGCCACGAAGGCGATGAGAGCCGGCAGCGAGGCGTCTCCATCAGGCCAGGGCACATGGACCCCCTCACCGAGCAGAAAAATGCCAAAACCGGTGAGGATGGTGCCGGCGGCGAGTTTTATGAGATTTTCCGGCACGCGGGAAAGCGGGCGGTGGATGGCGAGGCCGAGCAGGCTTACCGCCGCGATGGCGGCGAGCGCGCCAAGGCTTGCCGGTGCCAGCAGGGCGGGATGGGCGGCGGTGAGCGCGAGCACGATGAAGACGATTTCAACGCCTTCGATCAGCACCATCTGCAATGAGACCTGGAAGGCGGCGGGATCGATGGCTTTCGCCGGCTTGCCGCCAAGGCGGGCGGTGGTTGCGGCATAAACCTGGGCCTCATCGCGGAGCTTTAGGCGGCCGGCGGCACGCAGCACCGCCTTGCGCAGCCAGCGCAGACCGAACACCAGCAGCGCCACGCCGATGACGAGGCGGGCGAGGAATATCGGGACGGCGGTGAGCACGGGGCCGACCGCCCAGACCAGGCCGGCGAGGGTGAGAAGCCCGAGCGCGGCGCCGGCCAGGGCGCCGCGATAGCCGCGGGTGGCGCCGGCGGCCAGGACGATGGTGAGCGCCTCGACGCCCTCGACGAAGCTCGCGAGAAAGCCCGAGGCGGCGGCGGATAATTCCTGCGGCGCGATCATTGGCGGCTCATCGGATAGGGGCGGCCGGGCCTGAAGGCAGCCCAGAGCGTGTGGTTGAATTGTGCCGCGGGAATACGGTCTTCGTGCGACCAATCATAGCCGCGCGTCGCCCGGGCCCACCAGGCGGCGGCGTGGACCGGATGGACGGGGCCTTGATCTGCGTAGCGCGTGTGCGGCGGCAGCAGGGCGGTGGCTTTCAGCCAGGCGGAGGGAGTGGCGGTGAAACTCCAGGTTTTCTGCGCGGGGTCGAACGCGGTCCACATCGGGGTGGCGAAGGCGTCGTTCAAATTCATCGGCTCGAGACCGAGCACGTCCTCGATGGTGCGAAGCATGCTGACCTGGGTGTAGCGTGCGTGATCGACCGCGTTATGGCGGACATAGGGCCCGACGATATAGGCGGTGCTGCGATGGGCGCTGACATGATCTGGCCCGTCCTGGGCATCATCCTCGACGATGAAGACGAGCGTGTTCTTGGCATAGGGGCTGTTCGCGATGGCCTGAAGGGTGAGGCCGACGGCGTAATCATCGTCGGCCTGTTGGGCTTCGGGAAAATTCACGCCGGCGACGGCGGTTGCGAAATCTCCCATATGGTCGTGCATGTAGCGCAGGAAGGTGAGTTGCGGCAGCTTGCCGTTGGCGACGAATTGCTTGAATTCGCGGTGCCATTCGAGATAGCGCCAATAATCGGGGTAGGTATTGTCGAAACTCCGGAAATACGGGTCGGTGACCGGGGCGAGGGTAGGGTCCGTCGGGTAGGCCTCGATGGCGTTCTCGGCATAGGGATTTCTGACGTTCGGATATTTCGCGTCGAGATCGATGTAGAAGCCGTAATTGCGAATGGAGAGACCGGCGCGGGCGGCGGCGTTCCAGAGATAGCCTTGCTGCCTGGCGCCGTCCGGCCCGTCGGGCGCGGTATCGGAATTGGTGCCGGGCAGAAGATTGGCGGCGCCGCCCGGCATGGTTGCAGCCTCGGCCGCATAGCCGGGATGCGCGGCTTCCCGCGCGCGGAGGCTGGCGATGCCGACATCGACGCCGGAATTCTGACCCTCGGCATCATACGGGGCGCCGCGGTGGGCATAATCGAGTGGAATGAATTTGGTGTTGACGTCGGTTTCGCGGGCGGCGGTGGTCCATTGCCAGCCATCGCCACTGACCTCGGAGGCGTCATAGAAATTGTCGAAAATGACGAAGTTTCGTGCCGTGGCGTGCAGATTTGGCGTGACGCGGGCGCCGAACATGGCAAGCGCCGGGTCGGCGTCGGCACCGTTGCCGACATCACCCAATATCTGGTCGAAGGTGCGGTTTTCCTTGACAATATAAATAACGTGGCGGATGCGGGCGTGCAGGAAGGCCATGATGCGGCGCGCCTCCGCCGGCAGGGAGGTCGTGTAGCGGTCGTTGCGGGCGACGGTGGCGGTAAGGCGCGACAGGGTTGACGCATCCGGCACGGGAAGGGCGAGCAGGCCGGCATGTTCGCGTTGCAGGATATACTGGTTGGCGGCCCGGGCGGCGGCGGCGAGCGCCTTGGGATTTTGCCCGCCAAGGCCGCGCGCAAAGGCGGTGGATCCGGAAAGATGCAGCGGATTCGGCCCAGGATCGCTTTTGCCGTTGACGATGTAGAGGGTCCTTCCGTCGGCGGAGAGGGTGAGCGCGTGCGGATACCAGCCGGTGGGAATGAGCCCGGTGACGTGGTGCGGCGCGGGGCCGGCGATGGGAATGACGGCGACCGCGTTCTGCCCGCCATTGGTGACGTAAAGGGTGGCGTGGTTCGGCGAGAGGGCGAGGTGGTTCGGCGCGACACCGGTGACGCGCTGGGCGGTGTGCAGCAGGCCGGGGGGCGCGCGGGCGTCTATTTCCTCGACTATGTCATCCGTGGCGGAATCGATGACGGCGACCCGGCCGGCATTTCCCTCGGCGACGAAAATACGCCTGGAGCTGGTGGCGCTGTCTGGCAGAATGGCAAGCGGAGTGCCGGGCAGTTGCAGGCGGGCGATGAAAACAGGGGCCGCCGGATTGGCGATATTCAGCACCGTGATATCCCGATCCCGCAGCGAGCCGACATAGGCGCGGGTGCCGGCGATGGCGGCGGCAAAGGGAATTTCGCCCCCGGCCCTGCCCTGGCCGGTGGCGGGGTTGGTGTGGAAGGGGCGGAGATCGTATTCGGAGAGAATTTTACCGGTGGCGGCATCGAGCAGGGTGACCGAGGCGTTGAAGCTGTTGACCGCGAGCAGGGTCTTGCCATCAGGGGTGAGGGCGAGGTTGGCGACCATCGGCACCTGGCGAAAACCGAGACCGCCCTGCAGCATGGCGCGGCTGCGGGGATTGGCGGGATGATGGTGGCCGAGCGGAAAGATGGCGGCGAGCGCATAGCCGGATTTATCCCGCGCATAGACGCGGACAGCATCGTCCCGGCCGCCGGAGACATAGAGCCTGTTGCCGTTCGGGGAAAATACCAGACCCGCGAAGCTGTTGGGAATTTTCAGCACCTGGCGCGGCGCGGGCGCGGCCCGGTTGGCGCCGGAGACATCGTAGAGAAACAGATACTCGCTGGAATCGGCACGGTCGATATTTCCGAACCTGGCGGAGGCGGGATTGGAAACAGCGAGTATGTTGAAGCCGCTGGTGAGCACGGCGAGGGTTTTGCCGTCCGGGCTCAGGCATGTGTTGAGCGCCTGACCGGCGCGGTAGGCGGGATGGGCGGGCAGGCGCGGATCGAGTGCCTGAAAATTGGCGCCGGGAGCGGCGGTGGGTGTAAGAAAATGCCCATCCGGAAGAAATCGCGGCGCCTGGGCGTGCGCCGCGCCGCAAAGCAGGGCGGCGGCGAGGGCGCCGGCGGGGAGCAGGGTTTTCATATCAGGCCGTCCATCGACAGAAGTGGCGACAGGAAACCAGCACGCCCTCGGCCGCGTCAACCCGGGCGAGCCTGCCGCGAAGACGGGTTGCAGTTTCATGACAATGGCCCCGGCGCTACCGCGTGGCACCGGCGCGGTCTATGAGTGGCAAAGAGGAGTGGGGTGGTGATGCGGTTATTGTTGGTTGAGGACCATGCGGGGCTGGGCGGGCAATTGACGGCGCATTTCCAGGACAGCGGAATGATCGTGACCTGGTGCCGTGACGGCCGATCCGCGGTTGCGGCGCTGAAAAGCCCGCATGACGCGGTTTTGCTCGATCTGGGCTTGCCCGACATGGATGGGCTGGAGGTGCTGGCCGCGCTGCGCGCGGCGACGCCGCCGCTGCCGGTGCTGATTTTGACCGCGCGCGACAGCGTGGAGAACCGCATAGCCGGGCTGGACGCGGGAGCGGATGATTACATCCTCAAGCCGTTCAGCCTGCCGGAGCTGGAGGCGCGGCTGCGCGCGGTGATGCGCCGGCCGGGGCCGCGCCAGATGGCGCAGCTCGGCTTTGGCGATGTCAGCTACGACCCGCGACGCCACAGCGGCAGCGTGAACGGCCGCGTCCTGACGCTGACCCGGCGCGAGGCACGGCTGCTGGAGGAATTGCTGCGGGCGGGAGACGCGGTGATCGTGCGCGACGCCCTGGCCGACGCGCTGTACGGCGCGGAGGGCGAGGCGTCT
>DAIDIQ010000249.1 GCA_027459285.1 Acetobacteraceae bacterium
GCCGGCGCGCGGGCCCGGGCCGGATGCGCCGCCAGCAAATGCCCCATGCCCGGCGCCGCCGCGCAGCCCGAACTGTGCGATGCCGCTTCAATGACCGGCTGCCCGTTCGCGCCGGCCCGATAGGTCACGCTTTCCTGGCAACGTTCCGGCCCGTTTATCATCACCCGGGTCACCACCATCCGCCCCGGCAGCACCGGCACCGCTCCGGCCATCAACGCCGGCATCGGCGCCATCATCCCGCCCGGCAGCGCCACCATGCGCAGCCCGCCAATGTCAGCCATCATGGCATTCATCATCGCCTGCTGTTCGGCCACCATTTGCGCCACCGCCAACATCGGGGCGGCTGGCATCGGGCTGTTCAGCACCGCAATCGGCAGCGGCGGCGCTTCGCTCACCACCGCAACCGGCGTGTCCACCACCACGAAAGCCGGCGACGCCGCGCGCGCCCCCACGCTCATGGTCAAAACACCAGCCGCCGCCAGCAACGCAGTTCGCAAGGTCATCTCGTCACCCTCCTCACCAGGTTCTCGTCGCAGTGCACACAATAAGCGCGCCAACTTGCCACTGCCTGGAGCCGGCCTGAATTTTCGTCCATGCACCGTTATTGCCATCCAGCTCAGCCGCGCTAATCCGGCGCGAAGGCCGCCCCTTGGTGTGAAACCAGCGCACGACAATCCTCAACCCCCGCGTTATCATGCCGCCATGCAATCAATCGGCCAGCTTCCGCTCAGCCTGGCTCGTCGCACCGGCAGCGCGGCGCTCAATCTATTGCTGCCGCCGCATTGCCCCGGCTGTCATGCCCGCCTGCCGGAGCCCGACCATCTGTGCGCCGCCTGCTTCGTCGGGTGTCACCTGATCGCGCCACCCTTGTGCACCGCCTGCGGCGTGCCCTTCGCCCATGCCGGGCAGGGCGGGGCAGGGGGGATGTGCCCCAACTGCCTGGCCCAACCGCCCGCGTTTCGCGCCGCCCGCGGCGCCATGGCCTATCAAGGCATCGGCAAGGATCTCATCCTTCGCTTCAAATACGCCTCGGAAACCGGGCTCGCCAACCTGTTCGCCCCCCTGATGTGCCGCGCCGGGGCTGACCTGCTGTCGCGCGCCACCCTGATCGTCGCGGTGCCGTTGCACCCCACGCGCCTGCGCGCCCGCGGCTATAATCAGGCGGTCCTGCTCGGCCGGGCCATCGCGCGCCGCACCGGCCTGCCTTTCCTGCCGGACGCGCTCATTCGCACCCGCGCCACCGAGAAACTCCGCAACACCTCCGCCCTCGACCGCGCCCAGACCATGCTCGGCGCCATCAGCGCCCGGGCCAGTCGCCTGCCCCGCCTCGCCGGCCAGCATATTCTCGTGATCGATGATGTCATGACCTCCGGCGCCACCCTGTCCGCCTGCGCGAACGCCCTGCGCGAAGCCGGCGCCAAATCCATCGACGGGCTCGTTGCCGCCCGCGTCAAGGCGCCACAGCTTCAACCTCCGGCCGCCGGCTACCCCCTCAACCGCATCAGCGCCTGATACGCGCGACGGGAAATTGCCCGGCGGTGTAACCCCGCGCCCGACAGCAGCTCTTCCAAACGCCCCGCCGCGCGCTTCCCCTACCGAAGAAAACGCAACCGTGACAAGCTCACCCCCGCCGCCGCCACCGCCACGCCGGCCGAAAGGCCCAGCGCGAGCCGAACCTCCGCCGTGCCGCCCAGGCTGAACAGTAGCGCCAGCACCGCCGCCCCCAAGGTCTGGCCCAATGTGCGCGCCGTGCCCAGCATGCCGCTCGCACCACCCGCGCGCGCATGCGGCGCGGCAGACAGCATGGCGCGGTTATTGGGCGACTGAAACAGGCCGAAGCCGAAGCCGCACAGCGCCATCCGCCAGCCCAAAGCCAGCGCATCCGGGTGCGCCGGCACGCGCGCGAGCAAGACCAGCCCCGCCGCCAGCACCCCAAGCCCGAGCCCGGCCAGCTTGCCGGCGGAATACCGGTCCGCGAGCCTGCCCGCCACCGGCGCGGTAATACCCGTCGCCAGCGGCCAGGGCGTCATCAGCAGCCCGGTCGCCACCTGGTCGCGGCCAAGCCCGTATTGCAGAAAAAACGGCAGCGCCACGAACGCCAGCGTCTGCGCCAGAAACGCCGAAACCGAGGTCGCGATGGCAAACGCGAAGGCCGGAATGCGCAGCAGATCGACCGGCAGCAAGGGCGCGGTGCGCGCCCGCTGCCGCCGCACCAGCAAGGTCAGTGACGCCGCCGAGACCACCAGGCTGCCCCCCAACAGCCAGCCCCGACCGGCATGGCCGATCGCATCCACCGCCACCACCAACAGGCCAAGCCCCAGGGCCGAAAGCACGGCGCTGAAATAATCGAACCGTGCCGCATGCCGTGGCGTCAGGGGCAAGGTGCGTCCGGCGATCGCGAATGCGGCAAGGCCCAGCGGCACATTGATCGCGAACAGAAACGGCCATGGCGCGACCGACAATATGGCCGAGGCAATGGTCGGCGCCACGGACGCCGAAACCCCCACCGTCAGCGCCATCAGCCCCACCCCGCGGCCCAGCATGGCGCGCGGATAAATATGCCGCAGCAGCGCCGAATTCACGCTCAGCAGCAGGGCCGCGCCAATGCCCTGCACCACGCGCGCCAGCACCAGCGCGCCAAGGCTCGGTGACAGCGCGCAAGCCAATGAGGCGATCGTGAACACGCCCATCCCGGTCTGCGACACCCGCCGATAGCCGATGATCTCGCCGGCACTCGCCGCCGGCAGCAGCAACACCATAAGACAGAACTGATAGGCGTTCACCACCCAGATCGCGTCCGCTGGCCTTGCGTGCAGCACGGTTGCGATGTGCGGCAGCGCCACATTGGCAATGGCGCCATCCAGCACCGTCATCACCACGGCAATTTCCAGCGTCAGCAGCGCCCAGAACCGCCGCGGCTGGGGCAGCCCGTCGGCCGTATCGGCCGTATCGGCCGCGTCGGCCGTCAAATCGGTGTGGCTTGCGGGCATGGTAACGAAAAACTGATATCCCAGGTTGTTTGTTCCGCCTTGTCATTGCCGCAAACGCGCCGCAATAGCATATCAGAAGGCATCATGGCCGAGATCGTGATCTACACCCAGCCGGGCTGTCCCTATTGCGCGGATGCGCGCGCCCTGTTGAGCCACAAGCGCGTCCCGTTTCGGGAAATCAACGCCCCGCACGGCACCCCCGAACGTGCCGAGGCCATTGCCCGCTCGCACGGCCGCGTCACGGTTCCGCAAATCTTCATCAACGGCCACCCCATCGGCGGCTGTGACGATCTCTACGCGCTCGATCAGGCGGGCCGGCTCGACGCGCTGCTGGCCGGCAATGCGGCATGATCCATTATGCCCTCCGCTGCGCCGACGGCCATGAATTCGACGGGTGGTTCGCCAGCAGCACCGCCTTCGACCGTCAGGCCCAGGCCAGGCTGGTCGAATGTCCCGTCTGCGGCGCCGTGCAGGTCTCGCGTGCCTTGATGGCGCCAGCCCTGGCCCGTGGCGCCGCGCCGGAAATTCTACCGCCCCCGCCGTCACCCGCCGCCGCGCCTGGCCCCGCCGCGCCCCCCGCCGCCGTGCTCGCCACCTTGCAGCGCATGCGTGCCGTGGTTGAAGCCAATGCCGAGAATGTGGGTGATGATTTCGTCGCCATGGCCCGCGCCATGCACGCCGGCGAGATCGAATCCCGCGGCATTTACGGCAATAGCACCGAGGATGAGGCCCGATCCCTGCTCGAGGAAGGCGTCACCATCACCCGCATACCCTGGGTCCCCCGCGCCGACAGCTAGCGCGGATCGCCGTTGCGCGGGTGGCCCGAAAAGGCTGAAGCCACTCGGCAAACCAAGGCTGGCGCGCGTCCAGCCTGGCTGCACGCCGCGCCAGGCCGGGCGTTTCACACGTTTTTTTTCGTAAAAAAACAAATCCTTACCAACCCGTAACCCGCGCCAAGGGTTGCGGCCTGCGCGCGCGCGGCCCAAATTCAGCCGCTAGCCGGTCACGCCAACAAGGAACACTTCCCCATGCGCATCCTGGTGGTCGAGGACGACAAGGACGTCGCCGCCTTCATCAGCAAGGGCCTGCGGGAAGTCGGCCACACTGTCGAGCACACCACCACCGGCCGGGACGGGCTTTTCCTCGCCGCGACCGAGAATTACGACGCCGTCATCCTCGACCGCATGTTGCCCGGCGGCACCGACGGGCTTTCGGTGGTCGAGACCCTGCGTGCCCAGAACAACCACACCCCGGTGCTCATCCTCTCCGCCCTCGCCCAGGTCGATGACCGGGTGCGCGGCCTCAAATCCGGCGGCGACGATTACCTCACCAAGCCCTTCGCCTTCTCCGAACTCGTCGCCCGGGTCGAGGCGCTGAGCCGCCGGCGCAATTCCGAGGGCCCCACCACCCGCCTCACCTGCGCCGATCTCGAGATGGACCTGCTCGGCCGTTCCGTCCGCCGCGCCGGCCAGAAAATCGATCTCCAGCCGCGCGAATTCCGCCTGCTCGAATATCTCATGCGCCACCAGGGCCAGGTCGTCACCCGCACCATGTTGCTCGAAGGCGTGTGGGACTATCATTTCGACCCGCAGACCAACGTGATCGATGTGCATGTCTCCCGCCTGCGCCAGAAAATCGACAAGCCCTTCCCAACCCCGCTCATTCACACCGTGCGCAGCGCCGGCTATCTCATGCGGGCCGATGCCTGACACAGCCGACGCGGGCAGTCCGGGCGGCCGTTATTCATGACGGCCTATCGCCCCCGTCGTTTCCCCGGCCTGCTCAAATCCGCCGCGTTCCGCTTTGCAGCACTCTATGCGGTGCTGTTCGGCATCAGCGCGCTGGCGCTGGCTTTCTTCGTCTGGTGGCAAACCGCGGGCCTGCTCCAACGCCAGACCGTGGCCGCCATCAATGCCGATGCCCAAGGCCTCGGTGAGCAATGGACCCAGGGTGGCACCCCGGCGCTGATCCTCACCATCCGCCAGCGCCTCGCCACCAACCCGGACGACAAGGCGATCTATCTGCTGGTCGATCCCTCCTTTGCCTATGTCGCCGGCAATCTGTTGCGCTGGCCGCCCCAGGTCACCAGGCCCCAGCTCTGGTACGAGGTCGAATTGCAGCGCAACGGCATGCGCAGCCTCGCCTCGGTCCGCCGGGTCGATCTGCCGGACGGGTTTCACCTGCTGATCGGGCGGGATGCCGAGCTTGGCATTCAGCTTCGCCATCTGCTCGGCGGCGCCATGCTCTGGGCCGGCCTCGTCGTCCTCTTGCTCGGCGGGGTCGGCGCGGTCATCGTCCGCGGCGTGTTCCGCCAGTCGCTCGCCGGCATCTACGCCACCGCCAAGGCGATCAGCGGCGGCGATCTGGCGCGGCGCGTGCCGCGCACCGGCCGCGGCGATGAATTCGACAGCCTGGCCGAGACCATCAACGACATGCTCGACCGCATCAACCGGCTGATGGATGGTGTGCGCCACGTCTCGGACGCCATCGCCCACGATCTGCGCACCCCCATCACCCGCGCCCGCGTCCGCCTCGAGGATGCGTCGCGCCACGCCCAGGGGCCGGACGATCTGCGTGCCGCCATCGAACGCGCCGAGACCGATCTCGACGGCATCGTCGCCATCTTCCAGGCCCTGCTGCGCATCACCGAAATCGAATCCGGCTCCCGCCGCTCGGCCTTCGCCCGCTTCGATCTCGGTCCGCTGCTGCGTGAACTGGTCGATTTCTATGAGGCGCTGGCCGAGGATCGCGGCTGTTTCATCGTCCTCGCCGCGCCGGCCGCCATTCCCATCCTCGGCGATGCCGCCATGCTGCAACAGGCGCTCGCCAACCTGATCGACAATGCCCTGAAATTCTCGCCCGAGGCCGGCACGGTGCGCATCACGGTCAGCCTCGGCGCCATGGTCGATATCAGCATCGCCGACCAGGGCCCGGGCATGTCCGCCGATGATCGTGCCCGCGCCACCGAGCGGTTTTTTCGTGCCGAGACGGCGCGCAGCACCCCGGGCTCCGGCCTTGGCCTGTCGCTGGTCGAGGCGGTGGCCCATCTGCACGGCGGCACCCTC
>DAIDIQ010000263.1 GCA_027459285.1 Acetobacteraceae bacterium
TACCTGAATTTCTCCACCCTCGATGTCGCCGCCAACAGCAGCTGGACCCTCGCCGGCACCACCGACTTCTCCGGCACGGTCATAGACGCCGGCACCCTCGCCATCGCCAACACCACAACCCTCACCGGCACCATCGAAGGCAACGGCACCCTCGATATCGCCGCCCACGCCACCCTCGCCCTGACCAATGGCGGCAATTTCGGCCTCACCACCGCCGGCCCCGGAAGGCTCGATTTCGCCGCCGGCAACTGGACCCTCTCAACCCCGCAATCCGTCGCCCAACTCGAAATCGCCGCCGGCGCCACCCTCACCACCAGCGCCAGCCTCACATCCAACCTCGGTAATTTCGGCGTGCTGGACGCCACCGGCAGCACTCTCATCTTCTCCGGCATCGTCATCGGCTCCGGCACCACCGAGATCGGCGCCAACATCACCCTCGCCTTCACAAAATCCGTCGCTTCCCAGCAGACCGTTCAATTCCTCGCCGCCGGAACGCTCGCCCTCGCCGATCCCTCGCAATTCGCCGCCCACATCGCCGGCTTCGCCACCGGTGACGTCATCGACCTCATCCACACCGCCGTCACCGCCGGCAGCTTCGCCCACAACACCCTCACCCTCACCGATAACGGCACCACCGTCGCCGCATTGCACTTCACCGGCAATTACACCGCGTCCGACTTCGCCGCGTCCTCCGACGGCCACGGCGGCACCGACATCACCTTCGTTTGATACCTGCAGAAAGCATGGGGCTGCGCCGTTGCCGCCCCGGTTCGAACCGATGGCGCCAGGGGGCAGCGCCGCCCCCTGCCCTCACCCGTTGCGCCACGCCTCGACCGCGGAAGTCGCAAAATTTCGCCGATACAGACGCGCGTCCTTTTCGCTCCGGTGTCGTAATGAATAAGGCGCGCGCGACTGGTCGGAAGACTGCCGCGAGTGACCGCGGCGCGGAGGCCGGGCATCTAGGCAATGGCCGGCGAGCCATACGCCCTGAACTGCTCACCGATAAGACGGAGCCTCTCCTGAAGTCGGGGAGCCACGAAATCGAGGAAGGCGCGCAGCTTCAACGGCTGTTGCTGGTGCGGGGCATGGACAAGCTGCACGGGAACCGGCGGTGGCGCCCAGTCGGACATCAGAAGCACCAGCGTGCCTGCGCGAATGCTGGCCGCGGCCTGATAGGACATCACCCGCGCAATGCCGAGCCCGGCGATGGCGGCACCGATCGCCCCTTCCGCGGTATTGACCGAGAAACGCGGTATTATCGAGATCTGTCGCACTTCCCCATGGCGCGCGAAATTCCACTCGCGATAGCACTGGAGGCCTTCGACCGCGATCACGTCATGATCGGCGAGGTCGGCGGGTGTGCGAGGCTCGCCCCGCTGGGCGAGATAGTCCGCGCTGGCGCACAATACCCGCCGGACCTCGCCGACACGCCGGGCGACCAGGGCGCTGTCTGGCAAATGACCGATCCTCACCGCGACGTCGATGTGGTTATCGATCAGATCGATGATCCCATCGAACAGGGCCAGTCGCGCGGTGACCTCGGGATAGGCTCTCAGGAAATCATGAACGATCGGGGCGACGTTCAGCGCGCCGAACGCGATCGGCGCGGTCAGCAGGAGTTCGCCGCACGGCACGCGATATTCTCCGGAAGCGGCACGCTCCGCCTCGACCAATTCCTCGAGCACGCGACGCGCCGACGCGACGAAAGCCGTCCCGGCCTCGGTCAGCAACAGTTTGCGGCTGGTGCGGATCACCAGATGCGATCCCAGATGCGCCTCGAGATCGGACACCCGGCGGCTCACCGTCGGCAGTGGCACCGCCAGGCTTCGCGACGCGGCCGACAGGCTGCCTCCGTCAACCGCGGCGATAAGGGTGCGCATCGCCTCAAACCGGTCCATCATACCTCTCGAATTTCGGAAGCCTGGCTTTCATCACTACCATCTACTGCCGTTTTACGGAAGGGAATAGTGCAGTGCAGCAACCGAAGACGGTTGCATCGACGGAGCAGACAATGTCGCGAATTCCAGTCCCGGCCATCGAGCAGGTGCCGGCCGAGTCGCAGACGCTCCTTGCCAGCGTTGCGGGCTGGCTTGGCGCGATTCCGAATATGCATCGGCTGATGGCGACCAGCCCGGTGGTTCTGGAGGCGTTTCTCGGCTTCCACAATGCGCTCAACAAAGGCAGCGTGGACCAATTGACCCGTGAGCGCATCGCTCTGGCGGTTGCGGAGGCGAACGGCTCGGAATATTGTCTTTCGGCGCAGATCCACCGCGTCCGCGCGGGCGCGATGCTGGATGATGCGGAAATTACGGCAAACCGGAGCGGCGCTTCGAATGACATAAAGGCGGACGCCGCCGTGCGCCTCGCCGCCAAGCTCGCGCGCGATCGTGGCCGGGCCAGCGAGGCGGATATCGAGACAATGAAGCGCGTCGGCTATTCGGATGCGGAAATTGTCGAGGTCATCGCTGACGTCGCGATCAACCTGTTTTCCACCATGATCAACCAGGCCCTGGAGACAGACCTCGACTTCCCGCGAATTGCCACCCGCAAAGCCGCCGTATCGCCTTTCGAGGCCAGGTACATCAACGAAGATGCCTCGGCAAATACCTCCCTACGCTCTCAAATCAGGAGTCCGATCATGTCCGATCGTTACAAGACCGTCGATGTCGATGGGATCAAGATATTCTATCGCGAGGCGGGCGATCCAGGCCGCCCGGTGGTGCTGCTGCTGCACGGATTTCCGACCGCGAGCCACATGTTTCGGAACCTGCTCCCCGAGCTGACCGACCGCCATCATGCCGTGCGCTATCATGTCGTGGCACCTGACCTGCCCGGCTTCGGCATGACCGAGCAGCCGGGACGTGACAAGTTCGCCTACACTTTCGAGAATATCTCGAGGTTGATGAGTCGTTTCACTGAAGTGCTCGGTCTGAACAAATTTGCGATCTACGTGTTCGATTATGGCGCACCGGTCGGCTTTCGGATGGCCGTTCAGCATCCCGAGCGGATCAGTGCCATCATCACCCAGAACGGCAACACCTATCTCGAGGGTGTTTCAGACGCCTTCGCGCCAATTCAGGCCTACTGGAAAGAACCGACGCAGGCCAATCGTGACGCGCTGCGCGGCTTTCTTGCGCCACAGACGACGCTGTTTCAATACACGCAGGGCGTTCCCGATTCCAGCATGGTGTCACCCGACGGGCGCAATCTGGACGATTTCTATCTGGCGCGGCCAGGCAATGATGAGATCCAGCTCGATCTTCTGCTCGACTACCAGTCGAACGTCGCTATGTACGACACGGTTCAGGCCTATCTGCGCAAGCATCAGCCGCCCGTGCTGGCGGTTTGGGGCAAGAACGACCCGTTCTTCAGCCCGCCCGGCGCGGAAGCGTTCAAGCGGGATGTGCCCGCCGCCGACATCCGCTTTTTCGATAGCGGGCACTTTGCGTTGGAGACGCATGCACGCGAGATTGGCGCGGCGATGCGCGAATTCCTCGCCAAGCACGTCAGCTGACATTCCCTGTCCGGGCGTCTGTGGCGCCCGGAATTTCCCATATTTGGGCAGGGTCGAACACCCGGCCTTCGCCGCCGCTGAAAGAGACCGACAATGAACAGGCCGGCCGACATCATTCGAGACTTCTACCGCAAACTCGCGGCCGGCGACGCACCCGGCGCGCTGGGGCTGATGGCGCCCGATATCGAGTGGATCACGATGTGGCACTACAAGGTCGATGGCCGCGGCCCTGAGCGCGTGGCGGAAGGCCTGTTCAAGCCGATGATGGCGGAATGGTCCAGCGCCTCCCTCATCCCGACGGAGTTCATTGTGCAAGACGACACGGTTGTCTCGCTTGGCGATTTCACTGGGGTGCATGGCACCACGGGCAAGAAGGCCACCGCCCGCTATGCGCATGTCTGGACACTCAAGGATGGTAAGATAACACACTTTCGCCAGTATATCGACACGCTGGCGGTTGCCGAGGCCCGCCGGCCCTGAGCCTCGCGGCCGCCAGGGAGACGGACGAGTCTTGGCGCCGTGGCCGATCAGACAGAGCACGGCGAGGGGCTTGACCTGGTATGCCGACGCAAGCCTGTGATTATCCCGTTGTTCCTTTCTGGGGAGGATATGAAGGATGAGCCGTCCGCCGCTGCCGCCATTCACTGAGGAAACCGCAATCCTGAAGGTGCGTGCGGCCGAGAATGCCTGGAACACGCGCGACCCCGCACGCGTAGCACTTGCCTACACGCCCGATAGCCGGTGGCGGAACCGAACCGAGTTTCCGGTCGGGCGCGCGGAGATCGAGGCTTTTCTCGCCCGCAAATGGTCTCGTGAGCGGGAATATCGGCTCGTCAAGGAACTCTGGGCCTTTGGCGGCAACCGGATTGCGGTACGCTTCGCCTATGAATATCGCGATGAGAGTGGCCAGTGGTTTCGTGCCTACGGCAATGAAAACTGGCAGTTCGCTGCCGACGGACTGATGGCGGTTCGTTTCGCGAGCATCAATGAGCATCCTATCGCGGAATCGGAGCGAAAGTTCCGCTGGCCGTTGGGTCCTCGACCCGACGACCATCCCGGCCTTGGTGATCTGGGTCTTTGACCGGGTCTTATCCCTGACATCGGCGGCGCGCGCATTTCACCTTACATGGAGACGACACAATGACGCGACTATTATTTGTCCAGGCCTCGCCGCGCGGCGGGCAGTCTCAATCGAACCAGGTTGCCGAGACTTATTTGACAGCGCTGCGCGCGGCGAACCCGAGGCTCGAGGTGGACATGCTGCCGCTCTGGGAGACCGACCTGCCGGTATTCGACGGCGACAAGGCGGCCGCGAAGGTGAACGTCATGCTCGGCCAGGAACACAACACGGCGCAGAAGACCGCGTGGGGCCAGATCGTCGAGGTTGCCAACCGCTTCATCGCGGCAGATCGCTATCTGTTCGCCGTGCCGATGTGGAACAGCAGCATTCCCTATCGCCTGAAGCACTATATCGACGTCATTCACCAGCCGGGCCTGCTTTGGGGATTGAAGCCTGAATCCGGCTATTTTGGCCTGCTCGAGAACAAGCATGCTACCCTGGTGATGACCTCGGGTGCCTATTCGCAGGCGTTCCCGTCTCCGGCTTTCGGCGTGGACCATCAGTCTGGCTATTTGCGCGACTGGCTCAACCAGGCGGGCGTTACGGCAATCGACGAAGTTCGTTTTCAGCCGACCATGCTGACCCAGGACCCGGCCGGTGATTTCGAGCGCGCCAAGGCGGCGGCGACGAAACTCGCCATGGCACATGGGCGCGTCTGCGCGGGGGAATAGGAGTTCGGATTATGAGACATCATCGCGTCGGCGCGATGGCGGTGGCGGCCGCGGCATTGACCGGGGCCGCGCCTGCCAATCCCTTGCCGC
The DNA here is from genome assembly GCA_027459285.1 of Acetobacteraceae bacterium. GTDB lineage: Bacteria > Pseudomonadota > Alphaproteobacteria > Acetobacterales > Acetobacteraceae > JAJXVA01. The sequence goes on from DAIDIQ010000263.1 coordinate 5,396, forward strand.
TGCAATCGATCGGCTCGACCACCCTCTATAACCGTATGCAGGTGGACGGTGTGGGCATTTTCTATCGTGAGGCAGGGCCCAGGAACGCGCCGACCATCGTGTTGCTGCACGGCTTTCCATCTTCGTCGAGGGAATTCAATACCCTGATCCCGCTATTGGCGCCCCGCTATCATGTGATCGCACCAGACTATCCGGGTTTTGGGCTGAGCGATGCGCCCGCGCCGTCGGCCTATACCTATACATTCGACCATCTTGCCAGGACGATGGATGATTTTCTGACGCAGATGAAGATCAACAAATACACTCTGTATCTGCATGATTACGGTGCCCCGGTAGGGTTCCGGATGATGATGGCGTATCCGGAGCGGCTGCACGCGCTTATTATCCAGAACGGTAACGCCTATAAGGAGGGGCTTGGCCCCAAATGGGCCAGGATCGCCGAATACTGGGCCGACCCGAAGGCACATCCGGAAGTTCTCAACGCTTTTCTGTCGTTCAAGGCGACCGAGGAGCGCCACACGGCCGGCACCACCCATCCGGACCGCTATGACCCGGACAGCTGGATCGATGAGTTCGCGCATCTTTCAAAGCCTGGCCAACGCGAGATCCAGGCGGCGTTGCTCTATGATTACCGCACCAACATCGCCGCCTATCCGAAGTGGCAGGCCTGGCTGCGTGCGCATCAACCGCCGACCCTCGTCGTCTGGGGTGCCAACGATCCTTCCTTCATCGCGGCCGGCGCGACGGCGTTCAGGAAAGATCTTCCCGATGCGGAAATTCACCTGTTGGATGCCGGTCATTTCGCGCTCGATGAACAGACCGACGAGATCGCGCGCCTGATGCTGGATTTCATGGCCAAACATCCTGGGTGATGGCTCGGCCGCGCCTGTTGCCGGTCCGGGCGGCGATCACGTGGCGCTTGCGCACGCAACCGGCATCTTGGAGAACCGATGATGAATGCTTCCTATCGCGGCATGGACCGCGCAGCGCTCGACCTCGCCTACAACAACGTCCGGGCGGAGCTTGGTTATCAATCCCGGATGGAACGCTTCAGGGAGCGCAGTGACCTTCTCTATCGTCAGGCGATAGCCAGGCGAGACATTGCCTATGGCGACCAGCCGCGGCAGCGCTTCGACTGGTTATCCTGTGGCGAGGGAAAAGCGCCGAGCTTCGTATTCGTGCACGGCGGGTATTGGCAGAATTACACGAAGGAGGACCTGGCATTCATCGCGCGGGGTCCGCTATCGCGCGGCTTCAATGTCGTTCTCGCGGAGTATACGTTGGCGCCAGACGCGACCATGACCCAGATCGTCGGTGAAATCGGGCAGATGTTGGATTTTCTGGATCATGCCGAGGGGGAAATCGGCTTTGGCGACCGGCCTGTCTGCCTGTGTGGGCACTCGGCCGGCGGACAGCTCGCCATGCTTCATCGCGCGCATCCGGCAGTGACCGCGACGCTTGCGATCAGCGCGCTATTCGATCTGGAGCCAATCGCCCTTTCCTGGTTGAACGAGAAACTCCGGCTGACGGGAGAAGATGTCGCCAGATATAGCCCGATCAGGCAAATAATGCCAGGTGCTCCAATGGTTATATCGGTGGGTCAGGCGGAACTGCCTGAACTGATACGACAGTCGCATGACTATGCCGAGGCCTGCAAAAAATCGGGCGAACACGTCAGCCTGCTGACGCTTCCCGGCCAGACCCATTTTTCGATCCTTGAGGATCTGGCAAACGCCGAAGGCGCGCTTCTGTCGGCGGTTGCTCCATGGATTGGGCATCATCCCTGGTGTTAGGTCGCGAGGTCGCCAAGCTGAAGGCGGAGCCTGACATTCTGAAAAAAGCCGCGGCCTGGTTTGCCAAGGAATTGACGCGACGTTCAGCTTTGTGGCGAAGCCCCGAGGGGTCTGGCCGGGGTCTGGCCGGGGTCTGGACGGCGCGTTGGCTTTGTCAGGCGCTCGGTGTCTCGCGCGGCGGCTTTCACGCGTGGCTGTCCCGACCGCCGAGCGCGAGGGCCCGCGCGGATGAGGCGCTGCGCCGCCACCACCACCGGCAGGCCGCGCCGGGACTGGCGCGTCAATCCCGCAATCGCGAGCCTGGGGCCATGATCCACCTGGCCGGGCGCGGACAGCGCTCGATCGCCGGCCCGCCAACCCACGTCAGGGCCGCAATCTCCATGCCCACCGCATGGAGGCAATGGCCTGGCCAGGGGCGCCTGTCGGGCAAACACTGAAGCCCAATTGAAGCCCAATACTTAGCGTAGCGGGGGTTTCATCGCCAAAACCATCCGATAACCCCCTGAAACCCCTGGTGCCGACACTCGGATTTGAACCGAGGACCTACTGATTACGAATCAGTTGCTCTACCCCTGAGCTATGTCGGCGCGCGGGACCGGCGCCGCTATACGCGGGCGGGGCGGGGGCGACAAGAGAGTGTGCCATAATGC
>DAIDIQ010000275.1 GCA_027459285.1 Acetobacteraceae bacterium
CTCACCCCGATCGTCGCCGCGCCAGACGCCGAGGCGTTGCCGGAGAGCGTGATCTGGTTGCCACCTACCGGGCCGACCGTGATCGGGCCGAGGAATGTTCCCCCCGCCGGGCCGATGGCGCCCGGCTGATACTGGGCCTGCGCGAAAGCGACGCGCGGCAGAATGGCAAGGAACGCAACGAGCAGAAGGCGGCGCATCAGTTCAACTCCACCGTCACGGTCACGCTTCCGCCATTATCGGAGATGCAGGTGCTCGCCGAGGTCGGCAGGTAGGCGTCCCACACCTTCACCGCGCCCGCCACGATGTGCTCGGCCGGGGGCGCAGTCGCGGCGGTGGCGTCGGCCCAGTTGACCCAGATCCCGCCAGTGGTCGGCGCGATCACGGCGATGAAATGCGCCGCCGCGTTGGCGCCGAGGAACGCCCCCGAGGTCGCGCCGCATGTCACCGACTCCTGCGTCACAGGACCCGAGGATTGCCCCGGCGCCGCGATGGCAACCGCGGGCAGGAACAGGGCGAGGAAGGCGAGGATCAAGCGCATCGGTCAGCCCCTCTTTGACGCAAGCCAGACGGTCGGCAGGAACACAAGCAAGTCATACGCCGCCGCTGCCACGAGTCGCAATGGACGCGCATCGGCCAGAGCACTCCAAGCCAGCGCGAACGCCCCCACCGCCGCGAGCAGCAGCAGCCCACGCGCCGACACCACCAGGGCAATGCCTTGGAGGGTCCCGAGCAGGGCGTGGCGCCACGCATGGTCAGGATGAACCTGCGGCGCCGGAGACGCGGAAGGCGCCACCACCGGAGGCACCCCCGGAGACGGAGTCGGAACCGCGCTTGGACTTGGCCCGGGCGCTTCCCGATCCGCCACCGCCACCATTCGCGGCGCCCGTCGTGGCGGCGATAATTCCGTGATATTGGGCGATGCCTGTTCCGCTGCCATGCTTGTTTTCCCTCGCGTCTAGGGCGGCGAGTCTGGTCATCGCCGCGAGAAGTTGCACCTTGTCGGAAGCCTTCGCTTCCGCATCAGTCTCAAGCGCCTTCATCAGGGCCTCGCCGTGTTCGATCAGCCGTGCAATGAGCCGTTGTTCCGTCATCGCGCGAGGCTCCCGCCAGCAATACCGCCCGCGACGGCTTCCTTCTTCAACGCATCCCCCAAAGCCGTGCGAACTGGCGAAAGAGTGAGATACCGAAGTAGGTCCATGCCTGGTGCTGTGTAAGCCCCCCCCACCAATCCTGCCCCCGCAAGATATGGCAGGGCGGAAACCGGATTGTGGAGAGCGGCGAAAGCGCCAAAGCCTTCCGGCGCTGCCAGCCACCAGTTCGGTTTCTCGGCCACCGGGGGCGATCCGATCACACTCATCGCGCGCTCAGCGCCACGCTGGAAGAATTGGCGCCCTTGGATATACCGTTCCTCATCCTTGCTCAGATTCTTGGCCGCTGCGATGAGGTCCCTCGGCCCGAACATGCCTCTCCCTTCGATCTTCGCGCCAGCGCGGCGCGCGATCAGGTACCGGGCATAGGCATTGTCTGCTTGCGCCTTCAAAGCCTTTGCCCCGGGTGTGCTTTCCGAAGCATAGTCCCCGAGAAGCTGCACCAGCTTCCGCAGCCCATCGCCGACTGCGCGTTGATCCGGGGATGAACCCGGGCCGCGAAGATCATGGCCGGCGGACCGCAGTACCGAGATTTCATCGGCGAGGTGTTGGCCGCTCAAGCGTGTCAGACCGGGGCCGTTGCTTTCCAGAGTAGGGATGCGGTCGCGCACAATATCCACGAAATCGGCGCGGACGCGGGGCCGCATTTCCTTCTTGATCGCGTCGTATGCGGTCAGAAACTCGGGGGACGCACGAAAATCCAGACCCGGGATCGCCTTGGCATACGCCGCATTGATCGCCGAGCGCGCAACGCCGGCCATATCTTCGACGGCGGTTCCTGCTGGCACAACTGCGCCGAGACCCTTCAGGACATCGTGATTCCAGGTCGCGCGGGTGAAATCAGTCAGCATCCGGCGATCAGCCGCCGTGGGGATTTGCCCCACGAATGGAAGCCGAGCGAGCAGATTGGTAATAGTGCGGCCGCCCGCGCCAACCTGCGCCCCGGGGGTCAGACGAATCCCACGGTCCAGAAGCTCTTGGGCCTCCGCCCGCACCCGCTTCCCCACGGCCGCGCCGAGGCCATGGAGGAGCGCGGAGCCGGCGCCCCCCGCAAGCGCCTGAATCCCCTCCTTCGCAGCTGTGGGATTGCCGCTAGGCGGCTGGAGCACCCCGGCCGCCGCGCCCTCCAAGGCCGCTCGGGCGATGGCAGGCACGGCGCCCGGCAGCATCCCCCCCAGCGCCTCGGGGACAACATAGTTGAGCGGGTTCGCCAGATCGCCGGCGAAGCGGACCATGGGCGCCTTCGCAGCCTCGCGGCGGAGATCACCGAGCGCCCCCACGACACCCTTCACGCCTGGCACGCGCTCCGCCAGCGCCCGGACACCCGGCACCAGGGATGCGAGCTCCGCGATCCCTTCCACCGGGTCAAGAACACCCTGGCTGGCCGCCGCCGCGACTGGGCCGCGGAAATCCGAGGGCGCCATGCCGAACGGGTTCATGCCCGGATCGACGGCATAGCGCGAGGCCGTGGCAGCCGGTGATGCAGGCGCAGCGACCATGGCGGGGAGGGATGGAACGCCAGCCGTGCGCGTGGCGACCTGTGGACCCCAACGGCGTTCCCAAGGTTTCATCAATGCACCGCCGCCCAGCTTGCCTCGTTGTTCGGATCGCCGCC
>DAIDIQ010000278.1 GCA_027459285.1 Acetobacteraceae bacterium
CCGCGCCCCCGCCCGGCCCGCTCGCCCGTGATGCCGGGCTCGTGCGCGGCATCGGCCTGTTCGGCTTCGCCGCCAGCGTCGTCAACATGGTGGTCGGCACCGCCATCTTCACCCTGCCCGCCGTCATCGCCGGCCTCGCCGGCAAACACGCGCTGCTGGCCTATCTGCTCGCCGCCCTCATCATGGCCGGCGTCACCCTCTGCCTCGCCGAATCCGGCAGCCGCGTGCCCACCTCGGGCGGCCCCTATGGCACCATCGACGTCGCGTTCGGTCCCGCCGCCGGCTTCACCGCCGGCTTCATCCTGCTCCTCAGCAACGCATTGGCCGATGGCGGCATCGCCGCCGCCCTGGCCGATCTCGCCGGCTGCGCCAATGCCGGTCAGCGGGTCGGGTTTTTGGCACTCCTCTATGGCCTGCTCGTGCTCGGCAACAGCCTCGGCGTGCGCGCCACCACCCGCCTCATCGCCGCCGGCACGCTCATCAAGCTGCTGCCGCTGCTCGTCTTCATCCTCATGGCGCTGCCCCACCTCGCGCATCCCGCCCCGCTCGGCCATCTGCCGCCCGGCAGCAATTTCGGCCGCGCCCTCATCCTCGCCTTGTTCGCGTTCGAGGGCGTCGAAACCGCGCTCGGCGCCAGCGGCGAGGTGCGCAACCCGGCCCGAACCCTGCCGCTCGGCCTGTTCCTCGGCATGGGCAGCGTCCTGATCATTTACCTGCTGGTGCAATTCGGCGCGCAGGCGCTGCTCGGCTCGGCCCTCGTCCACGCCCGCGCCCCCCTGGCCGATGCCGCGGCGCAAATCAGCCCGTTCGCGCACGCGCTGCTATTGTTCGGCGGCGCGCTCTCCATGTCGGTCTGGATGGCCAGTGACGTGCTCGGCTCCTCGCGGCTGATCTTCGCCATGGCGCGCGACGGCATGTTCCCGGCCCCCCTCGCCCGCGTCTCCGCGACCCGCCATGTGCCGGACCGCGCGGTGCTCGCCTACGCCGCGGCTTGCTGTCTGCTCGCCGTCAGCGGCAGCTTCGTCGAACTCGTGCTGCTCTCCTCGCTCGCCGTCACCGCGCTCTATGCCATGGTCTGCCTCGCGGCACTCCGCCTGCGCCGCCGCGGCATCGCCCGCGCCGGCCAGCCCCGCCGCCTGCCTTTCCTGCCGCTGGCCGCCGCCACCGGCCTGTTCGGCATGGCGCTCATGCTGATCGCCGCCAAACCGGCCGAACTGGCCGGCCTCGCCATCGCGCTGCTGCTCGGCCTCGGCCTTTACCATCTCGCCCTGCGCCGCCGCAAACCTGTCGCGCCACCGTAATAATTCCCGACCATGCAACGAAAAAACCATACATAATCAACAAAAATGCACGGCAACCGTGCAGCATTTGCACGCCAACCCGCATCCCCGCATCCCATGTCTGCATTGTGGCGGGGCGCGTCACAAAAAAAGCGCAATCCGCCACAATCGAAACCGGCAACGCATGGAGAATTATTCATGAAACTGAATTTAACGCCCATCGCCGCGGCCGCCACGCTCGCCCTCGCCGCAACCTATCCGCTCGCCGCCTCGGCCGGCCAATGGGTGGGCGATCACGATACGGCCAAGCTGCCGCACATCAGCCAGGCCGCCGCCAAGTCGCGCATCACCAACGACAATTACACCAACATCACCAACATGCAGCGCACCCCGAATGGCTGGACCGCCAATGCCGATCAGCAGGGCCAGCCGGTCAAATTGTCGGTCAGCAATCTCGGCGTCGTCCACACCGGTTGATCCGGCGTGAGAGCGCGATCGTTTCGGGTTGACCCGGATGCCGGGTCATCCCGAAGCGTGAATCGCCCTCTCAAAGCTCTAGCCGCCGGCCGCCCGCTCCGCCAGATACCGGGCGGTGAATTGCGCGGTGGCCGGCTCCATCGCTGAATATGGCCCCGGCCGGTAATTCCGGTCGGCGACACCGCGCTGGTTGCGTTCGATGATCGCCTTGTCCGCCTCGCTCGTCACCCGCCACAGCCACGTGAGCCGCGCCTCGTCGTAGTCCCGGCCCGCCTTTGCGTCACCGCGCACCAGCCAGGTCACGTCCATCACGCTCGCCTCCGGCGCCACCGGCCGGAAGCGATAGATCACGCCATGATCGGCATAGGCCAGAAACGCCGACAGCGCGCCCAGTTCGGCAAACAGGCAAACCCCATCGGCCACATTCCCGGCCATGCGCGGCGCCACCAAACCGCCGTCCCGGCTGCCGCTCGCGCACCCCGCCAGCAGGGCCGAGCGCATCACCCGATACATTTCCACCCCATCCGCCACCGCCGGCCAATGCTCCCGGTCATCCCCGGTCAGCGTCCGCCCATCCGGCCGCGCCAGCGCGTGCACGGCCGAGAATTCCGGGTGTGCCGGCCCGCAATGATAGCATTCATGGTAATTCTCCAGCAGCAGCTTCCAGTTCGCCGCCAGGGAATACTCTGCCCGCGCCGCCACCTTTGCCCCCGCCCAGCCATAAGGCCCACTGAGCCGCGCGAGCGCATCGAGCCCCGGCCCGATCGCCGGTGGCGCCGCGCCGAAACTCACGAAAATCAGCCCGTCCCGCTCGGCCAGGGCCAATGGCACCAGCCCGTGCGCCTCGGCCGCGAACCCGTCCGGCATCGCCGCCGCCGCCATCAGCCGCCCATCCAGCCCATAGCGCCAGCCATGATACGGGCAAAGCAACATCCGCCCCGTGCCCGCCCCGTCGCACAGGCGCGCCCCCCGATGCCGGCACACATTGGCAAATGCCCGCGCCGCGCCCGCCTGGTCGCGCACGATGATCGCCTCGTCGCGCCCCAGCCGCGCCACCACCCTGTCGCCAATGCCGGGTAATTCGCTGCCATGGGCGGCAAAAACCCAGCGCCCGGCCAGCCACGCCATGTCCTCGGCAAACACCGCCGCGTCGTGGTAATAATATCCCGGCAAGGCATGGCCCGCCTGCGCGGCATCCGGCCCGGCCATGGTCAGTCCCGCGCCGTCACCAAATGAATGGTCCCATGCGTCGCCGCCTGCTCGCGGGCAATTTCCGCCCGCACCGCCTCGATCGTCTCGCGGCTCGCCTCTGCCTCGCGCAGCCGCGCGCCCGCCGGCCCCATCGTCACCGCCAGCCGCGCCGCCGCCGCCGCATCCCCGGGGTTGAACGCGAAGCGCACCGTGCGCAGCGCGACCCTGGCAAATCCCGCCCCCGCCAATATGCGGTGAATTTTCCCCGTATCGGCCAGCGCCAGCGGCCCCGGCGCGTCCGGGTCCACCGGTCCGCCGCCCACGTGCCGCCGCACGATCGCCAATGGCCGCGCCCATTGCGGGTTATCGGCAAGCGGTCCCCAGGCGGCAAAACATAATCGCCCACCCCCGCGCAGCGCCGTCCGCACCGCGCTGAAGGCGGCCACCGGGTCGGCGAAAAACATCACCCCGAAGCGGGACGCGATCAGGTCATACGGCCCGCCCAGCGCGTCCGTCGCCGCGTCCGCCTCCAGCAGCCGCACGCCCGCCGGCGCCCGTGCCCGCGCCGCCGCCAGCATGGTCGCGGAAATATCCACCCCGGTCACCGTGCCGCCCGGCGCCACCGCGTCCTGAAAGCGGGCCAGCAAGGTGCCGGCGCCACAGCCAAGCTCCAGCACCGCCTCGCCCGGGCGTGGCGCCGCCTCCGCCAACAGCAAATCCGCCACCGGCGCCAGGCTCGCCTCCAGCAGCGCCTCGTTGGTCAGCCAGCGCGGCCCCATGATGTCGTTCCACGCGTCGCGCTGCGCCGCGTTGCCCGGCAAATCCCGGCGCGCCTGCCCGACAGCGTCGCTCATGGCCGGCGCGGCAGCAGCGTCCCGCCGGCCGCGGCCTTCGGCGCGCCCTGGGGTGGCGCAAGCGGCGGCGGCGTCGGCCCGCCAATCGGGCTCGCTGTCCTGGCCAGCCTCGCCTCGGTCTCGCGCAGCCAGACGCTGCCCGGGTCCAGATAGCGCGCTCGCTCCAGCAGGCCGCGCGCCGCCTCGGTATCGTCCCGCTCCAGCGCCTGCTCCACCAACCCGCGCAGCCCGATCATCGCCGTCCGCGGCTCGGCCGCCAGCGTGGTCAGCCGCGCCCTGGCCTCGTCCTTCTGCCCGGCCAGTCGATGCGCCTCCGCCGCCAGCGCCAGCGTGTGCGGCGCGTCACGCAGCAATTTGCGTGCCCGCGTCGCCTCGGTCACCGCGTCGCGCCCGTTCCGGCTCGCCAGCGCCACCATCGCCCGCGTCACCGCCGCATCTCCCGCCTCGCGCCGCCTCAGGGCCTTGCTCTCGCGCAGCCGGCGCGGCAGCCGCGCCAGCCCCGTCACCCCGCGCCACAGCAGCCCCAGCACCAGCCCGCTCAACAACACGGCGAAAATCGCCACCGGCGTGCTGGTCTCCAGCAGCCATGGCCCGCTCTGCAACCGCACCGTGCCGGGCAGCAGCGCGAGCCAGCTTGCCCCCGCCACCAGCACGATCGCCAGCAGCAAAAAAACCAGAATCTTCCGCATTCAGGCGTTACCGATCATCTGCGCCAGCGCCGCCCGCGCCGCCACCACCGCGCGCGCCGCGGTCAGCCAGTCGGCAAACACCTTGGCCTCGGGCGGCGGCAGGCTGGCGATCCGGTCCGCCGCCGCCGCCAGGTCGCCCGCCGCCAGCGCCTGCCGCGCCTCATCCATCGTTGCCATCGCCGCGCGCCCCACCACCAGTTTTCCGTCGTGTTGCAGCGTCACCAGGCTCAGCAAATGCCGCCGGACCCGCCGCCAGAACCCACCAGTCTCCGGCCCCTGGTCCGAAGCCGCCCGCGCCTCCTCCGCCAGCGCCGGAAAACGCAGCCGCAAATCGGTCTCGGTCGGCGGCGCGGCATCGGCAAAGCGCGCCAGCGCCGGCGGCGCGCCGTCAATCCGGCCCACCGGCCGCCCGGCGCGCAGCGCCACCTCCGCCGCCAGCAGCCGGTCCAGCCGGGCCAGTTTCGTCTGCTGCCGCGCCGCCTCGCTCACACGGGTCGCGGTCGCGCTCAATGTCGCCTGCGCCGCCCGCAACGCCGCCGAATTCGTCGTCAGCGTCGCGTCCATCCGGTCGGCCCGCGCGCTCAGCGCGTCCAGCTTGCCGGCCAGCGCGCTCGCCACCGGGTCATTGGCCGCCATCGCCACCCCCGCGGCGGCAGATCCGGCCGGCGCCGGCCCAACCGGCCGCGCCTCCAGCCCGGCCACCTTGCCCTCCAGCGTCGTCACCCGCGCCTGCTCCGCCGCCAACCCGGCCTTCAGTGTCGCAAGCTCCGCCTGCATCGCCGCCATCCGCGCCGACGTGCCGCCCGCCGCGTCACCCGTTGCCGCGTCATTTGCCGCCGCGTCACCCGGCGCCGGCTCCCGCGCGGTCATCGGCGTCGTTATCGCATCGGCCCGCTGTGCCGCCTCCGGCTCGCGCATGCCGTGCCGGCGCTGCCATTCGCGCAGCGCCGGCGCGCGCAGCAAATAAAGCCCGGTGCCCAGCACCGCCAACACCACCAGCAGCAGCACCCAGCCAAGCACGTTTCGGTTGCGCGCCGCCGGCATCGCGGCGGGTGCGGGGTCGGGTCGATCGCTCATGTCAGCAACGGCTCATGTCAGCAATGCCAGTACAGACTCCTGGTCGGGCCGCGCGGCCACCCGCACGGCGGCAAAAGGCAGTGGCGCCAGTTTCGCCGCCGCCGCCTGGCTTATCGCGCAGGCTATCACGCGTCCCGCCGCTTCCGCCATGCCATCCCGCGTCACCGCGCCCACAAAAGCCGTCGCGGTCTCGCCGGAAAAGGCCAGCACCGCGTCAATCCGGCCATCGCGCCACGCCGTCCGCGCCGCCGCCGGCAGCGTCGTCACCGGCCGCGCCGCATAATTCGCCACCCGCCACAGCCGAAACCCGGCCGCCTCCAGCTGCGCGCACAGCGCATCACCCTGACCCTGGCCATGCACCACCAGCAGCCTGCCCGCCTCCGGGGCTAAGCGCGCCCGCACCAGCGCGGCCAGCGCCGCGCCATCGGCATCCGCGCTCTCAACCCGGGCAAACCCCATCGCCCGCGCCCGCGCAGCACTCGCGGCGCCCACCGCGAACAGCGGCACGGGGTGCAACCCGGCCGGCACGCCGGTCAGCGCGTTGGCGCTGCTCACCAGCACCGCCTGCACCGCCTCCGCTTCCGGCCAGTCCGCCGCGCGCGGCTCAATCGTCAGCATCGGCGCCAGCATCGGCGTGTAACCCAGCGCCGCCAGCCGCGCCGCCGTGTCCGCGGCGCCGGGCTGCGGCCGCGTCACCAGCACCGCGCCGCGCATCACGCGGCAAAAATATCCGCCGGGCTGTCCCGCCGCAGTGCCTCGCCCATTTCGCGGCCCAGCCGCTCGGCGTCGCGCACATCGCAGCTCTCATGCCGCTTGCTCAGAAAACTGCCGTCCTCGCGCGCCACCAGCCCGGTCAAGTGCAGCCTTCCATCCGCCGTCAGCCGCGCATGCCCGCCAATCGGCGTGCGGCAACTGCCATCCAGCGCATGCAGCAGCGCGCGCTCCGCCCCGCTCACCGCCCGCGCCTCGCGGTCCTCGATCGCCGCCAGCAATTCCAGCAACTCGCCATCATCGGCCCGCACCGTCACGCCAACAATGCCCTGCCCGGCCGATGGCACCATCAATTCCGGGTCCAGCACCAGGCTCGCCTGCTCGGCCAGGCCCAGCCGGCGCAGCCCGGCCAGCGCCAACAGCGTCGCGTCGCACGCATCCGCGTTCAGCTTGGCAAGCCGGGTCTGCACATTGCCGCGCAGCGGGCCGAACCGCAGGTCGGGTCGCGCGTGCAGCATCTGCGCCTGCCGCCGCACCGAGGAACAGCCGATTCGCGCGCCCTTCGGCAAACACGCATAGGGCTCGGCCGGGTCCACCGCGGCGCCACGCGGCAAAATCAGCGCATCGCGCGCATCCTCGCGCGTCATGGTGCAGGCCAGCACAATCCCCGGCGGCAGCGCCGTCTCCAGATCCTTCAGGCTGTGCACCGCGAAATCAATCCGCCCATCCGCCAGCGCCTCATGAATTTCCTTGGCGAACAATCCCTTGCCGCCAATCTCGGAAAGTTGCCGGTCCTGCACCAGATCGCCCGTGGTCTCTATCCGGTGCTCCTCGAACGCGTTCATATCCCGCAAAATCGGGCAAAACCCGGACAGCCGGGCCAGAAACATCCGCGTCTGCACCAGCGCGAGCGGTGATTTGCGCGTGCCCACGCGCAGCGGCAGGCTGCGCCGGTGCGTGCGTACCCCCGGGCCGGAGGCAGGCTCCGGTATGCGCAGCGGGATGTGGGAAAGGTCCATGAATCTGTCCTAAAGCAGGCGCCGCCCGCCGGCGGTCGATCACGCTCTATAACCGCCAGCCCGCCAAGGAAAGCGCGTCCCATGCCGCACCCACCGCAGATCTGGCACGATGGCCCGGTGCTCGGCATCGAATCCTCGTGCGACGAGACCGCCATCGCCCTGCTCGGCGCCGATGGCGCGATCCTCGCCGAGCACGTGCTCAGCCAGCCGGACCATGCCCCCTATGGCGGCGTCGTGCCGGAAATCGCCGCCCGCGCCCATCTCACCCACCTGCCGGGCATGGCGCGCGCGGCCCTGGCCGCCCTGCCCGCGGGGCAAAAACTCAGCGCCGTCGCCGCCACCGGCGGCCCGGGGCTGATCGGCGGGCTCATCGTCGGCTCCTGCTTCGCCAAGGGCATCGCCATCGCCCACGCCATCCCCTATGTCGCCGTCAACCATCTCGAGGCGCATGCCCTCACCGCCCGTCTGCCGGGCCTGGTGCCGGGCGGTGTCGCGTTTCCCTATCTGCTGCTGCTGGTCTCGGGCGGCCACTGCCAGCTTCTCGCCGTGCAGGCGGTCGGCGCGTATCGCCGCCTCGGCGGCACCATCGACGACGCGGCCGGTGAGGCGTTCGACAAAGTGGCGAAAATGCTCGGCCTGCCCTGGCCCGGCGGCCCCGCGCTGGAACGGCTGGCGCAAAGCGGCAACCCGCGCGCCGTTCCCCTGCCACGCCCCCTGCTCGGCCGCCCGGGCGCCGATTTCAGTTTCTCCGGCCTCAAAACCGCCGTGCTCCGCCAACGCGGCGCGCACGCCCCGGCCGATATCGCCGCCTCGTTCCAGCAGGCGGTGGCGGATATCCTGGTCGATCGCTGTGCCCATGCCATCGCCGCCATGCCCGGCACGCGCCATCTGGTCGTCGCCGGCGGGGTCGCCGCCAACCAGGCCATCCGCGCCGCCCTCGAGGCGCTCGCCACCCGGCACGGCATGGCGCTCATCGCCCCGCCGCTTCGCCTCTGCACCGACAATGCGGTCATGGTCGCCTGGGCCGGCATCGAACGCCTGCGCCTCGGCCAACCGGACAGCATCGATTTCGCCCCCCGCCCCCGCTGGCCGCTCGATCAGGACGCGCAAATCAAAACCCGGCCAGACGAAACTGGTTTGTTTCAAGTCCGGCACCGGCCCGCACCCCCATGCGCTGTTTAAGTCCGGCACCGGCCCGCACGTGCTTTGTTTCAAGTCCGGCACCGGCCAGGCGCGCCGTTCAAAGACTCTCGTCCCCGGTGCCGGACTGCGCGCCGGCCAGGCGCGCCATTTCCGCCATGAATTACCGGCATGCCTTTCACGCCGGCAACCACGCGGATTGCCTCAAGCACGCGCTGCTGGTGGGGTTGCTGCGGGCCTTGGCCCGCAAGCCAACCCCCTTCACGGTGCTCGATACCCATGCCGGCATCGGGCGCTATGACCTCGCCGGGGCCGAGGCCGGGGCGACCGGCGAATGGCATGACGGCATCGGCCGGCTATGGGCCGCGCCACACCCTGACCTCGCCGATTATCTGGCGCTGGCACCGCCCGGCACCGCCTACCCGGGGTCGCCCGCGCTGATCCGCGCCTGTCTGCGGCCCGGGGACCGGCTGATCTGTTGCGAATGGCACGAGGCCGACGCGGCAACGCTCCGCCGCGCCTTTCGCGGCGATGCCCAGGTATCGGTGCATCATCGCGACGGCTACGAGGCGGTGCGCGCGCTCCTGCCGCCACCCACCGGCCGTGGCCTCGTGTTCATCGACCCGCCCTACGAACAGGAAAACGAGGCCGCCCGCGTGATCGAGGCACTGAGCCTGGCACGGCGGCGATTCTCCGCCGGCATCATCGCCGCCTGGGCACCAATCAAGCATCTCGCCCCCGTGCACGATCTGCGCCACCAGATTGCCGGCCGCTTCCGCGATGCGCTGGCGGTATGTTTCTGGCGCCACCCGCCGCTCGACCCCACGCGCCTCGCCGGCAGCCTGTTGCTCGTGCTCAACCCGCCTTATGGGTTCGAAGCCATGGCCCACACATGCCTCGCCGCGCTGATCTCACGCCTGGCCGGGCCAGATGGCGGCGGCGCGGTGGAACGATGGGCGGAAGAATGACCCGGCACGATGTGATGGTGGTCGGCGGTGGCGCCTGGGGCACGGCCCTGGCCCTGCATGCCGAGCGCGGGGGGGCAAGCACCGCGCTGTGGCTGCGTGACCCCGTGGCGGCTTCACGGCTCGCCTCAACCCGGGTCAATCCGCGCCTGCCCGGGCTTGCGCTGCCGGCCGGAATTGCGGTGACCGACGATCTGGCGCTGCCGGCGCGGCTGATTTTGCTCGTGGTGCCGGCCCAGCACGTGCGCGCGGTCAGCGCGCGCCTGCCCGGCCAGGCGCCCATCGTCGTGTGCGCCAAGGGGCTGGAACAGCCATCCGGGCGGCTGATGCTGGACGTGCTGGCCGAAACACAGCCGGGCCGGGCGGCGCTGGTTCTGTCCGGCCCGAATTTCGCGCGGGAACTGGCCATGGGCCTGCCGGCGGCAAGCGTGCTGGCCGGCACCGACGCCGGATTGCGCGCGGTCATCGCCGATCGGCTGGCGACAGCGAATTTTCGCATCTACGGCAACGACGATCCGATCGGGGTGCAGGTGGGCGGGGCGGCAAAAAACGTGATTGCCATTGCCGCCGGCGCGGTGATCGGCGCCGGTTTGGGCGAAAATGCCCGCGCGGCGCTGATCACCCGGGGGCTCGCCGAACTCGCGCGGTTGGCGAGCGCGCTCGGCGGCCGGGCGGAAACCATCGCCGGTCTGTCAGGCCTCGGCGACCTGCTGCTGACCTGCACGGGGCCGGCAAGCCGCAATTACGCGCTGGGACTGGCACTGGGCCAGGGCCTCGACCTCGGCGCCGCGCGCGCACAGGCCGATGGCGTGACCGAAGGCGCGGCAACCGCGCCCGCACTCCACGCCCTGGCGGCGGCGCGCGGCCTCGACCTGCCGATCTGCGCCGCGGTTGCCGACCTGCTGGCCGCCCGGCTCGACCTCAAGGCCGCCATCACGGCCCTGCTGGCCCGGCCGCGGCGCGATGAGTGAGGTTTGTTTGTTTAGGGGAATTGTTCTTTTTGTGAACAAAAAGAACCAAAAAAACTTCGTGACTTTGGGTCCGTGCGGGGGGCACGGGCCGAGTTTCCGCGGCGGGCGGCGGGCATGAAAGGCCGCTACGCGGCCAAGCAAGCCAGCCTTCCTTCGGGGCGAAGCCCCATCATCCCCCATCAATGCCGCCGAAACTCACCCCTCGCCACAGCCCCGGTCCCAGAGTCCCAAAAGTTTTTTGCGCGACTTTTTTTCAAAAAAGTCGCCCTTCTCGATGCCTTCCTAGGAAAAGTGGTCGGTGACGGCATTTTCTCCTTGACAATCATCCTATGCCCGCGTATAGAATGGCCGCAATGCCA
>DAIDIQ010000199.1 GCA_027459285.1 Acetobacteraceae bacterium
CGCCACGGCGAAAGGGTTACCCGATGGCACAGCACGGCAATGGCACCATACCGGAGGCGCTGACCTTCGATGACGTGCTGCTCGTGCCCGGCTATTCAGAGGTTCTGCCCGCCAACACCGACACGCGGGCGCGGCTGACGCAATCCATCGGCCTCAACATCCCGCTCATCGCCGCCGCCATGGACACGGTCACCGAATCCGCCATGGCCATCGCCATGGCCCAGGCCGGCGGCATCGGCGTCATCCACAAAAACCTCAGCCCGGAACGCCAGGCCGCCGAGGTCCGCCGGGTGAAAAAATACGAATCCGGCATGGTGGTCGATCCTCTCACCATCGCGCCTGACCAGACCCTGGCCGAAGCCCGCGCCCTCATGGCCGCCGCCCATATCTCCGGCGTGCCCGTGGTCGAGCGGGGCACCGGCCGTCTGGTCGGCATCCTCACCAACCGTGATGTCCGTTTCGCCACCGACCCCGACATCAAGGTCGCGGCGTTGATGACCCGCGACAATCTGGTCACCGTCCGCCTCGGCGTCTCCGCCGACGAAGCCCGCCGCCTGCTTCACCACCACCGCATCGAAAAGCTCCTCGTCGTCGATGACGCCTATCGCTGCGTCGGCCTCATCACCGTGAAGGACATGGACAAGGCCGAAGCCCACCCGCTCGCCAACAAGGACGCCTTGGGCCGCCTGCGGGTTGCCGCCGCCACCGGCGTGGGTGAGGATGGTCATGCCCGCGCCCAGGCCCTGGTCGAGGCCGGGGTCGATGTCCTGGTCATAGACACCGCCCACGGCCACTCCCAGGGGGTGCTGCAAGCGGTTGCGCGCGCAAAAACGCTATCCAACGCGGTGCAGGTGGTTGCCGGCAACGTCGCCACCCCCGAAGCCGCCATCGCGCTGGCCGAGGCGGGGGCGGACGCCATCAAAATCGGCATCGGCCCCGGCAGCATCTGCACCACCCGCGTCGTTGCCGGCGTCGGCGTGCCGCAATTCACCGCCGTGCTCGAAACCGCGCGCGCCTGCCACGAACACGGCGTCTCCGCCATCGCCGATGGCGGCATCCGCACCTCGGGCGACGTGGTCAAGGCCATCGGCGCCGGCGCCGATTGCGTCATGGTCGGCAGTCTGCTCGCCGGCACCGACGAGGCGCCAGGCGAAGTCTTCCTCTACCAGGGCCGCTCCTACAAATCCTATCGCGGCATGGGCAGCCTCGGCGCCATGGCCCGCGGCTCGGCCGACCGCTATTTCCAGGCCGAGGTGCGTGACCAGCTCAAACTCGTCCCCGAAGGCATCGAGGGCCGGGTCGGCTACAAGGGTCCGGTCGCCGCCGTGCTCCACCAACTCGTCGGCGGCTTACGCGCCGGCATGGGCTACACCGGCAGCGCCACGCTCGATGATCTCCGCGCCCGCGCCCAATTCCGCCGTATCACCGGCGCGGGCCTGCGCGAAAGCCACGTGCATGATGTGGCGATCGACCGTGAGGCGCCGAATTACCGGGCGGATTGAATCAAGGCACGGTCTTTTTGTGAACAAAAAGAACCAAAAAAACTTTATGCCTCGCGTTCAATTCCGCCTCTGGCTGGGCTTCTCTCAAAGGCCCGAGACCGGCGCCGTCCCCTCGATATGCACCGTGCGCAGAAAATCCACGGCCTTGACCCGTTCTGCGTCGCTCGGCTCATACCGGAACACATATTGCGCCACATAAAGTTCGGCGGTCGCGCGAATGATCTGAAAAAACGTGTGTTCCGGCTTGCCCGTGGTCGGGTTCTTCGGGCAATCCAGTTCAGCCGCCCCGGCCGGCCGGCCCGACGCATCATACCCCACGCCCACTTTCGGCTTTGCCGCGCCCGGGCAGCCCTTCTGCCAGGATTCGATCAGGAAGTTCACATAGCGTGACGGCGGCGGCGGATAGCCGCTTTTGAAAATGAAATGCTGAACCAGAATCTGCTGCTTCCAGTTCTGCAGCGTTTCGTTCGCCGGCAGATACTCATCGATCAGCATCCCCGGCTGAGACTTGGTGCTGACCTCGGTGAACCCGGCCGGAATCGTCTGCACCAGATGTTCCTTCGGCTCCTTGGCATGGGCCGCTTGTGCCATCGCAAAAAGGCACAGGGGGGCCAGCAGCAGCGCGGTATTGAGATGTGCTTTCTTGGACATGGCGGCAAACCTAGCCGTCAACCCGCTTTCGTCAACCCGCGCGCGTGCCAGATTCCGCGTCCGCAATTGTTGCCGGTGCGTCATTCGGGCGCCCCGCCAATGCCTGCCACAGCGCGTCGGCCAGGGTTCCGTACGCCCGGGCGGCATCCCCCGCCGGTTCGGCCAGCACAATCGGCGTGCCGGCATCGGCCGCCGCCCGCACCGCGCGCAGCAGCGGCACCTCGCCCAAAAACGGCACACCCAGCCGCGCCGCCTCCAGCCGCGCGCCCCCATGCCCGAAAATATCGCCGCGCGCCCCGCATTCGGGGCAGCAATAATAGCTCATGTTCTCAATCAGCCCCAGCACCGGCACGCCCATTTTCCTGAACATGGCCGCCCCGCGCCGCGCATCCGCCAAAGCCACGTCCTGCGGCGTGGACACGATAACCGCGCCCGCCAGCGTCACCGTTTGCGCCAGCGTCAATTGCGCATCCCCTGTGCCGGGCGGCATATCCACCACCAGCACGTCCAGCGCGCCCCAGTCCACCTGGCCCAGCAATTGCTGAATGGCGCCCATCACCATCGGCCCGCGCCACACCATGGCCGCGTCCGCATCGACCAGAAACCCCATCGACATCGCCGCCAGGCCGAACACGTCCACCGTCTGAATCCGCTCGCCCACCACCGCCGGCCGTTCCCGCCGGCCCAGCATGGTCGGCAGCGACGGGCCATAAATATCCGCGTCCAGCAGCCCCACCGCATGCCCCCGCCGCGCCAGCGCCACCGCCAGATTGACCGCGGTGGTGGACTTACCAACCCCCCCCTTGCCGGATGCAATGGCCACGATGTGCTTGACCCCTGGCAGCGTGATCCGCTTGCCGGGCGTGCCGTGCCGCGCGGCAAACCCCGCCGGCGCCGCCGGTGGCGGCGGCACCGGTGTCTTCGCGCCCGGCGCCCGGTGCGCCGTCAGCACCACCCGCGCCGCGCCGACGCCCGAACAGGCCAGCAGCGCCGCCTCCGCCTCACGCGCCAGGCGTTCCATCTGCGTCGCCGAATCGCGGGTTGCCTTCAGCGCCAGAATAATCTGGTCACCGACCAGCTCCAGGCTGTCGATCAGCCCGCTTTCCGGCAGCGCCTTGCCACCAACCGGGTCGGTCAGTCCGGCCAATGCCGCCCGCGCCGCCTGCAAAACCGCCTCCGGCGTTTCCTTGCCGGCGCCCGCGCGTTTTTTGCCCCACATGCCTCATCCCCCCCTGCACGCCCTGCCACAGCCGGGCTTTAATCGCGCGCCGGCAGCGTTGCATCGCCGGTTTCGCCTCTTGCCGCAACGTCATGTCACCGCCATGTCCGCCGATGCTCCGTCAAGGAACCTATGCGCAATGCGCCTGATCGCCCTGCCCAGCCTGGTCGCCGCCGCCCTGTTCGCGGCGCCCGTTTTCATGGCGCCCCCCGCCCGCGCCTATGATGGTCCGCCCAGCTTCGCCGATGAGGCGGCGCACCTGCTGCCGGGCGTGGTCAATGTTTCCACCAGCGAAACGCTGCCCGGCGGCGGCAGCCCCGTCATGCCGAACGACCCGGGCGGCCAGGGCACCCCGTTCGAGCAGTTCTTTCATGATTTCATGCAGCACGAACATCCGGGCATGGTCCCGCCCGACCAGGGCAACCAGGACCAGGACCAGCCGGACGGGTCCACTGCGCCCGGCACGCGCCACATCCAAAGCCTCGGCTCCGGCTTTGTCATCGACCCCGCCGGCTACATCGTCACCAACAACCATGTCATCGACGGCGCGCAGAAAATCACCGTCACCTTCCAGGACAATACCAGCGTCACCGCCAAGCTGGTCGGCCACGATGACCGAACCGACCTCGCACTGCTGAAAATAACCCCGCCCGCCGGCAAAACCCTCACCGCCGTGCCCTGGGGTAACAGCAACACCGCCCGCGTCGGCGATTGGGTGATCGCCATCGGTGACCCGTTCGGTCTCGGCGGCACCGTCACCGCCGGCATCGTCAGCTCCCTCGGCCGAGACATCAACCAGGGTCCGTATGACGATTTCATTCAGACCGACGCGCCGATCAACCGCGGCAATTCGGGCGGTCCGCTCTTCAACATGCAGGGCCAGGTCATCGGCATCAACACCGCCATTTATTCCCCCTCCGGCGGCTCCATCGGCATCGGCTTCTCCATCCCGGCCAATCTCGCCAAGGTGGTCATCGCCGAGTTGCGCCAATACGGCCATGTCCGTCGCGGCTGGCTCGGCGTGCGCATCCAGCAAGTCACGCCCGACATCGCGGAAAGCATCGGCATGCCCACCGCCACCGGCGCCATGGTGGCCGGCGTCAATGCCGGCGGCCCCGCCGATAAAGCCGGGCTGAAACCCGGGGACGTCATCCTCACCTTCAACAACGAAACCGTGAAGGAAATGCGCAACCTGCCGCTCATCGTCGCCGAAACCCCGATCGGTCACGACGTGCCGGTGGAAATCTGGCGCAACGGCAAAAAAACCAGCATCACGGTCGACGTGGGTGAAATGCCCGGCGACAACATCCAACAGGCGTCACTGCAACGCCCCGCCCCGCCGGCGGAGCCAAGGCTGAAAACCACCGTGCTGACCGGCCTTGGCGTCACCGTGGCCCCCATCGGCAAGCATGCGCGTGACAAGTTCCAACTCCAGGCCGATCAGAAAGGCGTGGTCATCACCGCGGTTCAGGACAACACCCCAGCGTCCGACCGCGGGCTCGCCCCCGGCAATGTCATCGTCGAGGTGCAGCAATCCCCGGTCTCAACCGTCGCGGATTTGCGTGCCAAGCTCGCCGCCGCGAAATCCGCGCACAAAAAATCCATCCTGCTGCTTGTCCAAACCCCGGACGGCATGCGCTTCGTGCCCCTGCCGGTCGGCTGAGGCTGGCGC